>CAKKRD010000048.1 GCA_919902515.1 Nitrosomonadaceae bacterium | reverse complement strand
CGATCCCGCATGGCTTGATGTTCCTAATGTTGTTGCCATTGTCGTTACCTCCTATCTCATTGATTGAAAATAACTACTTTTATTACAGCGGATAAAACATTCCACTTGCGTTAATTAGGCTGTCTTATTTCAATATAGTTCCAATTTCATTAGCGTCCGGTTAAAAGTCGAACAAATCTAGTTGGTTAGCAGGGTTGCTCTGTTCTGAAATGTAGGCGGCGCCTTGAAAAGCTTGTTGTAGCTGTGTTTTCTCAAAAACAGAAACCGACAAAATCTGTAACAGAGTGTAGAGAGAGGCATCAATTTGAAGCTCCTTTTTGACAATGGCAATCAGCACGTAAGTGGAAACGGCACACCAGATTTGCGTCTTCACCGCATTCTGGCTGTGGCCGATGAAACGTTTGATACGCAGATGCTGTTTGATCCACTTGAAGAACAATTCGACTTGCCAGCGGCTCTTGTACAGTGCGGCAATCGTCAGCGCAGGCAAGGCCGTGTTGTTGGTCAGAAATACCAGCGTCCTGCCGGTTTCCGGGTCTTTGAAGCGAATGCGCCGCAACTGCTCGGGATAGTTCTGAGCGGTGTAAAAACCGTCGAGCGCGATGCGCTGATCGCAGATGAGTCCGGTACTCCGATCGACCTTCATCGAATACACCCTGTGTGCGTTCATGCCACGCTTGGCTCGGGTCACGAAGAACGCCCCCGCCTGATGCAGAGTGAACAGCCGACTGAAATCCAGATACCCTCGATCCATCACATAGAACGCACCCGCTTCGACGAGCAGGGTATCCAGCACATTGACCTCGTGGGTCTTGCCATCCGAGATGTGGATGAAGGCCGGAATATTGCCGCGCAAATCCAACAGAGTGTGCAATTTGACCGCAGCCTTGGCGGAACGAAACGGTGCCCATGGAAACAACGACAGGCACAAGTCGATGGTCGTAGCATCCAAAGCATAGACGGCATTGGAAAGATCGACACCAAAACTGCCGTTGCAATACAACTTGCGTGCACGTCGGATAAGCACCGTCGCCAAGTCTTCCCAGATGTGCCAGTCGCGCCCCTCGTTGGCATCGGCCAGCGTCGAACGTTTGACTGGCGTGCGAAAGCCCATGCTGTACAGCTTCGTCTGGTTGGCCAGCAAACAAGCCTCGATGTCGCGCAGACTCTCTCGGTAGGTCAGTTGTGCAAAGGCCATGGCACGGAATTGCTCGGCACAACTCAGGCTGCGCACGCCGGAATCGCCACCATGACGTGCCACGATTCTCGTGAAGCTGGTCCACGGAACAAACCCCATAAGTTGCGCGAACAACGTTTTGCCCAAGTTCATAGCTCATCCCCAGAAGATTTAACTTCTGGAAGTTACTCGAACCGGAATATGAATAAACTGATTTCAAATCGGCACCAAATTATTTGCGCTGCAACCTGCGCCAGCAATAAGCTTTACGCTTTCGACACACCAATAAACCGGACGACTTTGTTCCAATTTATTTATTGCTTGGCAGTCACTAAAAATAGCCTGGTACTGATGGGGTGTCTATCGATAACGACAATCACCAGAAAAACGAGATCACCTCAATCACCGTCCGTGCTTGTGACGTATGGCCAAGTCTCTTTCAGTTCTCCTACTGACAACAGAAATCGGTAGAATTAGCACCACAGTTACACTGTGTATCACCAACAATGCCCCGCAGTCCGGTAAATTGCGACTTTGATGGATATATGGCGCTTAAAAGTGACTGGTTCTGGTCAGCCGTAGCTAAATACTTTACAGATTTCTATCGAGAAACGCTATGAACCTTCCAGTCCGCTTCTATTTTTTCCTGCTGTTCTGTCTGCTTCCTTCTACAGCACAGTCTGCTGCCATAGATAGTCTCAAGACCTTCATTCACGACACGCGCACCGTTCGGGCGACATTTTCACAGACCTTGCTCGACAGAAATATGCGTGTGGCGCAGAAAGCAAGTGGCACCATGCAATTCGAACGCCCCGGCAAGTTTCGATGGACGTACGAAAAGCCTTATGAGCAACTGATCGTCGGCGATGGCGCCAAGGTATGGTTTTACGACCGTGATCTTAACCAGGTCACGGTACGCAAGCTAGATCTTGCCATCGGTAGCAGTCCGGCTGCGCTGCTCGCCGGCAGCAACGCCATCGAATCCAATTTCGATCTTGGCGAAAACGGCCTGCAAGGGGGGCTGGAATGGCTGGAAGCCAGACCCAAGACTAAGGAGGGCACATTTGAACTGGTGCGCTTGGGATTTACACCGGAGGGGGTGCTGACGGCAATGGAGTTACGCGATAATTTTGGTCAGACTACGGTGCTTATATTTTCCGGGCTGGAGAAAAATCCCAGGCTCGCACCTGGCTTGTTCAAATTCACTCCACCCGAGAGCGCGGACGTGATCAGTGACTGATCTGTTCGAGAAACATAAACCGGCCGCACCACTGGCGGAACGGCTGCGTCCCAAGAAGCTGGAAGATGTTATCGGCCAGGCGCATCTGCTTGGAGCAGGCAAGCCATTGCGTCTTGCATTTGAATCCGGCAAACCTCATTCAATGATTCTGTGGGGCCCCCCCGGCACCGGCAAAACCACTCTGGCTCGACTCATGGCGCTGGCGTTTGACGCTGAATTCGTTGCGCTGTCAGCGGTGTTGTCGGGAGTCAAGGACATCCGCGATGCCATCGAGCGAGCGCAAATGGTGTTGCAGCAATCGGGGCGCCATACCATCCTGTTCGTGGATGAAGTACACCGCTTCAACAAGTCACAGCAGGATGCGTTTCTACCGTATGTCGAGCAGGGACTGGTGACCTTAATCGGCGCCACCACCGAGAACCCTTCGTTTGAGATCAACAGCGCATTATTGTCACGCGCCCAGGTTTACGTGCTCACCGCTTTGTCCGAAGACGAACTTGCCACCTTGTTTGAGCGGGTGGGGAGCCACGCATTGCAGGGACTAAGCTTCACCGATGCTGTAAGAGGTTTATTGATTGGATACGCTGACGGTGATGCAAGGCGCTTGCTTAATCTGCTGGAACAGGTGAAAACTGCGGCGGAAACCGAGGGGGTCTCAGAAATCGGCGTGGATTATGCGCGCAATGCGCTTTCCAGCAATGTGCGTCGTTTCGACAAGGGTGGGGATGAATTTTATGACCAGATTTCAGCACTGCATAAATCTCTACGCGGTTCCGACCCAAACGCCGCGCTTTACTGGATGTGCCGCATGCTGGATGGCGGTGCAGATCCGCTTTATATCGGTCGGCGGTTGATTCGCGCGGCAGTGGAGGACGTTGGCCTGGCCGATCCGCGCGCACTGCAGATGGCGCTGGACGCCTGCGGAACTTACGAGCGCCTGGGCAGCCCGGAAGGCGAACTGGCATTGGCGCAGGCAACGCTATATCTGGCCTGCGCACCCAAGAGCAACGCCGCCTACGTGGCGTATAATAAAGCCCGGTCTTTTATCACTGGTGACAAGTCACGCCGGGTGCCGGAGCATTTGCGCAATGCGCCCACCAAGCTGATGAAGGAACTGGGTTTCGGACGCGAATACTGTTATGCCCATGACGAGCCGGAAGCCTACGTTTCTGGAGAGAATTATTTTCCTGACGGCATGACCGAGCAAAAATTTTATCAGCCGACAGCACGCGGGCTGGAAGGAAAAATCTCGGAAAAACTGGCGCATTTGCGCGAACTGGACAAACAGGCGAAGAAAAAAATCTAGGACTTCCTGCGCCCACCAGGCTGTGGACACAACGCACGTGATTTGGAGTTTGCATGCTAGATATTCAGCTATTACGCACCGATCTGGAAAATGTTGCCAAGCGCCTTGCCATGCGCGGTTTCATGCTGGAAACAGCGGACTTTCATGAACTTGAATTACAACGTAAAACCATTCAAACGCACACACAGGAGTTGCAAGAAGCTAGAAATCGCATCTCAAAAATGATTGGTCAGCTTCGTGGTGCTGGGCATGGTCCGGACGATGATGAAATCGGGGATTTAATGCGTGAAATGCAGAAAATCCCCGATCAGCTAAAGGAAGCCGAGAAAAGACTAGGTGAAATACAGAGTGAATTGCAGCAGTTGTTGGAAGTGATTCCAAATCTGCCACATAACACTGTGCCGGAAGGCAGGAGCGAAACAGATAATCGGGAAGTACGCCGCTGGGGAATACCACGCAGATTTGATTTTGCGGTAAAAGACCATGTGACTATCGGTGAGAGCCTGGGGTTGCTGGATTTTGAGACCGCCGCAAAACTCAGCGGGGCGCGTTTCAGCCTGATGCAAGGCGGGCTTGCACGCTTGCATCGCGCACTGGCGCAATTCATGCTGGATACACATACGCAGGAACATGGCTATACTGAAACCTATGTACCCTATCTGGTCAATGCGGAGAGCTTGCACGGCACCGGCCAGTTGCCAAAATTTGAGATTGATTTGTTTAAAGTTCCTTCTTTTCAATTCTCGAGTATTTCTGTTGAGCGTCTTCAGAAGATAACTCAGAAGATAGAAGCCAGTAGCAACAGGGAAAAATCGCTGCACACAGAGCTAATTGAATTTGTGTCTTCTCTTGTTGGACACTATCTAATTCCAACATCAGAAGTTCCGCTTACCAACACCGTGCGCGATCAGATTGTTGCGTTGGAATCGCTGCCGATCAAGCTCACCGCGCACACACCCTGCTTCCGCTCCGAAGCGGGCAGCTACGGCAAGGACACACGCGGCCTGATCCGCCAGCATCAGTTCGACAAAGTGGAGTTGGTACAAATCGTTCACCCTGAAAAATCTTACGAGGCGCTGGAACAACTTGTCGGCCATGCCGAAAAGATTCTGCAAAAACTGGAACTGCCTTATCGCGTGATGGTACTCTGTACCGGCGACATGGGATTTTCCGCTGCCAAGACTTACGACATCGAGGTGTGGCTGCCCGCGCAAAATGCTTACCGCGAAATTTCTTCGTGCAGCAATTGTGAGGCATTCCAGGCACGGCGCATGCAGGCGCGCTTTCGCAACGAAAAGGGCAAGCCGGAACTGCTGCATACCCTGAATGGCTCAGGGCTGGCAGTGGGGCGCACGCTGGTGGCGGTTCTGGAAAACTGTCAGAATGCCGATGGCAGCGTGTCCATTCCGGAAGCCTTGCGCCCCTATATGGGCGGCCTCGACCGGCTTGCCACGCAGAACAAAGAATGAATTACGCATCACTTGTCTCATCACTTCAGGAGGTCTTTCATCATGCAGAATGAAACCGGCAACAATGTTGGCAGCAGTAACGATACCACCAAGCTCGAAGCCGAGGTGCGCAGCGCCGTTGCGCAAGGCGATAATGTTCAGGAAACAGTGCAGCACCTGACGCTCGCAGCGCTGAGCGCGCAAATCCATGATCTTGCGTCTTTACGCCGCATCATGACTGCGGTGATGCAGGGTGCGCGCGAAGGGGCGCAGCAAAAGTTGCAACAAACAACTGCCCAAACGCATACGGCACAGACCCAGCTAACCGATGCCGTCGCCGGACTGGATGCTGCACTGGCGCAGCTTGCCGAAGCGTCAAAACTGGCAGTGGAGGAGGCAGCGGGCCGGGCGCAGAAATTTTCCCATGAAGAACTCGCGCGTGCGCGCGCCGACATAGAAAGCCTGGAGACCTTGTTCCTGGAAACGCTGCAAGTCTCAGCCTCGGCCGCCAAGGGACTGGTGGCAGACACCCTGCACGATCTGGCCTCCCATGCGAAGCGCAACGGCACTGCTGTCGGTACCCAGTTGAAAGATACCCTGACAACCTTCACCCAGCAGATGACATCGGCCGGTCACACCCAACTGGAAGCAGGAGTGCAGTTGACTCATGCCACCGCCGATCTGTTGCGCAAAATCGCCGCCGGCGTACTCAGCGGCTTGGCAGAGCGGGTCAAGCCAGGCGACAAGCCCAAGGATAACTAATGCTCTGGCAGGCACTGATGGCGGCGCGCGACCTCGGCCGCCTGCATGAGATCGCCTCGATCCTGATTCGCCACGGTTTCGGCAACATGGTGCGCAGGATGGGACTTGCCAGTGCGCTGGAGCGGGCCGGCCGAGTATTACACTGGCATGCAGCAGAGGAAATGGCCCACCTCGAACCTCATGCCCGGGTGCGGCGAGCACTGGAGGAACTGGGACCGACTTTCGTCAAGCTCGGCCAGATTCTCGCTACCCGCGTAGACCTCTTTGCGCCCGAGTGGATCGCCGAGTTCAGTAAGCTGGAAGACAACGTGCCTGCTGTTCCCTATCCCGAGATACATCAGCAGCTCACCGAAGACCTGGGTGCCGCGCCCGAGGAGGTATTCGCCGCGTTCGATCCACAACCTCTGGCAGCTGCATCCATCGCCCAGGTGCACCGCGCCCGCCTCAAAGACGGCAGCGAAGTGGTGGTCAAGGTGCGCCGGCCCGGCATCCTGCCGATCATCGAATCTGATCTGCGCTGGCTGTCGAGGTTGGCAGAATGGGCCGAGACAGAAAGCCCGGAGCTGCGCTATTTCCGCCCGCAGGAAGTGGTGCGACAGTTTGCCCAATCACTGCGGCACGAGCTCGATTTCACCACCGAATGCCGCAATGCCGAACGCATCGCAGCAAATTTTGTAGGGTATTCTGACCCGGATTCCCCCCGTAACCCACCTGTTGGCGATACCGCACCTGCGCTCATCGTTATCCCTCGTGTCTATTGGCAATGGACGGGAGAGCGGGTATGTGTGCAGGAATACATCGATGGCATCCCCGGGCGCGACCTTGGCGCTGTCGATCATGCAGGCCTTGACCGCAAGATACTCGCCCACCGCGGTGCGCGCGCAGTGATGAAGATGGTCATCAAGGATGGTTTATTTCACGCCGACCCGCATCCCGGCAACGTGTTCTATTTGCCCGGCAACCGCCTCGCTTTCATTGACTTTGGCATGGTCGGGCGGCTTACCGAAGAACGTCGCGACCAGTTAGTCCATCTTTTGCTGGGACTGCTGCAGCATGACCACACGAGCGTCGTCGACGTGCTGCTCGACTGGACGAGCGACGGCGTGGCGGATGAAAGCGGTCTGATACTGTCAATCCAGACCTTCGTCGAGCAATACCAAGGCGTGCCGTTGAAACAGCTCAGGTTCGGCACCATGTTCTCGGAAATCGTGGCTAGCTTGCGCGAGCACCGGCTTGTCCTGCCGCCCGATTTGGCGCTGCTCACCAAGGCGTTCATCACGCTCGAAGGCATGGGATGTGAACTTGAACCGGACTTTGACATGGCTGGCGAAGCACTGCCTCTGTTGCGTGACGAGGTGGCCGCTCGCTATACTCCCTCGGCGCTGGTTAAACGCGGCTGGCGGGCGACCAGCGAAATGATTGGCATCATCGCTGACTTGCCGCATGATCTCTCCCGACTGCTGCGCGCTGCCCGACGCGGCAAACTGGATATTCACATTGACGTCACGCACCTCAAACACGTCGGTGACCAACTCGATGGTGCTGTCAACCGGCTCGCTGCTGGTCTCATTGTCGCTGCGCTCATTGTCGGCTCCTCCATCGTCATGACCGTAACTGGTGGCCACACTTTGTTTGGATTTCCTCTCTTTGGAGTGCTCGGTTCCTTCTGCGCGACAATCGGTGGAATATGGTTATTGCGTTCAATCCGGCGTAGCAACAAAGCAGACCGGGAGGGAAAACCGTAATGCGAAGCAGGAGAATTCTGAGAAACTGATACGGCCTTAGCCGCTAGTGATGTACAGGATGGATTTTCCAAAATGGCGGGCGGGTATGCCCGCCATTTTTTGTAATTAGCCCTTCAGTGCAGACATCGGTGCACCAAAATTGATGTGGAAAGCTGCCCCACCAATCACAAGTGCCGGTACCGATTTAACACCAGCCGCTTCGGCGGCTGCAATGCGCCCCGGTTGCTCGCCGAGATGCACGTGTTCCACTTCGTAACGGGTGGGATCCAGAGCATCAGCGACCTGACGCTCGGCTTCAACACAGACGGGACAACCAGCATGATAAAAAATAGCAGGTGTTTTCATAAATTAATCTCCAAAAATTTTAGATGTCAGTGGGGGCTACCCACGTTCGCAAGAACCAATAAACTGTGAATGCGACCCGCTGATTATAATCGCTAGCCGCATTCTCGCGCCAGCAGCTTATCGGGCTTAAACTCGGAAGCAATCTTATCTTGTTGATTATGAATTGTTAAATCACATTGTTATAAACCGTGATTTATTGCACCGAATTCCCCACCTTCAGCGACAACGCCAGCGCATACAACATCTTTCTACTTTCGCCGGTGATTTCCGCTGCCAGTTTTACCGCCTGTTTCAGCGGCAAATTCTCCAGCAGCAACTCCAGCGTATGCCTGGATTGATCGCTGATTCCAGCCTCATCCTGAACTTCCGCCCCGGACAGCAACAGCACAAATTCCCCTTTCTGCTGGTTGGCATCGGCTTGCAGCCACGCCAGGGCATCACCCAAAGCACAGGTATGGATGGTTTCGAACAATTTCGTCAGCTCTCTGGCAAAAATAAGCTGGCGCTGCGCTCCCAGCACCGCAACCAAGTCTGCTACACATTCGAGAATGCGGTGGGGCGCCTCATAAAATGCCAGAGTATAGGGTTGTGACTTTAATCCTTCCAATGCGCGTTTGCGTGCTCCGGTCTTTGCTGGGAGAAATCCGTAAAACAGAAAATGCGGTTCGGCGATTCCGCCCGCCGACAACGCACACAACGCGGCATTTGCACCGGGTATTGGCGTCACCCTGTAGCCCTGTTCGCGCACTATGCTAACCAGAATAGCCCCGGGATCAGAGATCCCTGGGGTGCCGGCATCGGTGACAAGGGCGACGGATTTCCCCGCTGCGAGCAAGGCGATAATCTTCTCCGCAGCAGTGCGTTCGTTATGCTGATGCAGGGCCATCATCTTTCCGGCTATCGAGTGATGCGCCAGCAAATGCCCGGTGGTGCGCGTATCCTCGGCAGCGATCACGTCCACTGCTGCGAGTATGTCCAGCGCCCGCAGACTGATGTCGCGCAGATTACCTATCGGGGTGGCAACCACATATAATGTACTTTTTGGTAGCATAGCCTCGCACTGCAGCGTATCGTCCCGATTTTTCTGATCTGGTGTTGATCACTGTACTATACGGCAGCGCGCGGCTATTTTCCACCCGGCCAGAAAACCGGCCGATGTTGAGTTGCTGTGCAGCGGATAGCGCAACACCAAGTCACGCCGAAAGCTGACGGTATAAGGGTACGCGGAAATGAAAGGTGGCGAAGCCGAACACTATGCGGCAGAATTTCTGCAACGGCAGCGCCTTGTTTTGCTGGAAAGGAACTACCGCTGCCGCTTTGGCGAGATTGATCTCATCATGCGTGATGGTGTGACATTGGTGTTCGTCGAGGTTAGGATGCGCACGAGTCAGATTTTTGGTGGCGCGGCAGCCAGCATCACATTATCCAAGCAGACAAAACTGCTACGTACGGCACGGCACTATCTTGCCAAGTTAAAATCCGTACCGCCATGCCGCTTTGATGCTGTGTTATTGTCCGGTAGCGATGGCTTGGAAGTAGAGTGGATCAAGAATGCCTTCGGCGAATAACAGGAGCGGACTAAATGACAAACATAAATCGAAACTGGCTGCTGCTTGCCTTGCTGCTGCCGACCCTCTCTGGTTGCGAAGTATTCGTTGCCACCGGCATTATCACCGGTGTTGGTACCGGTCTTGCAGTATCTGAAGATCGGCGCACCAGCGGCACTTTTGTTGAAGATGAGGGAATTGAATTCAAGAGTGCCAAATATATCAGAGAAAAACTGGGCGCCAATGTTCATGTCAATGTCACCAGCTTCAACCGTAACGTGCTGCTCACCGGAGAAGCGCCCACCGAAGCCATGAAAAAAGAAGTCGAAAATCTGATCAAGGACATAAGCAACGTACGCAATGTCACCAACGAAATCGCTGTTGCTAATGCCAGCACACTCATCTCCAGAAGTAATGACATGTTGATCACAACAAAAGTCAAAGGGCGCTTCCTGGACGGCGGCAGATTTCAGATAAATCACGTAAAAGTAGTGACGGAGAACGGAGTGGTCTACCTGCTGGGGTTGGTTAAACGTCAAGAAGCCGAGAGTGCATCGGAGATTGCCAGCTCCACCAGCGGGGTACTGAAAGTAGTAAAAGTATTCGAGTATCTGGATTAATTTCCAAATCCCGGATGCCTGTGCCAGAGAACCACTTCTGATGATTCTACAATCAATTTTCCTGGTTGCCGGGTTGGACGAAGATACGCGCCGAAGCACTCTGCGGCCGATTTCTTGATTGTTTATCCTCCGCCTATGCTCTCTCCTGATTTCCTCGCTCAGCTTCAATCTCTACTTCCTTCTGACCGGCTTTATACCGACCCGGTTGATTGCTACGCCTATGCCTATGATAATAGTCGAAAAATTTTCCCGCCAGAAGCAGTCGCGTTTCCACTCACATCAGATGAGGTGCTGAGTATTGTAGCGCTGTGCAATAGACATAATATCCCGCTCACGCCACGTGGACGCGGCACTGGCACCGCAGGCGGGAGCCTTCCTGAGCAGGGCGGTGTGGCATTGTCGCTGGAGCGCATGTTGCGCATCATCGCGGTCGACCCCGCGAATCGCGTTATCGTAGCCGAGCCCGGCGTGCTCAATCAGTCAGTGCAGGATGCAGCCCGACCCTACGGATTTTTTTGGCCACCCGATCCTTCCAGCGCGGCTTACTCCAGCATAGGCGGTAATCTTGCCACCTCCGCAGGGGGTCCACACGCGGTGAAATATGGCACCACCCGCGATCACGTACTGGGATTGAAAGCAGTAACGGGTAAGGGCGATGTTATCAAGACCGGCTGCTATACCACCAAAGGGGTGGTGGGATATGACCTCACACGACTTCTAATTGGTTCCGAAGGAACGCTGGCTATCATCACTGAAGCAACGCTCAAGCTCACTCCTCTGCCATCAGCCTGCGGTGGCCTCACTGCGCATTACCGCGATGCTACGAGTTGCGCTGCAGCGATAGTTGCAATCATGGCGCTTCCTCAGGTTCCCAGCGCCCTTGAGTTTCTGGATGCGGGTTCGCTAAACTTGATACGTGGACGCTTTCCCGAAATGCTGCCTGCGGACACCTGCGCCATGCTAATGATCGAGGTAGATGGATCTTCCCGTGATATCTCGGACTCAGCTGAATCAATTCTTTCTGCTTGCCATAACGGCGGATTGTTGCGTGCAGAGCGGGTTGCCGATACCGCCACTCTGTGGCAAGCCCGCAAGGCATTGTCGCCACTACTGCGTGATATCGCACCAAAAAAGATCAACGAGGATGTGGTTGTGCCAGTTGCTGCACTGCCGGAATTTCTGGATGGACTAATGCAACTGAGCGGCAGATATCAGATTGCCAATGTTAATTTTGGCCATGCCGGCAACGGCAATATCCACGTCAATTTGCTGGTGAACCCGGACAATAGCGGTGAAATGGAACGGGCAGAGAAATGCCTGGCCGAGGTATTCGATCTAGTGATAAAACTTAATGGCACGTTGTCGGGCGAGCATGGCATCGGCAGCGAGAAGCGCGCTTATATTGGCAAGGAGGTCGATGCGGCAACGCTTGCCCTGATGAAAGCCATCAAGCGGGTGTTTGACCCAAACAATATTCTTAATCCGGGCAAGCTGTTTCCCTAGACCCGGTATCCGCTCCGATATTTCAGTCAGCGCGTCTTAAGCAACTCAGCAATGTCGTGGGCAAATACATCTCTGCCCTTGCCATTACTCACATACAACCGCAGCATTCCTGCCGTGTCGAAAATATAGGTTCCAGTGGAATGCTCCATGTGTTGGTCCAGGGCCACTCCTGCCTGCTGCTGATAAACGACTTTAAATTCCTGGGCGATTTCTTGCGTGGCCTGTGCATCACCGGAGAGACCCAGAAATGTCGGATCAAATGCGGGCACGTATTGCGCCAGCAGCGCGGAAGTGTCGCGCTCCGGATCGATCGTCACAAACAGCACTTGCACCCCCCGCTCGGCATCCTTGCCCAGTTTCTTCATGGCGGCGGCCAGCTCCCCCATGGTCGCGGAACATATGTCGGGGCAGTGGGTATAGCCGAAAAACAGCACCACTACTTTGCCCTTGAAATCCGCCAGGGAACGCACCTTGCCGGTATGATCGGCAAGCTTGAAGTCCCGGCCAAAAGCGGCGCCGGTAATATCTGTGGCAAGGAATGTTGGTTTGGCCTCGCCGCGATTGGCCTCACCGCTGCAGCCAGCCAGAGAAATTATCGCCAGCCCTGCAGCGACCAGAAATGCATTAAGAGATTTCACGGAACCGCTCAAAAGCGGATGTAATGATCTACCAGCAATGCGACAAACAGAGCGGCCAGATATATGATCGAGAAACGGAATGCTTTACGTGCAAGCTGATCACTGTAATCGCGATAAATCTTTACCGCGTAATACAGGAAAACAGCATCCAACACTACCGCACCGGCGAGATAAATCAGCCCGCTCATCTTGGTGACATAGGGCATCAGCGTCACGGCGATAAGTATCAACGTATACAGCAGCACATGCAGACGGGTATATTTGTCACCATGTGTCACCGGCAGCATGGGCATGCCGACTTTAGCGTACTCCAGCTTGCGATAGAGCGCCAGCGCCCAGAAATGGGGTGGTGTCCATGCAAAAATGATGAGAAACAGCAGCAATGCGTCGGCGGAGACCTCACCGGTCACTGCCGTCCAGCCAAGCACCGGTGGCATTGCGCCGGAAGCGCCACCAATGACGATGTTCTGCGGCGTCATCGGCTTCAGTATCACCGTGTAGATGATGGCATAGCCGACGAAAGTCGCCAAGGTCAGCCACATGGTCAGCGGGTTCACCAACTCGTGTAGTATGTAGAGTCCCGCACCACCGACCAATGCCAGGAAGAAAAAGGTTTCCGGTGAGGTGACCGTTCCCTGTGGTAAAGGCCTGCCACGCGTGCGTGCCATCACCGCATCAATTTTCTGCTCCACCAGACAATTGACGGCTGCCGCCGCGCCCGCCACCAAAGCAATTCCCAATGTGCCAAAAATCAGCGCATTCAGGGGTACTGCGCCCGGGACCGAAAGAAACATACCGATAATCGCAGTAAAAACGATGAGCGAAACAACCCGCGGCTTGGTCAATTGATAAAATTGCTGCATACGTGTTGCGGTATGCTGCCAAACCAAGCTAGTTGCCATGACAATTGTCTCCTAATTCATTTACAGGCTTAAAATCAACCCGCAAAGTATATCGTTCGGGCTGCATCTCAGTGTTTCGTCCCCGGCATATTCAACGCATGCTCGATCTGCGAGACTTTGAGCAGTCGCTTGATATCTTTGGCTATCCTTGCAGCATCGGGATCCTTGGGGAAGCGCATCATCAAGTTTCCTACCGGGTCTATCAGGTAAATGTGATCGCGTTGTGATGCTGGTGCCGGAAATTCCTCGCGTAACTGGCTATCTTTCGCATTAATCAGCCACATGCCCTTGTATTCTTCTACCAGACCGGGTTCGGGCAATCCACCATCGTCTATCAGCCATACCCGTTCTATGCGGTCCTTTTCAGTGTGTTGCATCAGCCGCACCTGTCGCATGTAATACAGCTTTTTGCGACACCCCTCATCGCATGTACTCGAATCCAACGTCAGCAGCACCCATTTACCACGTAATTGACGGATACGGAATATCGTGTCATCGACCTGATTCAACGCACTACCCTGCAATGGCTTGACTTCAATCAGCTCGCCGTAGTTGTCGCTCGCTGGCCGTACCTTCGAAAAATACAGCAGGTACGAAATGAAGACCGGCGTGCACATCAGCACTAATAATAGCAGCAGCTTACGTTTACTTCTTCTGGGAACGCTCTCGTTTGACACTCAACACCAAATAAATAATCATGATCGTCAGCGCCATGGCATACCATTGAAACGCATAACCCAAATTTCTGGCAGCGCCTGAATCTGGACGATCCCACTGGCGCACCAGACCATCTTTTAAATCGTCCTGTTGCAGTATCACCACCGGTTGTAACGCAAGCCCCGTAGCTTCACGGTAGCGTTCCAGATGAAGATTCTCCCAGACCTTTCCCGCTACCGTTTCTGTGGAAAGCTCCAGTGTTCTTTGTGTTGGCGAGATTGCAATGCCTGCAACAACCACCTGATCAGTCGGTGTGGAAATTTCCGGCAATTTACTGCGGTCGCCACCTGCCGCCACCCAGCCACGGTTGACCAGAACATGCATGGAGCTGGTGCCCAGCCGGAGCGGCGTAACAATATGATAGCCTGCGACGCCTTGGTATATCTTGTTATCAAGGTAAATCGTGTGCGCTGGAACATAACTGCCACGCGCCTCAACCCGGCGAAATTTAAGGTCCTCCAAGTTGGCTGGGATAGTTGGTATCGCAACCGCGGATTGCTGCGATAACCGCTCAAGCTGCTCCTGCCGCGCCTCTTTTTCCTGAGCCCGCGATAACTGCCAGTTGCCAAGTAGCAGCATGACCACCATGACCGACACTGTAGCGGCTGTGGACCATAATCGCGGTCGGAACCGCCAGCCTGAAATAGTCATTGGATAGTACGCTGAACTCGGCTAAACTCCCGACCTGACCCCGTACTCGAAAGAAGAACAAATTTTGAAAATCGTTGCGATCCTGTTTTTTCTCTTCATCCTCGGCAGTCTGGCATCGGCGATGTACTACCTGGTCAAGGATAAGGGACAGAGTACACGCGCAGTCAAAGCTCTCACCCTGCGCATCGGTTTATCCATCGTTCTATTCGCTCTGATGATGCTGGGGTTCTATCTCAGCAGCACCCCAACCACCTGATCCCAGCACCACCCCTTAGATTAAAAATCCAGGGGGCGGGCATCTGCTATTACTGTGAAAACCCAGCGCGGCATCCATCTTCGGACTACCGTCGGCTAGCCGTGTACCTATACTAGATAAACAAAGATAAACAGCCCCAGCCAGACCACGTCAACGAAGTGCCAGTACCATGCCACCCCTTCAAAGCCAAAATGGTGTTCAGGCGTGAAATGCCCGGATAAGCAGCGACACAGAATCACTATTAGCATGATCGTGCCCACTGTTACATGGAATCCATGGAAACCGGTCAACATAAAAAATGTTGCGCCATAGGCTCCGCTCGTCAACTTCAGGTTGAGGTCTGAGTAAGCATGGCCGTATTCATAAATTTGACAGGCGAGAAAGGTAATCCCCAACGCTATCGTCAGGAACAATGCCAAATTTAGCTGTCCGCGTTTGTTGAGTTTGAGTGCCCAATGCGCCCAGGTACAGGTTACGCCCGAAGTCAGCAGCAGCGCCGTGTTGATTGCCGGCAATCCCCATGCGCCCATGGGAGTAAATGTCTCAGTAATGCCGGGACCGGTTGCAGGCCAGCCACCCGTAAAATTAGGCCACAATATCTTGTGCTCCAGATCGGCAAGCCAAGGGACCGACAGCACCCGCATGTAATACAGTGCGCCAAAGAATGCGGCAAAAAACATTACCTCGGTAAGAATAAACCAGCTCATTCCCCAGCGGAAAGATCGATCTACCTGTTCGTTGAACTTGCCGCTCTCGCTTTCCCGTGCCACGGTACGGAACCAGACAAAAATCATGTAGAAAAGAACGGCAAAACCAATTGCCAGCAGTCCTTTCCCGATTGGCAGGCTATTGACGCTAAATGCCGCACCAAACCCCAGGAAGAACAGCGCTATCGACCCTATCATAGGGTAGGTTGATGGCGGTGGAATGTAATAGTTACCTGCTTGACTTGATTCTTGGCTCATGTCCCCTCTCCTGCCTATGGTTTAATTAATCTCTAGCTTGTTACCAGCTTGACCATCATTAGCACGCTGGTCACAAATATCGCCGCACCAATGATACCCGCAACAATCACTTGTCCCAGTGTCAACGTCGCCGCATCATGATCATGATCACTTTTTTTTCGTATACCGAAAAAAGCCCACGATACTGCTTTTATGGCTTGGAGGAACGATGCCTTGCGTTGCACTTTGGTTTCGTTCTTCAAATCGGTTTCGCCTTGCCACCCGTATCAACCAAGTCATTACTCAGTTCAAAAAATGTATATGAAATAGTCATGACTCTCACATCGTCCGGCAAGCTCGGCTCTATCATGAATTGCACCGGCATCTGCCGCACCTCATTTGGCTTCAGTACCTGTCTGGTGAAACAAAAACACTCCAGTTTTTTCAAATGCTGCGCCAGCAGTTGCGGGCTGTAACTCGGTATCGCCTGGCCCGCCACTTCACGATCCGAATTGTTCCTGACCTCGTACATCACTTCCACCAACTCGCCCGGATGTATGCGTACACTCGCTTGCATGGGTTTGAACTGCCAAGGCAACCCGCGTGTATTGGCATCTAGCTCTACTGTCAGCCAGCGGCTGGTATCTACCTGAACATTCCCCGTCAGCGTATCCGCGTTCAGCAGATTGTTGACACCGGCAACCTCGCATATCTTTTCATACAACGGTATTAGCGCAAAACCGAAGCCAAACATTGCCACTGAAACGATCAGCAGCTTTTTCATCATCGTCGTATTTGCTTGGACTACACTCATTTACAGTTTTTTTATTATAGCCAAAACAAACATCCCTATCACGACTGCCAGCAGAATCAGCAGTGTTTTGTATTTCCCGCGCTTCCTGTCATCTGCGTGCTGTGGCATCCCGTACCCGTTACTTGACGACCGGTGGTGTCACCCAACTATGATACGGCGCCGGTGATGGCAAATCCCACTCCAGCGTGGTAGCCCCTTCCCAAGGCTTGGCCTCTGCTTTCTTTCCACCGCGGATACACTTCACCACTGCTGCGAGGAATATCAGTTGACTTAAGCCAAAACCGAATGCGCCGATGCTGGAGATCATATTGAAATCGGCGAACTGCAAGGCATAATCGGGAACACGGCGCGGCATACCCGCCAATCCCAAGAAGTGTTGCACGAAGAAAGTGACATTAAAGAAAACCATCGACATCCAGAAATGAAGTTTTCCGAGTGATTCATCGTACATGTGCCCGGTCCATTTCGGCAGCCAGTAATAGACTCCGCCGAACAGAGCAAACAGCGACCCCGATACCAGCACATAATGGAAGTGTGCAATCACATAGTAGGTTTCCTGCACCTGGATATCCACCGGTACCACCGCACACACCACGCCGCTGAACCCACCGATGGTAAACAGGAAAATGAAGCCAATGGCAAACAGCATTGGCGTCTCAAAGCTCATCGATCCCTGCCACATGGTGGCCGTCCAGTTAAATACTTTCACCCCGGTTGGTACCGCGATCAGCATGGTGGCATACATGAAAAACAACTGTGCTGTCACCGGCATTCCCACGGTAAACATGTGGTGCGCCCAGACGACGCACGACAGAATGGCGATCGAGGCAGTGGCATAAACCATCGACGAATAACCAAACAGCGGCTTGCGCGAGAAGGTCGGCAGTATCTCTGAGACGATGCCGAATGCCGGCAATATCATG
Organism: Nitrosomonadaceae bacterium; assembly: GCA_919902515.1. Classification (GTDB taxonomy): domain Bacteria; phylum Pseudomonadota; class Gammaproteobacteria; order Burkholderiales; family Nitrosomonadaceae; genus VFJL01. The sequence continues at coordinate 4,505 of CAKKRD010000048.1, read as the reverse complement.
ATGTAGACTTCAGGATGCCCGAAGAACCAGAAAATGTGCTGGAACATTATCGGGTCCCCGCCACCTGCCGCGTTGAAGAAGTTGGTGCCGAAATGACGGTCGGTCAGCAGCATGGTGACCGTGCCCGCCAGTACCGGCATTACCAGCACCAGCAGGTAAGCGGTGATCAACCAAGTCCAGACAAACAGCGGCATTTTCATCAGCGTCATCCCCGGTGCGCGCATGTTGAGAATGGTGGTGATGATATTGATCGAGCCCATGATGGAGGAGGCTCCCAGGATGTGGACTGCGAAAATCATCATGTCCATACCCATGCCCATCTGCACCGACAGTGGCGGATAGAATGTCCAACCACCGGCACCGGCACCGCCCGGTACAAAAAATGCCGCTACCAGCAGCAATGCCGCCGGCGGCAACAACCAGAAACTCCAGTTGTTCATGCGAGCAAAAGCCATGTCCGGAGCGCCGATCATCATCGGCACCTGCCAATTGGCAAAACCAACAAAGGCCGGCATGATCGCGCCGAACACCATTATCAGACCGTGATTCGTCGTGAGCGAGTTAAAAAACTCCGGGGTCATTAGCTGCATACCGGGCTGAAATAATTCGGCCCGAATGCCAAATGCCATCAACCCGCCAACTATGAACATGGAAAAAGAGAACCACAGGTACATCGTACCGATGTCCTTGTGATTGGTCGTTGTCAACCAGCGCATCATGCCTTTAGGGGGGCCGTGCGCGTGATCGTCGTGACCGTGCTCGTGTCCGTGGCCGTGGCCGTGTGCGTGATCGTCGTGTACTGCTGCCATGGTTCTTCTCCTTAGTACTTACTTATTTTCTGAATGCGTTAATTTCGGATGGCTGTACTACGTCACCTGTCATATTGCTCCAGGCATTGCGTTCATACGTTACTACCGCTGCGATTTCCACATCCGACAGGTGCTTGAAAGCGGCCATTGCGCTACCGGCCTTGCCGCCGTTCACCACGATGTTGATGTGCTCGGCTTTGGGGCCAGTGGCAACTTTCGATCCATCCAGCGCAACGAATGTTCCGGGAATGCCCTGGCCGTTAGCCTGATGGCAGGCGGCACAGTTACCCGCGTACACTTTCTCGCCTGCGGCTTTCAGTTCATCCAGAGTGAACACCTTGTTGACATCGACTACTGCCGCAGCAGATTGCGCTTTCTGCTCCGCCACCCATTGCGTATATTGTGCCGGCTCCATCACTTCCACCACGATCGGCATGAAGCCGTGATCCTTGCCGCACAATTCCGTGCACTGACCAACGAAAGTGCCAACCTTGTCGGCTTGAAACCATGCATCGCGTATGAATCCGGGGATCGCATCCTGCTTGACGCCGAATGCGGGCACCCACCATGCATGAATCACATCGTTGGCGGTAACGAGCACACGCACTCTCTTGCCTATCGGCACCACCAGCGGTTTATCCGCTCTCAGCATGTAAAACTCATCCTTGGGGGCTTTGTTGTTGCGCTGATCCAGTGTGGTAGTTGATCTGCTGATAAAACTGATTCCCGCACCTTCGCCCACCAGATAATCATAGCCCCATTGCCACTGGTACCCGGTCACTTTGATCGTGATGTCCGGATTGGACGTGTCCTTCATGGCGATGACAGTCTTGGTGGCAGGATATGCCATGGCGATAAGAATGATAAACGGAATAACCGTCCAGATGATCTCGACTGTGGTGCTGTGATGAAAGTTTGCGGCCTTGTAGCCCAGAGACTTGCGGTGATTGAGCAAGGAGTACAGCATGACACCGAATACGCCGATGAAAATCGCCAGGCATATCCACAACAGCATGATGTGCTGATCGTATATCTGGCTGGCGATGGCGCTGGCTGGCTCTGTAAAATTCAACTGGTAGGGATCTGCTGCCGCCATTCCCAGCCCTGAATACAAGGCGATCGCCAGAATTCCCAACAGGGTTGCTGCTGCTTTACTGCTCATATTTCCCCCACTTGATTACTGAATTCAGTATGACCCAAAATGTTACTACGAATACCCATCCCGCCTCTCAGCCAGTATCCGGGATTAGTTGTATGAGACACTCCCGGTATACGTAGCGATAACCGCGCTGCAATTATTCCATATTCTTTTTCTGTTGCTACGCGGCGCCTTTATCCAACTCCAAGCATTCAGGAAAAGGAACGCTATCAGCCTAGTAAATTCACCATCCCAATACAAGTCATTCCAAGCTTAACGTGAATCCGGAATAACCATGTTCTGAATAGCGATAATGTCTTGTCCGTATTGGTTTTGTGGCGCAACGATACGCTATATTTTCTATGTTCGCAAGACGTCTTATTTAGATCCCAAACAAATAATTTTTAGGGTGTAACTATGATCGGCATTTAGCTAATGAAACTTCTTAAACGGGGTATTATGCCTCCAGACAATGCCCTGTCACTCACAAGGGGAATTCGTCTATTAGGACTTGTGGATGCTGGAATCCTGTTATTGAGCCCCTAGTCACATTAATTAATGCCGCTCTGTCCCGAGTTTTCCCGTATCGAACCAGTGCTGGCGTCTGTCTCAACTCTTGAGCCGTCCGCGAAAAACCGGAGAGCCGATTTCGAAATTATTTTATCATGCTAATATTGTGTGTGCAAGGTGGCATCGTGTTCAAAGATACATGGGACTCTATGTTGCAATTATTCGCCCGAACACAACTTAAATTGATTTGCTCCACACAAAACGCCGACAGACTTACTCAAAAAAAGCGTACAGAGATGAGCAAACTCGACAACTCAAACTTACACGGAAGAAGATAACGCAATGTCATACCGATTCAACAACATCTCGCAAACCATCGAACCCACTACACCGATTCGGTTCAGTCGTATCACTGACGACGCTTCGGATCACTGCCGCACCTCCCTGGAATTGAGGATCTAAGCCATGCCTATCGACATCAACACCATCCTCGCCGAAACCCGCGGCAAGAACTTCGAAATCTTTGAAGAGCACGTGAACCCGGTTTTTGTCAAAGTGCTGCGCATACTTGGCTTCAATCACTCCTGGACACGTGGCGAAGGCCCTTATCTTTGGGATGAGGATGGTACGCGCTACCTTGATTTCCTTTGCAACTGGGGGGTCTTCAATTTTGGCCGCCGCCACCCGACTATCCGTGGTGCACTGCAGCAGGTGCTGGACTCCGATTTCCCTGGGTGGGTCGGTTTTGACGGCCCGCCACTTGCTGGTGTTCTCGCGCGTGAGCTTACAAAACGCATGCCCGAGGGTCTTGACACCGTCTATTTCAGCAACTCGGGAACGGAAGCCATCGAAGCAGCAATCAAGTTCACACGCGCAGCAACTGGACGTCCTTGCATCATTCACCTCGCGAAAGCATTCCATGGATTGACCACAGGATCTCTGTCGCTGAACGGCGAAGCAAGCTTCCGCAGGGGATTCGAGCCTCTGCTCTCAGGCGGCTCGGAAGTAAAGCTCGGCGATCTTGCCGGCCTTGAGGCGCGACTTGCTGTTGGTGATATTGCTGCTTTCGTCTTCGAACCGATCCAGGGTAAGGGTGTCAACATCGCCAGTGACGAGTATCTGCTCGCCGCGCAAAACCTGTGCCGCAAATATGGCGCATTAATGGTTTGCGATGAAGTTCAGTCGGGCATGGGGCGCACCGGACGTTTCCTGGCTTGTCAGTGGATCGATGGCCTGCAGCCCGATGTTGTCTGTCTATCCAAGGCGCTTTCAGGCGGATATGTGCCGGTGGGCGCGACCATCACGCGCCGCGCAATCTACAACAGCGTTTATGATTCGATGAATCGCGCAATCGTCCATGCCAGCACCTTCGGCATGGGCAATCTCGCGATGGCAGCGGGACTGGCTTCGCTCGCTGTATTGGATGATGAGAATCTCACCGAGCGCGCCAGTGAGCTCGGTGCACGCTTCCGCCGCGGCATTGAAGCAATGGTGCCGCGCTATGAATTTCTGAAAGGGGTACGTCAGCGTGGCCTGATGATCGGCATCGAATTCGGTAAACCTGAATCGATGGCGTTGAAGGCAGCTTGGGCCATGGTCAACAAGATGGACGAGAATCTCTTCGCTCAGGCCATTGTCATTCCGCTGCTGGACGATCACCACATTCTCACCCAGGTAGCCGGTCATGCCATACCAATCATAAAAATCCTGCCGCCCCTCAATATCAGCGAAGCGGATGTTGATTATTTTCTGGCAGCGCTGGAGGACGTGATGATCAAACTGCATAAGTTCCCGGGGCCGGCTTGGGATGTACTAATGAAACTTGGTAACCATGCAATCACCGCAAAGCGGCGCGAGGGCCGCGCCGCCGCCACTTGATGTGCGTCATGCAGACTCAGGTCATGCTGAAAATGGCACGCTCCGCTCAGATTTGAATTCACCTAAAAATGACCGCAAATTGACCTTTTATCTGCCAAAAGGTATAGTGTCGCCCTTTCCGGGGTGTAGCGTAGCCTGGTAGCGCGCCTGGTTTGGGACCAGGATGTCGG
>CAKKRD010000047.1 GCA_919902515.1 Nitrosomonadaceae bacterium | reverse complement strand
TGGCTGCCCCACTACGAGCAGGAATATGGCGCGCTGTCCGTCTCTGTCAGGACGCGCTGCTGGGGGAGTGCGACCGGACATTCCGGCGGTATCTTGACCGCTTCCATGAGGCGGGAGTGGAGGGGTTGATAGACAAGCGTTTGAGCCAGGTATCACAGCACCGGGCGCCGGTGGATGAAGTGATGGTGGCGGTGGGATTGTACCGTAGCCGTTACCAGGGCTGGAACGTCAAACACTTCTACACCTGGTATTGCCGTGATCACGCCGGCTTGCGTAGCTACACCTGGGTGAAGAATACGCTGCAAGCAGAAGGAGTGGTGTCATGCGCCCCCAAGCGTGGCACCCATCGCAAGCGGCGCGAGCGCTCGCCATTGCCGGGCATGATGATTCACCAGGACGGTAGCACCCATGAATGGGTTAGCGGGCAGAAATGGGATTTGATCGTGACCATGGATGATGCCACCAACGAGCAATATTCGATGTTCTTTGTCGGGGAAGAAGGCACGCTGAGCAGCTTTCGGGGAGTCGATGAGGTCATTGCCGGGCACGGACTGTTCAGTTCGTTTTACTCGGATCGTGGCAGTCACTACTGGCATACGCCTACAGCGGGTGGCAAGGTGGACAAGGTCAACCCCACTCAGTTTGGCCGGGCATTGAAACAGTTGGGCATCGAGATGATTGCGGCTTATTCGCCCCAGGCGCGGGGGCGCTCTGAGCGGATGTTTCGCACCCATCAGGAGCGGCTGCCGAAGGAACTGGCGGCGGGCATTGCCGACATGGCAGCGGCCAATCGCTATTTGGCCAGCGTGTATCGTCTGGCATTCAACGCCGAATTCATGCAACCCGCCATGGAGGAAGGCAGCGCCTTCGTGCCGTGGATCGGGAGCGGACTAGACGACATCCTGTGCGAACAATTCGAGCGCACGGTGGGCAATGATAACTGTGTGCGCTTCGAGAACTTGGTGCTGCAAATCCCGCCTGACCGCCACCGCTGTCATTATGTCAAAGCGAAGGTACGAGTCCACCGCTATCCGAATGTCCGTCTGGCGATCTTTCATGGGCCGAGAAAACTCGCTACTTATGATGCACTAGGCAAGGAAATAAAACAGAAAAACAAGGTTGTTGCGTAAGTCCGCCGCCATAGCCACGCAATGAATCGAATCTGCAATTCAGTGCGGTAGAAAGCGGACAATTCATTTGCTACAAAACCGGACAATTCTATTTGTTGCTAACACTTAAAAGTTCGTCATGGCCCTAAAGCTTGGCCAATATTCCATCTAGTTGCTCCAGGCTAGCATAGTGGATCACCACGTTGCCCGCACCTTTTTTTCCGGGCTTGATGACTACTTGTGCGCCAAGCTTCGCTGAAACGCTCTCCTGCAGGCGCAGCAAATCGCGGTCGCGCTTGGGGGGTTGTTTCAATTCGAAATTCTCGATCCGATACACCAGCTTTTCAGTCTCGCGCACCGAAAGCTGTTTGTGTACCACCTGATGGGCGGTTTCAATTTGCTTGGCTGCAGACAGTGTAAGCAGGGCGCGGCCGTGCCCCATGTCGATCTTGCCCTGCATCATCAATTCTTGCACCGGCGCGGATAGATTGAGCAGCCGCAGCAGATTGGAAACCGCACTACGAGAACTACCCAGCGCTTGGCTGGCCGCCTGGTGGGTCATACCGAATTCATTGATGAGCCGCTGAATGCCCAGCGCCTCTTCCAGCGGGTTTAGGTTCTCACGTTGAATGTTTTCAATCAGCGACATGGCCAGCGCCGCTTCATCAGGTACATCGCGGATCAGCGCCGGAATCTCCTCAAGTCCCGCCATTTGGGCAGCTCGCCAGCGCCGCTCTCCGGCTATGATTTCATAGCGTCCGGCGGAAACCCGCCGCACCAACACTGGCTGCATCACCCCTCGCACCTTGATGGAATCGGCAAGCTCGGCCAGGGATTCCTTGTCCATGTGGGTACGTGGCTGATATTTGCCTGGCTGTAACAGCGCGGTTTTAAGATTCTGCAACGACTCCCCTGCCGCATTACTGTCGTTGCTACCCGACAGCAGTGCGTCCAACCCTCTTCCCAGTCCCTTTAATTTCACCATTTTCCTATCCTCTATCTCCGTATCCTGTCAGCTCTGTGCCGCGCTGACAGGATATTTTTCAAGTATTTCTCCCGCCAGCGCTAAGTAGGCTTGCGTACCCTTCGATAACTTGTCGTGATACAGCGCCGGCAGACCAAAGCTGGGAGCCTCGGCCAATCGCACGTTACGCGGGATCACGGTGCGGTAGACCTTTTCACCAAAATGTTGCTGCAGTTGTTGCGACACTTGCTGTGCCAGTATGCTGCGCGGGTCGAACATGGTGCGCAGCAAGCCCTCGATCTCCAGTATCGGGTTAAAGTTGGCGCGCACTTTCTTGATAGTATTGACCAGATCGCTCAGCCCCTCCAGCGCGTAATATTCGCATTGCATCGGGATCATCACCGCATGCGCCGCACAGAGGCCGTTGAGCGTAAGCAAGTTGAGTGCCGGCGGGCAATCAATGAGGATGAAATCGTATTCGCTTTCCACTTCTTGCAATGCTGTTTTCAGGCGTGTTTCGCGTTGCGGCAAATCCACCATCTCCACTTCGGCGCCGGCCAGATCGCGATTGGCGGGGATCAAGTCATACTTGCCACTGGCGGAGATCGCGCGCACGTCCGTAATGCATTGATTACCCAGCAATATATGGTAAACTGTGTGTTGCAGAGCATGCTTGTCCACACCGCTGCCCATGGTCGCGTTACCCTGCGGATCCAGATCAACCAACAGCACACGCCTCTTGGCGGCCACCAAGCTTGCGGCCAGATTAACGCTGGTAGTGGTTTTCCCCACCCCACCCTTTTGATTGGTTATTGCTAGAATTTTTGCCACTGCGCTTGCCCCCAAACCGGCACAGCCGGATTCCAAACGATCAAAACACAAAAGGACGCTGCATCAATTACGCCCGCCTAAGCACAACCAGATGCCGCTCCGCTTCAAGACCGGGAACCGCAACAGACAGGGTTTTTTCGATCATGAATTGTGGCGGTATTTGCGCCAGCTCCTCGTGGGGATAAACCCCTTTCATCGCTACCAGCCTGCCGCTGCTGTCTTCCTCTACACACAGATGTCCTGCCAGCTGAACAAAATCCGTCAGGTCAGAAAAAGCACGCGAAATCACCGTATTAAACTTGGCCTCTGGATGGAAATTTTCTGCCCGTTCGGCCACTACCTCGACGTTTTCCAGCTGCAATTCGATGCGCGCCTGCTGCAAAAACACGGCCTTTTTGTGATTGCTCTCAAGCAACACTACATGCCAATCCGGCCGTACCAAAGCCAGAGGAATTCCCGGCAAACCCGCACCGCTGCCCACGTCAACGATGCGCGGTCCGGCAATATGCGGCAGAACAGCCAAGCTATCAAGCAGATGCCGGGGCAGCATTGTTTCCGGTTCACGCACCGCCGTCAGATTATGCACCTGGTTCCATTTTCTGATTAGCGCCAGATATTGCAGCAAACGGGCTTGGGTTGCCTGCGGAAGCGCAAGCCCCAGGGCCGCAATCCCGTCAGCCAGCGATTCCGCCAGGCTCATGCGCTTTTCTTTTTGTCCAGGCCGGAAAAGCCGCGCTTAACATGCACCAGCAACAACGAAACCGCTGCGGGTGTCATGCCGGAAATGCGCGCTGCCTGCCCCACTGTTTCAGGTTTGTGCTGATTCAGTTTTTGCTGCACCTCGCTGGAAAGCCCGCGCACGGACCGGTAATCCAGATCTTGCGGCAAGCGGGTCTTTTCGTGGTGCATGTGGCGCGCCACTTCAGTTTTCTGGCGCTCGATGTAACCATGATACTTCGCCTGGATTTCGACTTGTTCCGCAACCAGGGTATCGGCGACGAAGTCGTCGCCCTGCGGCAGCGTCATCAGACCCGCATAGGTCACCTCTGGACGGCGCAACAACTCATACAAAGAGTATTCGCGCTCGAGGGGTTTACCCAGCACCCGCAGGATATCCGTTTCGAATAAAGCATTCGCATTCATTTTTGGGTTGAGCCAGACAGCTTTCAACCTTTCCTGCTCGCGGGCAATGGCTGTGCGCTTGGCGTCGAATGCAGTCCAGCGCGTATTATCCACTACCCCCAGCCTGCGTCCGATTTCTGTCAGACGCAAATCAGCGTTGTCTTCGCGCAACTGTAGGCGATATTCGGCACGACTGGTGAACATGCGATAGGGTTCAGTGACGCCGCGGGTGATGAGATCATCCACCAACACACCCAGATAAGCTTCGTCACGTCGCGGACACCATGCGCTGAGCCCCTGCGTTTTAAGGGCCGCGTTGATGCCGGCCAACAGTCCTTGTGCGGCAGCTTCTTCGTAGCCGGTAGTACCGTTGATCTGTCCGGCAAAGAACAATCCCTCTATCGCCTTGGTTTCAAGAGAGCTCTTGAGTCCGCGCGGATCAAAGTAATCGTATTCGATGGCGTAGCCGGGGCGCGTGATATGCGCATTTTCCAGCCCCTTGATCGAGCGCACCAGATCAACCTGCATGTCGAACGGCAGGCTGGTTGAGATTCCGTTCGGGTATACCTCGTGCGTGTTGAGCCCTTCCGGTTCAAGAAAAATCTGGTGCGATTCCTTGGTGGAAAATCGCACCACTTTGTCCTCAATGGAAGGGCAATAACGCGGTCCCGTGCCTTCGATTGTGCCGGCGAATAAAGGCGAGCGATCCAAACCGGCACGAATGATCTCGTGGGTACTGGTGTTGGTGTGCGTAATCCAGCAGGATAGTTGGCGCGGATGTTGGGCGACCTTGCCCAGGAACGAAAACACCGGCGCAGGGTCGTCGCCAGACTGTTCCACCATTACCGAATAATCTATGCTACGCCCGTCTATACGCGGTGGCGTACCGGTTTTCAACCGCCCTACGGGCAGCTTCATCTCCCGCAAACGAAGCGCAAGGCTGATAGACGGCGGGTCTCCGGCTCGCCCCGCTTGAAAGTTACTTGAGCCGATGTGTGCCAAACCACCAAGAAATGTACCAGCAGTAAGTATCACAGCGCGCGCAGAAAACCTTACTCCCAGCTGAGTGACAACTCCCGTGACCCGGTCACCTTCAAGCGTAAGGTCGTCCACCGCTTGCTGGAATAAGCAAAGATTAGGCTGATTTTCCAAGCGATGGCGGATCGCCTGACGATAGAGCGCCCGGTCGGCTTGGGCGCGCGTCGCGCGCACCGCCGGCCCCTTGCTGGAATTGAGTATCCGAAACTGAATACCAGCCTCATCGGCGGCGGTGGCCATGGCGCCGCCCAGCGCATCCACTTCCTTGACCAAGTGCCCCTTGCCTATGCCGCCGATGGAGGGGTTGCACGACATTTGTCCCAGCGTTTCGATATTGTGCGAAAGCAGCAGCGTTTTTTGCCCCATACGCGCGGCGGCAAGCGCTGCTTCGGTGCCGGCATGACCGCCGCCCACCACAATCACATCGAAATTTTCAGAGAAAACCATCGGCATTAACAATCATTGGGAGTCTTGAAGGAAAACATTCTACGGTAAAACAAAGAATGGCGTAAGTGCTTCCCCCCGCCCTTAACGGAAAACCAGCATACTTTCTTAGAGGCTCAGCGAGTGTTTCACGTGAAACATCCCTTGCAGAACGTCGCCCAATAACTCGGTGTGGTTAATGTAGCCTGAATGTTTCATAAACCGCTCTGAAGCATAGCTTTGTATTGGTTTCTGCCGCAAGGGGCAATTTTGCCAAAACGCCCCCTACCCCCGAATGAGGTTGGTTTGGGTTGAACGGTTAAGAAGGGAGAGGAGTGGCGCGTTCACGGTTGGCCAGACGTATCGTGATCAGGAAGAGTTGGCAAATGCTGGGGGCTTACTCAGAAACAGCCGTTCAGTGACGCAGTGAAGCAGGTGTTTTACCGCACATGCGGATGGCAAGTGAAGGATGACGCGATCTTTGTACTGTTTGACCTGCACGGCGATTTTGAACAGTTTCAAGATGACCGAGCCGGGCTGTGCAGCCGAGAGCTCGGTATGTTTTAGCGCCTGAGTGCGCAACTGCTGATGCAACACATAGGCTGCAGCGTGCAGCTGCAAGCGCATGAAGTTGGCCAGGAACGTGGTGCAGGAAGTCCGATCGGAAGCCAAATCGCATTTCAGGTGCTTGATGAAGTTCTCGGCTTGACCCCGGGCGCAATAAAGCTCGGTGTAAATGGTTTGGGGTTCGGGTATTTCCAGCGAGGTCACCACGAACCGCGGGTTATCCCCCAGCGCCATGACCTCCGCTTTGAGGACTACCCGAAACGGCTTTGGCCAGGAAGCGGCAGCATAGTGGAATTCCTCATACAGGCGCACCGATGAGAAATGGGCATCCAGGCGCTGGCGCTGTGCATACAGATTACGCGCCTACTGCAAGACGGGTTCGGCTTTGCGATTCAACACCGCATTGCCGCCCAAACCGAAGATGAAGTCAGTGTTGGGCATGGCGTCTATCAGACGCATTAATTTGGGATTGGAGAAATGGCCGTCGCCGCGCACCAGAATATGCGTGTCAGGAAAGTGACGGCGGATCAGTTCCAGCACACGTTTGAGAATCATGGCGTTCTCGGCCCCAGTGGGGCGCTTGCCCGGACGCAGCACCGCACAAACCAGTGCCCCACTCAAGCCTTCGAAGATTAACAGCGGCAGGTAACAGGTGCTGCGGTAATGGGGGTGATAGAAGGCGAGCGGTTGCTGGCCATAGGCGGCATCCCTTCGACAATCTCAGGACAGGCTTCGGAGTGGTCGAGGTCAAGAATCAGGGCTTCGGGCGGGATGGCGTAACTCGCGATGAACTGTTCCACCAATGCGCGGGCGAATCGATACACATCCTTGCGGGTGGCGGCGTGTTCGAATCGGGAAATGGTGGCAGATGAGGCCAGCGTCTGATCCGGATCAAACGGCTTGCGGTCCACGCCCAGCCGGAACAGGGGGTCGTTTCGCAGCGAGTTGCTGTCGTTGCCATCTTCGTAACCGCAGCCGATTTGGTAGATGCGCTGTTGCAGCAAGTCGCTCGTGGAATGCTTGATGTAACCGGGATGTCGCGCGTCATTCAGTGCCCCGGTAATGCGTGCGGTCAGCCCGATTTGGCGATCCACTTCGCGCAGCAACAGCGGCTCGAGATCGGAAGAAAGTCCGCCCCCGTTGAAATCGGCCTGGACCGTGAAGCCTGCAGCCGGTGAAAAACGTAACTGTTCTGAGATAGAATGTGACATGGGCAAAGTCCTGTATCTGTTTTACGTATGCGTTTCTTGATAACTCGCATTATATCAAATAGTTACAGCGTACTTTGCCCTTTTTGTGAATAATTCAGGGTAGGGGGCCAGTGAAGCGGGCCCGAAATTACTTGCCGATACAAAAACGGGAAAATATCTCGCCCAGCAAAGCGTCGACGCTGAATTCACCAGTAATAGATGACAGCGATAGCTGAGCAAGTCGCAACTCTTCCGCCAGCAACTCCCGTTGACTCTCGTCCCCGGTTACCTCGGCCGCTTTCTCCAGGCGTCCTTTGGCTTCTGCCAGCGCCTGCAGATGGCGGTGGCGCGCCATGAACAAGCCCTCGTCTGCAGAATGTGGCTGCCAGCCAATAATTTCCTGCAACTTCTGTCGGAGCAACTCTATTCCGGCGCCGGTTTTGGCGGAAAGATAAATCTCTGGCCCACCTTCATCGATCTTGATTCGTGGGACCTCATTCAACATATCTATTTTGTTAAATACCCGGATTACTGGCAGTCCCGCGGGAAAACTATTAAGTATCGCCCAGTCCCCGGGCGTGGCACCCACGCAACTGTCTATCAATAACAGCGCCAGATCAGCTTTCTCGATGGCGGCACGGGTACGCGCAATGCCGATTTTTTCCACGGTGTCATCTGTTTCCCGCAATCCGGCGGTATCTATCAGATGCAACGGCACGCCCTCTAGATTGATCGTTTGGCGAACGGCGTCTCGGGTGGTGCCAGGGATTTCGGTGACGATGGCCGCCTCCTCCCCAGTCAGTCGATTCATCAAGCTGGACTTACCCACGTTAGGCTGCCCCACCAACACTACACACATCCCTTCGCGCAGCAGGCTGCCTTGTCGAGCCGATGTAAGCACACACTCCAATTGTGTCCGAATGCTGTTAAGTTTGCTGTGCATGTCACTGTGTTGCAGGAAATTCGTTTCTTCCTCGGGGAAGTCCAGCGTTGCTTCGACCAACATGCGCAAGTCGGTAACCGCCTGCACCAGAGTATAGATAGTGGCAGAAAACTCCCCTTGCAGCGAGCGCATGGCACAGCGCGCGGCTTCGCTGGTGTTGGCATCTATGATATCAGCCACACTTTCCGCTTGGGCCAGATCCAGCTTGTTGTTAAGAAACGCGCGCAGGGTAAATTCCCCCGGCTGCGCCAGCCGCGCGCCGGCAGCAAGGCAGCGGGAGAGCAGCAGGTTCATTATCGCCTGACCGCCATGGCCCTGCAGCTCCAGCACATCTTCGCCGGTGTACGAATGTGGTGCGGGAAAATAAAGGACGATGCCCTGATCTATGATCAGCCCATTTTCATCGCGGAACTTGCTTAAGCTGGCGTAACGTTGTTTAGGAATATAACCCAGAATCGCTTGGGCTAAGGGTTGCAGGTTTTGGCCGGAAATTCGTACCACGCCGATGCCACCCCGTCCTGGTGGGGTAGCAATGGCGGCAATGATGTCGGTGTTTGACATTAGGATTAAATTGAACCCGAAACCAGCGGCTCAGTCACAGATTAACGCGCGTGACCCGAAAACCGGGTTTGTCGGGACGCACAGACCCCGCTCCCCGCTTACTTCTTTTTATTTGTGGTGATAGCAGCGGTAGCGGCGGCACGTTCGATCATGCGCGTAATTTGCCATTGCTGTGCAATCGAAAGTATATTGTTCGTCAGGGAATACAACACCAGTCCCGCGGGGAAAAAGAAAAAGAAGATACTGAAAGCAAAGGGCATTATTTGCATCACCTTGGCTTGGATCGGGTCAGTGGGAGCCGGGCTGAGCTTGGACTGGATATACATGGAAACCCCCATAATGATCGGCATTACGTAGTATGGGTCCGGTGATGACATATCCTCTATCCACAAGACAAACGGTGCGTACCGCAGCTCCACGCTGGCAAGCAATACCCAAAAAAGCGAGATAAACACCGGGATCTGGACCAAGATGGGCAAGCAACCGCCCAAGGGGTTGATTTTTTCTGCCTTGTAAAATTCCATCATTGCCTGGTGCATCCGTTGCCGGTCGTTCCCGTGCTGTTCGCGCAACTTCTGGAGCTTGGGTGTGACAACCCGCATTTTTGCCATGGAGCGATAACCCGCTGCGGATAATGGAAAGAACACCAGTTTGACCGACAGCGTCAGAAGGATAATTGCCACCCCCCAGTTTCCAGTCAAAGAGTGATACACGGAGAGCAGCCAGAACAATGGCGCACCAATCACGGTCAGCCAGCCATAATCCACCGTAAGATCAAGTCCTGGGGCCAGCGCCGCAAGCTTGCTCTGTTCCTGCGGGCCCACATAGAGCGGGACGTCAACAACAGCGGTCTGACCTGGCTCGATCAGGCCTACCGGCACAATCACACCAGCGGAATACCTGTTCTCACTTTGTCGTTTTGCATAATATTCACGCGGGGACGGGTCTTTCGGCAACCAGGCGGTGACGAAATAATGTTCCAGCATTGCAATCCAGCCATTGTCGGAATTTTTGGGATAGCTTGCATTATTTTTGTCCAGAGCGGAAAACTCTATTTTCTTGAACTTTTCCTGCTCGGTATACATCGCCGCACCAGTATAGGTGGGTACCATAAAGAGCGAACTGTCCGGAGGCGGGCTGTCGTGTAAAATCTGGAAATAGGAGAATGGCTGGATTGCCGCAACACCTTGATTGACGACCTCAAAACTGACGTCAATAATATAACTGTCACGATGGAAAGTATAAATCTTGGTTACCTGCACCCCATTGGCCTCTGGCGCAAGAAGCCGCACCTCAATCTTGTCCTGATCGGCAGCCAAATCATAAGTACTCGAAGCTGCCGTATAACGGGTTTTGTGAGTGGGCAACCCCTCTCCGATCATCCCCGATTGAGCTACATTGATGCGTTCGGGTTGATTTTGTAACAATGCGTATGGTTTATTCTTATCTTCCCTTTCCGGGTGAAACAGCAATTCTACACGGCGCAAATCACCGCCCGCAGTGTCGATTTCCGCCGTTATCATGTTGGTCTTGACCAGGATTTTTTCTCCCGATTCCAGTTTACCGCCTGTCTCCGCTACGGGGGAGGTGCCATTTGCCGAACTGGCGCCCTTGCCGGGCTGCGCTGAAACAAGCCCCTCTCCCGGGATCGGCATCTCGTCCTGGGCGCGGGCAGATGGCCCATTTGCGAACACCTTGGCCGCAGGCGTACCTTGGGAAGGAGGGTGCTGCTCCCTTTGCCACGCGTCCCATAGGAATAACAGCGACGTAGAGAAGATCATGAAAAGTACAAGTTTTTTTGTGTCCATCTTGCTTCGCAATTTTGGTTTTAACGATAACGATTACAAGCCGCAGCGTAAATAATTCAAACCCAGGCAATCCCTAGGGAACAGGATCGTGTCCACCTTGACACCAAGGATTACACCGCAGTATTCGCCACATGCTCAGCAACGTTCCCCGTAATAAGCCATGCTTAGTCAGCGCCTCACACGCATAGTGCGAGCAAGAGGGGCTGAACCGACATGAAGGTCCAAGAAACGGGCTCAAACAATATTGATAGAGCTTGATAAAGCCGATGATTATTCGCGACATCGCTGCAATTGAATCATAAGCATTTCCGCCTCTACCCTCGCCTGGGACGAACTCTCACGGGGAAAGTGGCGGCGCAACCGCACCACCAAGTCCAGACCAGCCAAGTGTTGCTGTTGGGTGCGAAACAGTTCGCGCAACAACCGTTTAACCCGGTTGCGATTGACCACAAGATGCTCAACTTTCCCTGCGACTATCAACCCCAATCGCGGATATGCGAGATTATTGGGTTTGGCAAAAATCTGGAAAAATTCACCGCTGGTGGAACACCTGAACCGGAGGACGGAAGAAAACTCTTCCGCGTTGTGCAGCCGGCGACTTTTCGACAGAAAACGAATAATACAGATCCACAAGAGTATTAAAATTTGGGGGCCGGTTAAACCTAAACTCCCAAGCGTGTACGGCCCTTTGCGCGACGGGCCCGGATAACAGCAGCTCCTCCGCGAGTTTTCATACGAACTAGAAAACCGTGGGTGCGCTTCCTCCGGGTGACGGACGGTTGATAAGTGCGCTTCATTTTTCCTTTAAGGGCTGGTAAATAAACGTGGCATTACAACTCTGGACACGGGCGATGTCAACTTTTATTTTTTTGGCCTGTGGATAAGAATGTTGAAAGGGTCTAGAATGCATACCGTTTAGCGCCGTTGAATCTCTCGTTTTTTCTGACACGCATTTAAAAAATAACCATGCCGACCGCAGATACCTTTTGGAGTTCCTGTCTTGGGCATTTTGCAAAAGAACTGAGCATCCAACAATTCAACACCTGGATCAAGCCGCTGCGGCTGGATTTTTCAGATAGCGCCCCCGACAAACTAATACTTGTTGCCCCTAATCGTTTTGTTCTGCAGTGGGTTAAGGAAAACTTTCTCTCCCGCATCGAGCAAATGGCGGAAAGCCACTTTTCCAGAATTATACAATTTCAATTAACTCTTGCTGATCCGACGGGTGCAAAAACAGTCGGCTTAACGGCAGAAAGCAATGCAACCCGTTTTGTGGGCGCCAGTGCAAAAACCCCCTCAATACAATCCGCTCCCAAGGAAAAAAGCCTGAGCCGACTAAACGCAAGCCGATTAAACCCTTCTTTCACTTTTGATAATTTTGTTACCGGAAAAGCCAACCAACTGGCGCGCGCGGCTGCGGTCCAGGTCGCAGAATGTCCTGGGGTCGCTTATAACCCACTTTTCATTTACGGCGGCGTTGGTTTGGGCAAGACTCATCTAATTCAAGCTATCGGCAATCTGGTACTAAAGCACAATAATCAAGCCAAGATCCGTTACATTCACGCGGAGCAATATGTTTCCGACGTAGTGCGCGCTTACCAACACAAAGCTTTTGATGAGTTCAAGCGCTACTACCACTCGCTTGATCTGCTCTTGGTTGACGATATCCAGTTTTTTGGCGGCAAGAATCGCACGCAGGAAGAGTTTTTTTATGCCTTTAACGCGCTAATCGAAGCACACAAACAGGTGATTATTACTTGTGATTCATATCCCAAGGAAATTTCCGGCATGGAAGAGCGGTTAATTTCCCGTTTTGGATGGGGCTTAACCGTTGCGGTTGAACCACCCGAACTGGAAATGCGTGTTGCCATTCTGCTGAAAAAGGCGCTATTGGAAAAAATAATGCTGGATGAAAATATCGCCTTTTTTATCGCCAAACATATTCGTTCTAATGTGCGTGAATTGGAGGGCGCATTAAAACGAGTGCTCGCTTATTCCCGCTTTACTGGTCATTCGTTGTCGCTGGATCTAGCAAGGGAGGCGCTGAAAGACTTATTGGCGGTGCAAAACCGTCAAATTTCAGTCGAAAATATCCAAAAAACAGTGGCAGATTACTATAAGATCAAGGTTGCTGAAATGTATTCCAAAAACCGTGCTCGCATCGTTGCAAGACCAAGACAAATGGCCATGGCCATAGCTAAGGAATTAACGCCTCTTAGTCTGCCCAATATTGGGGAAGCCTTTGGTGGAAGAGACCATACAACCGTGCTGCACGGCTACCGGAAAATCGCCGAACTACGTGCTTCTGACCCAACAACTAACCGGGACTTTAATACTTTATTACATATTTTGCGGGGTTGATAACAATTGAATGGTTTTGGGATAACTCGCTATTCGACCAGAACCAGAGTTTCATCCACAAATTATCCACGAAAAATACTACATCAATACATATAAGAAAACACCATCAACTCCCTGATATTAATTGGTTGTCTTGATTTATACCGGACTTCACCTTTATCTATTAACGATTATCAAGGTTTAAATAAATGAAACTAATACAAACCGATAAGGATACTTTACTTAAACCGTTGCAAGCGGTTACTGGGATAGTCGAGCGCCGACACACCCTGCCAATACTTTCAAACGTATTGATAGAAAGGAAAAATGAATCGTTATCTTTTATGGCAACGGATCTTGAAATTCAAATAACCACGCTTACGCAAGATAGCGAGGTTATCAAACAAGGATTTTCGGTTACGGTAGCGGCTAAAAAGTTGCAAGACATCCTGCGTGCGCTTCCTGATAAAGCGCAGGTTACGCTGGAGGCGGAAGAAAACCGATTGCAGGTAAAAGCCGGAAAAAGCCGGTTTAATCTACAGACGCTACCGGTAGAAGACTTTCCCAAGCTGCCAGAAAGCACCGAACCCCAAGCAAAAATAATCCTGCAACAAAAGGAGCTGAAAAATCTTCTATTCTTGGTGCAATATGCCATGGCACAACAAGATATCCGTTATTATCTGAACGGACTTCTGTTGCTACTGGAAGAAAGTTATCTGAAGGTGGTGGCGACCGACGGCCACCGCTTGGGGTTTGCCTTGATTGCACTGGAAACGCCCCAGGAGAAAAGAGAGGTCATTCTCCCGCGCAAGGCCGTATTGGAATTGGCCAAGCAATTAAACGATAGCGAAGAACCAGTAACAGTAGAAATTCTACAAAACCAAATCCGCTTTACATTTTCAAACATTGTGCTGGTTTCCAAGGTTGTGGACGGGAAATTTCCCGATTACAACCGTGTTATCCCGATCGGATACCAAAAACAATTTGAAGTGGATCGTTTGTTATTTCTACAGACGCTACAGCGCGCCGCGATCCTGTCAAACGAAAAATTCCGCGGGGTGCGTTTGATTTTAACAACGGGCAATCTCCGCATAGTCTGCAACAATAGTGAACAGGAAGAAGCACAGGAAGAGATGGAGGTTCAGTATGATGGCGAAGCGCTTGATATCGGTTTCAATATCACCTACCTGCTGGATGTATTGAACAATTTAACTTGTGAAACAGTGCAGTGTTCATTTGGCGATGCCAGTAGCAGCGCGCTGATCACCGTTCCCGGCAATGATAATTTCAAATATGTCGTAATGCCGATGCGAATATAAACCTTTGATACAAAAAACATCAAACTCCCCCGATAAACAAACGTTACAAGCGAAACTAAAGCAGCCAAGCAATGAGCGAAACCCCCCCCAAAAAAATGGACAATCCAGAAACATACGGTTCAGACAGCATCAAGATCCTTAAAGGATTGGACGCAGTCCGTAAACGTCCCGGGATGTACATCGGCGACACCAGCGATGGAACCGGTTTGCACCATATGGTGTTCGAGGTTGTGGATAATGCGATCGATGAAGCGCTGGCTGGCCACTGCGACGAAATCACCGTCATCATTCACCCAGATAATTCCGTATCTGTTCAGGATAATGGCCGCGGAATTCCCACCGGCATCAAGCACGATGATGAATTAAAGCGCTCTGCTGCTGAAATCGTCATGACGGAACTACATGCGGGCGGCAAGTTCGACGATAATTCTTACAAGGTGTCGGGCGGTCTGCATGGTGTTGGCGTGTCAGTCGTCAACGCGTTGTCCGAGTGGCTGCGTCTTACCATACGCCGTGATGGGCAAACCCATCAAATGGAATTCCGCAAGGGAGTTCCAGTAGTGCCGCTGGCAGTTACCGGCAAGACTGAGCGGCGTGGTACCGAAGTACACTTTCTTGCCAGCAAGGAAATTTTTGGTGACATTGAGTATCACTATGACATATTTGCAAAGCGCTTGCGCGAGCTTTCATTTCTCAACAACGGCGTAAAGATTCACTTGGTGGATCAACGCAATGGCAAAGAAGAAACATTTGCTTTTGTTGGCGGGGTAAAAAGTTTTGTCGAATACATCAACCGTACCAAATCAGTTCTGCACCCCGATATTTTTTACGCTGCCGGAGAAAAAGATAACATCGCGGTAGAGGTGTCGATGCAATGGAACGACAGCTATGTTGAACAGGTTTTATGTTTTACCAACAACATTCCACAAAAAGATGGGGGAACGCACCTCACCGGCCTGCGCGCCGCGATGACGCGCACATTGAATAGCTATATCGAAAAAAATGAGCTGGCAAAAAAAGCCAAAATTGAAACCGCCGGCGATGATATGCGCGAAGGGCTGTCCTGCGTTTTGTCGGTAAAACTGTTCGAGCCAAAATTTTCTTCGCAGACCAAGGAAAAGCTCGTGTCCTCCGAAGTGCGTCCGGCGGTGGAAGAAATCGTAGCGCAAAAACTATCGGAGTTTTTGTTGGAGCACCCGCTTGATGCCAAAACCATCTGCGGCAAAATTATAGACGCGGCCAGAGCGCGCGAAGCCGCACGCAAAGCCCGCGAACTAACGCGGCGCAAAGGCGTGCTGGATGGTATGGGGTTGCCCGGAAAGCTTGCCGACTGCCAGGAAAAGGATCCCACACAATGTGAGCTTTATCTGGTTGAGGGTGATTCTGCGGGCGGTTCTGCCAAACAAGGCCGCGACCGCAAGTTCCAAGCAATTATGCCGCTGAAAGGCAAAATCCTTAATGTTGAAAAAGCGCGTTTCGACAAGCTAATTTCCTCACAGGAAATCATCTCCCTCATTACCGCGCTCGGTACCGGCATCGGCAAAGACGAATACAACCCCGACAAATTGCGCTATCACCGTATCATCATCATGACCGATGCAGACGTGGATGGCTCGCATATCCGCACCTTGCTGCTCACCTTCTTCTACCGGCAAATGCCAGAACTGATAGAACGGGGCCACATCTACATTGCCCAGCCACCGCTCTACAAGGTCAAACACGGAAAACAAGAGCGCTATGTCAAAGACGATCACGAACTCAAGCAATACCTGCTGGGATTAGCGCTGACCGACGCCGAATTGCATACTCATGCGGACAAACCGCCGCTTACCGGAGAAACGCTGGCGAAAATCGCCAACGAATATCTGCTGGCTGAAGCAGTGATCGAGCGCATGAGCCGATTGATTGACAGTGAGGCGATGCACGCCCTGTTCCGTCATCCCAACATAAGCTTGAATAGCGAAATCGAAGCCGCCAAAAGCGCCGCCAAGCTGGCAGCGCACGTTGCCGGGGTTGAAATCACGCCGGAATATGATGCCGCCACAGAAGAATTCCGGCTGAAAATAACCCGCATGCACCATGGCAACATCCGTACCAGTCACCTGGATCAGGATTTTCTGCGCAGCGGCGATTATGTCCAAATCAAACAAACCGCCCAGGTGCTTGACGGATTGCTGGGGCCGGGCGCGTATGTCAAACGCGGCGAACAAAAGCAGGCTGTCGGCGAATTTAAACAGGCGCTCGACTGGCTGCTGCAGGAAGTGAAAAAGAGTATTGGTATGCAGCGCTACAAGGGGCTGGGAGAAATGAATCCAACCCAACTATGGGAAACCACCATGGATCCTAAAAGCCGCCGCCTGCTGCGCGCCCAGATCGAAGACAGTATCGCCGCTGACGAAATCTTCACCACCCTGATGGGCGATGCGGTCGAGCCGCGCCGGGCGTTCATCGAGAACAATGCGCTGGGGGTGCGCAATCTGGACGTGTAGACCAATTGCGCTGATTGGATCGTTCTGCGAACCCCTGTCGATGGTGGTAAAATTTCCCCACCCATTTCTAACACTCCCGAAGGATTGATACCGCCATGTTGTCCGCAAAACAAACGATAGAAAGCATTGATCCGGATTTGTGGCAGGCTATCAAAGGAGAAATGCAGCGTCAGGAAGATCACATTGAGCTGATTGCTTCGGAAAATTACGCCAGTCCGGCGGTAATGCAGGCGCAAGGATCGGTGTTAACCAACAAGTACGCGGAAGGCTATCCCGGCAAGCGCTATTACGGCGGCTGTGAGTATGTGGATATCGTGGAGCAGCTTGCAATAGACAGGGTGAGGACGCTGTTTAATGCCGAGTATGTCAATGTCCAGCCACATTCCGGTTCGCAGGCCAATGCTGCGGTTTATCTGTCCGCGCTAAAGCCAGGAGATACGCTGCTTGGCATGTCGCTTGCGCACGGCGGACATTTGACGCATGGCGCCTCAGTCAACTTCAGCGGAAAAATATTCAACTCCGTTGCTTACGGCCTTGATCCAGAAACCGAGGAACTGGATTACGATGCAGTGGCGCGATTGGCGCATGAACACAAACCAAAAATGATCGTCGCCGGGGCTTCTGCCTACGCGCTGGTGATAGACTGGAAACGTTTTCGCAAGATTGCCGACAGCGTGGGCGCTTATCTGTTCGTGGATATGGCGCATTATGCCGGATTGGTGGCGGCGGGGTTTTATCCCAACCCCGTTGGTATCGCCGATTTTGTCACCAGCACCACGCACAAAACGCTGCGCGGGCCGCGCGGCGGCATCATCATGGCCAAGCCAGAACACGAGAAAGCGCTCAATTCAGCTATTTTCCCGCAAACCCAGGGCGGACCACTGATGCACGTAATTGCTGCCAAGGCGGTGGCTTTCAAGGAAGCCGCCACCAAGGAATTCAAGGATTACCAGGAGCAGGTGATCGACAATGCGCGCGTGATGGCAAAGGTGCTGCAGGAACGCGGTTTGCGCATCGTCTCCGGGCGCACCGACTGCCACATGTTTCTGGTGGATCTTCGCGCCAAGAATCTTACCGGCAAGCAGGCCGAGGAATCGCTGGGACTGGCACATATCACGGTCAACAAAAATGCCATACCCAACGACCCACAGAAACCATTTGTTACCAGCGGTATTCGCATCGGTTCGCCGGCGATGACAACACGAGGCTTCAGAGAAATTGAAGCAGAACAACTGGCAAATCTGATCGCCGACGTGTTGGATGCACCTACCGATGTTGCCGTGTTGTCACACGTAGCACATGAAGCAAGAACGCTGTGCGCGAAATTTCCTGTTTACGGCAACTGATCACATTACCGATACAGAATAGATTCTGCCCGCCACGATCATGTTCGATGATAGATGCATCTCGCTTCATCCCTTGAATGCTGAATCATGAAATGTCCCTTCTGCAATGCTGATGATACCAGCGTAGTCGATTCTCGCGTCAGCGAGGAAGGCAGCAGAGTGCGCCGTCGCCGCCGCTGTCTCACTTGCGACAAGCGCTTTACTACCTATGAAACAGTGGAGTTGCGTTTGCCGCAGGTGGTAAAGCAGGACGGCAACCGCTCCGAGTTCAACCGCAATAAACTGCTTACCGGTTTCATGCGCGCGCTGCATAAGCGCCCGGTGCCCACCGAATATGTGGATGCGGCGATCGACCGTATCGTGCAAAAAATTCTGAGCCTGGGTGAGCGCGAGATCCCATCGCGCAAAATTGGCGAAATGGTGATGCGGGAACTCTACAAGCTCGACAAGGTAGCGTATATCCGGTTTTCTTCGGTGTACAAAAGCTTCCAGGACGCGGATGATTTTCATGATGCGATCAAGGAAGTGCAAGGACCGCAGCGGAAGAAGACAGAAAAAAAATCCTGAGCAACAGAAGCGCACCCCTTTTCGATCTTCCCGCCTCTGGAAGAAACATGTTTCTTTAGAAGTATCCATATGTTTTCTTCATCTGATCACGTCCACATGTCGCAAGCATTACAGCTTGCAGAGAAAGGGCTGTATAGCACCAGCCCCAATCCGCGCGTGGGCTGTGTAATAGTGCGTGACGGCAGTGTGGTCGGCAGCGGTTGGCATGAGCGCGCAGGCCAGGCGCATGCCGAGATCCATGCCCTCAATGTAGCTGGAGCAGCCGCGCGCGGCGCGACCATTTATCTCACATTGGAACCTTGCAGCCACCATGGACGCACCCCGCCGTGTGCCGAAGCGTTAATCAAAGCTGGTGTCGCCAAGGTGATAATGGCCATGCAAGACCCGAATCCCCTGGTGGCAGGCGGCGGTTGCGCATTGCTGCAACAGGCCCGGATCGAAGTGCAAACGGGGTTGCTGGAAGCGGAAGCGAGGGCACTTAACATTGGTTTTGTCACACGCATGACGCACAAGCATCCGTGGGTGCGGATGAAAATTGCCGCGAGCCTCGACGGCAAGACCGCGCTCAACAATGGTACCAGTCACTGGATTACCGATGAGCCGGCGCGGCGTGATGGGCACCGGTGGCGTGCGCGCTCCTGCGCGGTGCTAACCGGCATTGGCACGGTGCTGGCAGATGATCCGCAGCTCACCGTGCGCCAAGTGGAGACATCCAGACAGCCGCTGCGGGTGGTGGTGGATAGTCGCCTGGAGATCCCGGTGGATGCTAGGATACTGCGCGGCGAAGGCGAATTGATTTTCACTGCGACAGCCAGTGAGGGGAAAATCATGGCGCTAAGCGACGCCGGAGCGCATACCATCGTGCTGCCAGATGAAAGTGGTAAGGTAGATCTTGGCAGAATGATGCGGACACTCGCCGATTACGAGATCAACGAGGTGCTGGTCGAGGCCGGTGCCAGACTGAACGGTGCGCTCATCAGGGCGGGTCTGGTGGATGAGCTGGTGATTTATCTCGCGCCGTGTTTGATTGGTGACGCAGCACAAAGCATGTTGAATTTGCCGGAATTGACCGATCTTACAGGGAAGCGCGCGCTCAAGATTCAGGACTTGCGCATGGTGGGAGCGGATATCCGCATCGTTGCCCGATTTGGATAGCGGCTTTCGGGGCATACTGCGCGGATTAGCGCGGGTTTTTGGTGAGCTTGCGTTGCAGTGTGCGGCGGTGCATGTTAAGTATGCGCGCGGTTACCGAAATATTACCCTTGTTCTCATTTAACACCCGCTGGATATATTCCCATTCAAGGCGGCCTACCGACAGTGGGTGTGTGCTGATCGGCACCTCGGCATCGCCGGTAGTGCGCTCGAATGCGGCCATGATTTCATCGGCATCGACCGGTTTTGCGAGATAATGCGTCGCACCTAGTTTGATCGCCTCCACCGCTGTGGTGATACTGGCGTAGCCGGTCAGCATGACAATGCGCGTGCCGGAATCGAGTGCCTTCAGCTTCTCAACCAGGATCAACCCGGAAGCGCCCGGGAGTCGCAGATCGATCGTTGCATACTCGGGCATGCAGGTCTCGGCACACGCCAATGCCTGTTCGACCGTATGCGCACAATGTACATTAAACCCGCGCTTGGTCATGGCTTTTGCGAGCACTTCGCAAAAAGTCACATCATCGTCAACAATCAGCAAACTCGGACGATCATCATCTACTTCTATCATTGGCAACATTGTCATATCGATGGTCTTATCAGAGGTAATCTAACCTGGGTGCGGGCACCGCCACCCTCGCGATTAGTCAGGCTGACACTTCCGCCAAATCGTTCTATATTTGCATTTGCAAGAAACAAGCCGATGCCAAAACCTTGCCCCGGTTTGCTGGTAAAGAAAGCTTGCCCCGCCCGCTGTACCGCTTCTTCGCTGAGCCCTTTGCCGTAATCGAGGATTTCGAGCAGCAATTCCTGCTGATCCCAGCTACTTTCAATCTCGATACGGTCGAGTGATGCATCGGCTGCATTGTTCAGCAGATTTAAAAGAGACTGACTCAGCAAGTGGGCGCCCAGAATTTGCGGGGCAGGCTGGATCCCGCTGCTACGATAAGAAAATTTGACCATGGGTCGCATCAGTTGCCATTTATCCAATACCTGCTGTAAAAAATGATCGACGGCCTGGCCGCTAGCATCCTCGGCTCGCGCCTGCCCGACATCAGCCAGCAATTGTGTCAGGGTGCGTTTGCAGTGCGTGATCTGATCTCGCAGGATTCTGACATCATTCTGGAATTCACTGTTTTCGGGGTATTCTTTTTGTAATTCTCCGGTTACGACCGCCATCGTTGCCAGTGGCGTGCCAAGTTCATGTGCTGCGCCTGCAGCCAAGGTTCCAAGCGCAATGATTTGTTCGTTACGCAAAGCCTGCTCACGTGCCAGCGCCAGATCTTTGTCGCGTTCGCGGATCGATATGCCCATCTTGACAACGAACCAGGCAATCAACACAGTGCTTAACACGAACGCCAACCACATTCCTGACACATGCAAGTTAAATTCACTGGTATGCTCGCTGTGGTCATGCGGCAACGGCACATAATAAAACAGCAGCAGCGTATAACAGCTTATCGTGATCGCCGCCATTGCCCAAGTATAAATCCACGGCAACGCTGCTGCAGCAATCGTCAGCGGCAGCAGGTATAGCGAGATAAATGGATTGGTTGATCCACCGCTGAAATACAGCAGCGCACTTAAGGCAAAGACATCAACCAATAGTTGCGCAAAAAATTCGATACTGGATACCGGCCAGTTACGACGCAGGCGCACCCATGTCGCCAGATTAAGCGCGGCGAGCAAAGTCACCACCGTAACCATTTCCGTCCAGGGCAACTGCATCTCGAGTACCCAATGTGCCAAGGCAAACGTCAGACATTGGGCGACCAGCGCGATATTCCTGAGCAGGAACAGGCGCTGCAGATTCTTGCTTAGCGGTGACTGGCTGAGATCGCTGAACATTTCAATTGCTCATCCACAACACGGTTTCCATTCCTGCATTTAACCCGAACATTAACCTATATTGCAATTTACAACCATGCGGCAATTTGCCGCACACACTCTGTGCCGGAATCGTCATTGACTGTACCGAATTCTACCCAGGATTCAAAACTCCTCATGGTAACTTCGTGAAGCCGCTACAATGGCGGCAAATGCTGTTGTCCTTCGAATTTGAGTTGATTTGCAATTTTACGGTGGGAATAAACCGGAATTTCCAGTTCTGATCAGGCATTGCGGCAATGGGGTTTCCCCGCAACCCATCGGCGAATACAATAAGTGGTTGCGCATGCTGGAAACAGGAAGAGTTTGATGTTTACCGGAATTATTGAAGCAGTCGGCGAGATAAAACAGGTTACGCCCCTGGGTGCTTCCTCGAGTGGGGCCGCGACAGATGGCATACGCCTGGACATTGCGCCCGGCGTGTTGGATTTATCCGATGTCAAAACCGGTGACAGCATAGCGGTGAATGGCGTATGCCTCACCGTGACCGCACTGGTGGGCGGCAGGTTTACCGTAGACGTATCGCGCGAAACCCTAGGCTGTACCCGAGGTTTGGACCAGCAGGGCGGGCGGGTCAATCTGGAAAAAGCCCTGCGCTTGTCTGACAGACTGGGTGGGCATCTGGTAAGCGGCCATGTGGACGATATCGGTGAAGTGGTAAAGATTGAGCCGGTGGGGGGAAGTTGCCTGCTGGTGATCAGGGCGCCAGGTGCGTTATTGAAGTACATAGCAAAAAAGGGTTCGATCACGGTGAATGGCGTGAGTTTGACAGTGAATTGGGTAACGGCGGATGAATTCGGGGTCAATCTCATTCCCCATACGTGGGCAATGACGACATTGCATGATCTGGAATGCGGTGCGAAAGTGAATCTGGAAGTCGATATGCTGGCGCGGTATGTAGAGCAGGCGCTGAGTAGCGCCGCCAATTATGATAAAGGTTTGACATGATTATCAGCCCCATCCTGGATATTGTTGCAGACATCAAAGCCGGCAAAATGGTAATCCTCGTCGATGAGGAAAATCGCGAGAACGAGGGTGATCTGGTTATGGCGGCGGAGTTCATTACGCCCGAAGCAATCAATTTCATGGCCACACACGGCCGAGGGCTGATCTGTCTGACGTTGACCGAAGAGCGCTGTCGTCAGCTTAATCTGCCGCTGATGGTGTCCACCAACCGCTCGCCGCTCGGCACCAATTTCACGCTTTCGATAGAGGCTGCGATTGGGGTCACGACCGGCATTTCCGCCGGTGACCGCGCCTGCACGGTGCAGGCGGCAACGAAAGCGGACGCCAAGCCGGAGGACATTATCCAGCCCGGCCATATTTTTCCGCTGATGGCGCAAAACGGCGGTGTCCTAGTCCGTGCCGGGCATACTGAGGCGGGATGCGATTTGGCGAATCTGGCGGGGGTTACTTCCGCATCCGTGATTTGCGAAATTCTGAAGGAAGACGGAAGTATGGCGCGGCTGCCCGATTTGATTGAATTCGCCACAAAACACCAACTCAAAATTGGCGCCATCGCTGATCTGATTCACTACCGCAGTCGCACCGAAAGCCTGGTGCAGCGCATGGCTGAACGCCCCATTCAAACAGCACATGGCAAGTTTCGCCTCGTCGCTTACCTCGACAAGACCATCAACGCGACTCATCTTGCCCTGGTGAAAGGCAAAATCGACTTCAGTACAGAAACTCTGGTGCGGGTACATGAGCCACTGTCCGTGATCGATCTGCTGGACGTAAATGACGACACTCATTCCTGGAGTATAAACGACGCGCTGCGGGTAATTGCCGCCGCAGGGTGTGGCGTGATTGTACTGCTGCATCGTCGGGAAAATCCTGCAGAGTTGATGGAGCGGGTCACGCGGGCAGAATCTGCGCCTCCTGTTCTGGCCAGAACAGATTTGCGCGACTATGGAATCGGCGCACAAATACTGAAAGATCTTAATGTGGGTAAAATGCGGTTGCTGGCCATCCCGCGCAAAATGCCAAGCATGACGGGTTTCGGCTTGGAAGTGGCGGGGTACCTGGAGCCAGAGAATAAAAAACGGAAATAGCGGTCCGTTTCTTCTCCGGGCCGCCTCTACAGTTTTCACGGTTAATTTTATTAGGAGCACACATGGCGCGTTACGACAACATTCTTGAACTTGAAGCCGAACTCAACGGTACCGGATTACGCGTTGGTATCGTCATGAGCCGTTTTAACATTGACGTGAGCGAAGGGCTGCTGGGTGCCTGTACTGCGGAACTGACCAAGTGCGGGGTGCAGGAGTCGGCCATGTTGCTGGTAACAGTTCCGGGTGCACTGGAAATTCCCCTGGTGCTGCAAAAAATGGCTTTGACCGATCAGTTTGACGCGCTGATAGCGCTGGGTGCGGTCATACGCGGCGACACCTATCACTTTGAAGTGGTAGCGAATGAATCGGCCAGCGGCGTGGCCGCGGTACAGCTTGATACCGGTATTCCTGTCGCCAACGGCATACTCACCACTCAAACTGACGACGAAGCGCTGGCGCGCATGGGCCGCAAAGGTGCCAAAGCCGCACAAGTAGCGATAGAAATGGCCAATCTCCTGAGGCAGCTCGACGAAGTAAGTCAATGACACAGACCAACCCGGCAACCAAGCCGATAACCAAACCCGGCCGCGCAACGCGTCGCTGTTCGCGCAAGCTGGCCATGCAGGGACTTTACCAATGGCGGGTGGCGGGCGGAACCGTTGAAGTCATCGAAGCGCAGCTCCGTGATGGCAAGGAATTTGCCAAGACTGACCAGGACTTTTTTTTAGACCTGTTGCGTGGCGCTCTGGCTAAAGCTGCAGAACTGGAACAGCAGATCCAGCCTTACCTCGACCGCCCTCTCAAAGAACTCAGTCCGGTGGAGTTTGCCATTCTGCTGCTGGGTACCTATGAACTTGCCGATCACCCGGAAATACCTTATCGAGCAGTAATCAACGAAGCGGTGGAACTGGCCAAGACCTATGGCGGTACCGACGGACACAAGTACGTGAACGGCGTGCTG
Source organism: Nitrosomonadaceae bacterium (assembly GCA_919902515.1). Lineage (GTDB taxonomy): Bacteria > Pseudomonadota > Gammaproteobacteria > Burkholderiales > Nitrosomonadaceae > VFJL01. The sequence continues at coordinate 13,021 of CAKKRD010000047.1, read as the reverse complement.
GACAAATTGGCGGCGAAGCTGCGGGCGTCCGAGGTAAATACAGGAGCCTGACAGCAGGGGCCGCAAAGAATGCTCTCCGAATTCGACATCATTCAGCGCTACTTTACCCGCCCCACTCCCGGCGCGGTGCTGGGTGTGGGAGATGATGCGGCACTGATCAAGCCCACGGCCGGGATGGAGCTGGCGATTTCTACCGATATGCTGGTAGCCGGCCGCCATTTTTTTGCCGATACCGATCCGCGTATGCTGGGCCATAAATCTCTGGCAGTGAACCTTTCCGACATGGCGGCGATGGGGGCAACACCACGCTGGGCCACACTCGCGCTGGCATTACCGGAGCTGTTGGTGCAGGCTGATGAGAAATGGCTGGAGGCATTCGCCGACGGCTTTTTCGGGCTCGCGCGCACGCATCAGGTGGAACTCATCGGCGGAGACACTACCTGCGGCCCCCTCAATGTCTGCGTGACGATAATTGGTGAAGTGGCAACAGGAAAAGCCTTGCGGCGCAGCGGCGCCAAGCCGGGTGATGATATCTGGACGTCTGGTCAGCTGGGCGATGCGGCCTTGGCGCTTGCTCACGCCCAGCAGCGCATCGCGCTCGAACCCGGCGAAGTTCTGGCGTGTCTGCCTGCGCTGCATATGCCTGTGGCACGGGTCGAACTGGGGCAACGCTTGATTGGTCTTGCCCGTAGCGCCATCGATATTTCCGACGGACTGCTGGCAGACCTAGGGCATATTCTGGAATGTTCCAAAGTTGCGGCTGTCATCGAAATGAACGCGATCAAGCGCTCGGCGGTGATGGAAAAATATCTTCCCCAGACAGTAGCGATCAACTGCCTGTTGGCAGGCGGGGATGATTACGAGCTCTGTTTTACCGCACCCAGGGCAAAATGCGGAAAAATCGAGGACCTCTCCCGCGAACTGGGGGTTCCGCTGACACGTATCGGCAGAATCAATCAGGGGGAGGGCCTGGTGGTGCTGGATGCGGCAGGCAAACCGATAGCGCTGGAGGCAAGAGGCTATGACCACTTCCGTACCTGATGACCAATTGATCCCCGAACCGGGACTGGCGCCGCACCCCGCGGTCGATCACGCGCGTCCCGATTGGGAGTTTGTGATGCGGCACCCCGCGCATTTCATTGCCTTCGGCGGCGGCGCGGGTTTGAGTCCGGTGGCACCCGGCACCATGGGGACACTGGCTGCATTTCTTTTATTTGGGCTGGCCAATCTATACCTGGGCTCGGTTAACTTCCTGTTATTCATCGGTGTGCTGTTCATCATCGGCATCTGGGCGTGCAGCGTCACCGGCAAGGCACTCGGCAATCACGACCATGGCGGCATGGTGTGGGATGAGATCGTTGCTTTCCTGCTGGTGCTGGTGTTTACGCCGAATACTCTGGTATGGCAGGCATTCGCGTTTTTGTTGTTCCGCCTGTTCGATATCTTCAAACCGCCGCCAATTGGATACTACGACAAGAAGCTGCGTGGCGGCTTCGGCGTGATGTTCGATGATTTGCTGGCGGCGTTTTTCACGCTGCTGTGTCTGGCGGCATGGAAAGCATTTACAATGCCGTAATGCACTGCAGAAGCTACTTAATATGGGATCATGACTATCATGGATGATCGGACACTTCAACTGCTTGCCGGACACGTCGGCATAGATCTGATCCAGCAGGGATTGATGCTTGCCAGCGCCGAATCCTGCACCGGTGGCTGGCTGGGGCAGGCGATTACCTCAAAGAGGGGCAGCTCCGCCTGGTATGAGCGTGGTTTTATCACCTACAGCGTTGTTTCAAAGCAGGAAATGCTGGGCGTGAGCGCCGCAACCCTGAAACAACACGGCACGGTATCCGAGCAGACCGCGCAGGAAATGGCAGCAGGCGCCATTTCCCACAGCCATGCACAGGTGGCGGTGGCAATTACCGGCATCGCCGGCCCTGACGGTGGCACGGCGGGAAAACCTGTGGGCACGATCTGTTTTGCCTGGGCGATGAAAGATGGCCTGGCGCTCAGTGCAACCCGGCATTTCAGCGGTGATCGCGAAGCGGTAAGACGGCAAGCGGTGGCGGCGGCGCTGCAAGGGGTGATAGACCTGCTGCGCGATACTGCTCCCATCCTCGCATGAAACATCCGCTGATTTAGTCGTCTCAGTAAACGCCGGCCTGTCGCAGAGACATGCCATTTCATGTGGACGAAGCGGGCATCTCGCGCTATACAAGTTCTATGCGGCGTGAAATGCCGCAGACATCCGGCGGCGAGTAAAGAGACGATATTTTCCAGGTAGATCAAACCTTCCTGTCGCCTTCCCGCGGTAAGTCGCATGTGCGATAATCCGACAGACTCTTACAAGGACAAACCCATGGACGAAAACAGAAGCAAAGCGCTGGCAGCAGCCCTTTCCCAGATCGAGAAGCAATTTGGTAAAGGCTCAATCATGCGTCTCGGTGCCAGCGATGTGGCCAAGGATATCGAGGTGGTTTCCACCGGTTCGCTGGGACTCGACATTGCGCTGGGCGTGGGCGGACTGCCACGCGGACGGGTGATAGAAATCTACGGACCGGAGTCGTCCGGCAAGACCACGCTCACGTTGCAAGTGATTGCGGAGATGCAAAAGGTCGGCGGCACGGCGGCGTTCATCGACGCGGAACATGCGCTGGATCCGCAGTACGCGCAAAAGATCGGCGTCAATGTGCAGGAGTTGTTGATTTCCCAGCCCGATAACGGTGAGCAGGCGCTGGAAATCGCCGACATGCTGGTGCGTTCCGGTTCGGTGGATGTGGTGGTAATAGACTCAGTTGCGGCCCTGACGCCGCGCGCGGAAATTGAGGGTGAAATGGGAGAACCGCAAATGGGTCTGCAGGCGCGATTGATGTCGCAGGCGTTGCGCAAGCTCACTGCCAACATCAAGCGCAGCAACACCATGGTGATTTTCATCAATCAGATACGCATGAAAATCGGCGTCATGTTCGGCAGCCCGGAAACCACTACCGGCGGCAACGCACTCAAGTTCTACGCATCGGTGCGCCTCGACATCCGCCGCACCGGCTCCATCAAGAAAGGCGACGAGGTGATCGGCAGTGAGACTCGGGTCAAGGTGGTCAAGAACAAAGTGGCGCCACCATTCAAGCAGGCTGAATTCGACATTCTCTACGGTGAGGGCATTTCGCGCGAAGGCGAGATTGTTGAGCTGGGGGTGCTGCATAAACTGGTCGATAAATCGGGTGCATGGTATGCCTACAACGGCGAAAAAATCGGTCAGGGCAAGGACAACGCGCGTGAATATCTGAAAGAGCATCCCGAGATAGCGAAAGAAATCGAGGCGAAAATTCGCGCCGCCGTGGGAGTCGTTGGCCAGGCGGAAGCTATCGCTGCGGAATAGCAGCCGTGACTGGCGAGCCCAGCCTGAAAACCCGCGCCCTGGGTTATCTGGCGCGGCGGGAACACTCCCGGCTGGAGCTGGAAAAAAAGCTGGCATCGCACGCCCAGGATCCCGCAGAACTTTCTGCCATGCTGGATGCACTGGAACAACTGGGCTTTCTGTCGGCCCGGCGCATGGTCGAGCAGGTGGTGCAAGTGCGCAGGAAAAAGTTTGGTAGCCAGCGCATCGTGCATGAATTGCGGGAAAAAGGCATAGATGAGGATTTGATCGCCGCCGCACTGCCCGAGCTCAAGGAAACCGAACTGGATGCGGCTCGTGAAGTATGGCGGAAAAAATTCAGGGCGCCGCCTGCTGATACAACAGAGCGTGGCAGGCAGATGCGTTTTCTGCTGGGGCGGGGTTTTGCACCGGGGGTGATACGCGAAGTGTTGCTGTGCCCCAATAAGGGAGAGGCATGAGGAAACTTTTTGTTCTGACTGTGCTGATAGCAGCGGTAGTTGCACTAGGTGGCTGGGGTTCTATCGGCATCACGCCCATCAATGAAATTATTGAGTCACCAGCAAATTTTGATGGAAGGAAGTCGTGCTTCGTGGCGTAGCAAAAGACATTACTCGAATCCCGCTGGTTAATCTGAAGTCCTATGTGCTGAAAGACGATAGCGGGGAGATCACCATTCTGACTGAGGCGGATTTGCCCAAGACGAATGAAGAGATCAGCGTCAAGGTAAGGGTAGAGAGTATTGCGATCATCAAAGGTAAATCGGTTGGAATGACGGTAATGGAAGTAGAGCGACGTTAGCCCCGAAGTAAGGCAAGTTTGGTCTGTCAACCCTAAATGAATTTGACGTGAACAGCAGCGAAATCAGACAAAAATTCCTCGAATTTTTCGAGTCGCATGGCCATACCATCGTGGCGTCGAGTCCGCTCGTTCCCGGCAACGATCCCACGCTGCTGTTCACCAATGCAGGCATGGTGCAATTCAAGGACGTATTTCTCGGCCAGGACAAGCGCCCCTATGTGCGCGCGGTGAGTTCGCAACGCTGCGTGCGTGCGGGCGGCAAGCACAACGATCTGGAAAATGTCGGTTACACCGCGCGGCATCACACGTTTTTCGAGATGCTGGGCAATTTCAGTTTCGGCGATTATTTCAAGCGCAACGCCATCCAGTTTGCCTGGGAATTCCTCACTGTCACGCTGCAGATCCCGCAGGAAAAACTGTGGGTGACGGTGTACGCCGAGGACGATGAAGCCGCCGATATCTGGCTCAACGAAATCGGCATTGCGCCGGAGCGGTTGGCACGTATCGCTACCATGGACAATTTCTGGCAGATGGGCGATACCGGTCCCTGCGGCCCCTGTTCGGAAATTTTCTATGATCATGGCCCGGCCGTTGCGGGCGGCCCGCCGGGCACGGCAGAGGCCGATGGCGACCGCTACATCGAAATCTGGAATCTGGTGTTCATGCAATACAACCGCGACAGTGCCGGCACACTGCATCCGCTGCCCAAGCCGTCGGTCGATACCGGTATGGGACTGGAGCGCATTGCTGCGGTGATGCAACAGGTGCACAGCAATTACGAAATCGATTTGTTCCAGGCTTTGATCAAGGCGGCGGCACGGGCTACGAACACCAAGGATTTGAGCAGCAATTCGCTCAAGGTGATTGCCGATCACATTCGCGCCTGTTCCTTCCTTGTCACCGATGGCGTGATTCCCGGCAACGAAGGCCGCGGCTATGTGCTGCGGCGCATCATTCGCCGCGCCATCCGCCACGGTTATCAGCTCGGGCAGAAGCAGCCTTTTTTTCATTTGCTGGTGGAAGCTTTGGCGCAGGTGATGGGGCAAGCCTATCCCGAGCTGGTTGCAGCCAAGGCGCGTGTGGCAGCGATGCTGCAACAGGAGGAAGAACGTTTCGCCGAGACGCTAGAAAATGGGATGTACGAGCTAGATGGAGCTCTAAATAGTCGAACTCGTCCCGCACTCGAATGGCTTCAAACGCACTTTGAACAAAAATTCCAAGAAGGAATAATTGTTCGCGGCCCGGACGAGTCCGGAGTGAGTTTCGACAGGTGCTTTGCCATTGCCGGTGGAATCGCTGGAATTCGAGTATTTGACATCCAGAAGTTTGAAAAAAATGCCTTGGTTGATCGTGTAACCAAGCATATTCAGAGGTTGCTGGAGTTTGGGAGGCAGGAGGGTGTCGCGCTATACATTCCGGTCTTCTATGAGGCTTCGAAACGCATGCCGTCTGAAGTGATTCGTGTATTGGAAGCATCGGACTTCCCGGTAAAGTGGTTTACCGTCGGCGATGAAGACTTGAGTGCGTTTCTTATTATCGACGGTGAGAGCGTGTTTAAGCTCTACGACACGTTCGGCTTCCCGGTGGACCTTACCGCCGACATCGCGCGCGAACGCGGGTTCAAGGTCGACTACGCGGGCTTCGAGGCGGCCATGGAGCGCCAGCGCGAACGGGCGCGGGCGGCGAGCAAGTTCACCATGCAGGAAGGCATGCAGTACAGCGGCAGCTCGACCCAATTTCATGGCTACGACAGTCTGCAGCACGAAGGCCAGGTGCTTGCCATCTACCAGCAAGGCAGCCGGGTGGATTTTGTCGAAGCCGGCGACGAAGCGGTGGTGGTGCTCGACCAGACGCCGTTTTATGCAGAATCCGGCGGACAGGTGGGGGATCGCGGCGAGCTGCTGGCCGGCAACGGCACGTTCGCCGTGGCGGACACGCAAAAAATCCAGGCGAGTGTATTCGGACATAAGGGATTGCTGCGCAGCGGGCGGCTGGTCACCGGTGACAAGGTGCTGGCGGAAGTTGACCCACTGGCGCGCGCGCGCACCGAGCGCAACCACTCGGTCACGCACCTGATGCACAAAGCGCTGCGCGAAGTGCTGGGCAGCCACGTGCAGCAAAAAGGCTCGCTGGTCGATGCCGACAAGACGCGCTTTGACTTCGTGCATAACCAGCCGCTGACGGATGCAGAGATTCGCAAAGTGGAAGTCCTGGTGAATGCGGAAATTCTCGCCAACGCAGCGACTGCGGCGCGCGTGATGACGATTGCGAATGCGCAAAAAACTGGGGCGATGATGCTGTTCGGCGAGAAATACGGCGATGAAGTGCGGGTGCTGGACATCGGCTCCTCGCGCGAGTTGTGCGGCGGCACTCATGTCAAGCGCACCGGCGACATCGGGCTGTTCAAGATTGTTGCCGAGAGCGGTGTGGCGGCTGGGGTGCGGCGGGTGGAAGCGGTGACGGGCGAGGGCGCGCTGGCCTACATCCAGCAGCAGGAAGCACAATTGCAGCAAGTGGCGGCGGCGGTGAAATCGCAGCCGCAGGAAGCCGCCGCGCGCATCGCGCAAATCCTGGACAACGTAAAGCATCTGGAAAAAGAATTGGCGCAGATGAAATCGAAACTCGCCAGTTCGCAGAGCGATGATCTCACCGCACAGGTGCGGGCAGTGAAAGGGGTGCAGGTGCTGGCTGCCAGCCTAGAAGGCGCGGATGCCAAGACCCTGCGCGAAACTCTGGACAAGCTCAAGGATAAACTCAAATCCGCCGCCATCGTGCTGGCCGCAGTGGCCGACGGCAAGGTCACGCTGATTGCCGGCGTGACGCCTGATCTCACCGCAAAAATCAAAGCAGGCGAGCTGGTGAACATGGTTGCGCAACAGGTTGGCGGCAAAGGCGGCGGCCGCGCCGACATGGCGCAGGCAGGTGGCACCGAGCCTGACAATCTGCCCGCAGCACTGGAAAGCGTGGCGGCTTGGGTGGAACAACGCTTGGCTTAGCGTAGAAGCAAATTATTAACCGCAGAGGACACAGAGGAAACCAAAATCAAAAACGTTAGCAAAGAAACGTGCTGCCTTTTTCTTTGCTTGGATGTTTTTTTGTTTGCCTTTCCTCCGCGCCCTCTGCGGTGAAAAAGATTTTTAATTCTGGACATCTATGACGACCATACACTCCCGCCTTCTCATTCTCGGTTCCGGTCCGGCCGGGTATACCGCCGCAGTTTATGCCGCGCGCGCCAACCTGAAACCCGTGGTCATCACCGGCATGGCGCAGGGTGGCCAGCTCATGACCACCACCGATGTCGACAACTGGCCCGCCGATGCGATGGGTGTGCAGGGTCCGGAACTGATGGAGCGCTTCCAGAAACATGCGGAGCGCTTTAACACCGAGATCATTTTCGATCACATTCACACCGCCAGGCTCACGGACAAACCCATTATCCTCACCGGCGATCAGGCAACGTATACCTGCGATGCGCTGATCATTGCCACCGGCGCTTCCGCGCAGTATCTGGGGTTGCCCTCCGAGGAGGCGTTTATGGGCAGGGGCGTATCCGGCTGCGCCACTTGCGACGGGTTTTTCTACAAAGGGCAGGATGTGGCGGTGATAGGCGGCGGCAACACGGCGGTGGAGGAAGCGCTTTATCTTGCCAATATTGCCCGCCGGGTTACCGTGGTGCATCGGCGCGACAAATTCCGCTCGGAAAAAATCTTGATAGACAAGCTGATGGACAAGGCGAAAAACGGCAACGTCACGCTGGAATTCAACCAGGTGCTGGATGAAGTGCTGGGCGATAAATCCGGCGTCACCGGCATGCGCATCAAAAGCACCGCAGACGGTTCCACCAAGACTCTGGATTTACAGGGCGTGTTCATTGCTATCGGCCACAAACCCAACACGGATATTTTTCAGGGACAGCTGGAAATGCAGAATGGCTATATCGTCACGCGCAGCGGCAATCAGGGCAACGCCACCGCCACCAGCATACCCGGCGTGTTCGCAGCGGGCGATGTGCAGGATCATATCTACCGCCAGGCAGTGACCAGTGCGGGCAGCGGCTGCATGGCGGCGCTGGATGCGGAAAAATATCTCGATCATCTGGGGTGAGCGGCACTCGGGCCATTTCACATGAAACGGCGTGATGACAAACCTGCAACCGGACCCGCACCCACGCCCACGAGTGGCGAGGAAGATACATCGCTGTTCCGCGACGCAGTGCGGGGCGTGGCACCGCTGGCCGCACCCGGCAAGATCATTCACGCGCGCAAGCGCCTCCAACCCATTCCCCAGCAAACGCCGCGTGACGCGCAATCTGCGCCGGCCGATTTGCTCTCCGACCACATTCCGCTGGAAATAGAGGCAGGCGATGCGTGGTCATTCATGCGCCCCGGTGTGTCGCAGCAGACATTGCGGCGGCTGCGCCGTGGCTACTGGGGGATACAGGCGCAGCTTGATCTGCACGGCTTGACCCGCGAGCAGGCACGGCTGGAGCTGGTGGCGTTTCTCAACAGCAGCGGTCAGCGCGGTTTTCGTTGTGTGCAAGTGATACACGGCAAGGGACTCAGTTCGAAAGATCGCGAGCCGGTGCTGAAAACCAGGGTGGGGAGTTGGCTGGCACAGCGCGATGATGTGCTGGCTTTCTGTCAGGCCAGACCGGAGGAAGGCGGCAGCGGCGCGGTGCTGGTGTTGCTCAAAGCATCCGCGCCGGGAAGCGCCAAATAATGATTCTTGTTGTTGCTACAAGCTCGGATTCGATTCGTGGTGAAAGGTTTTCTCGTGCCGACTCTGGCATGGCATACAGCGTTGCGCAGTAGGGTAAGCCAGCAGCCGGTTAAAGCCGATTTCACCGGCGCAATCGGCACAATCACCAAAGTCCAGCGCCGCCAGACGTTTCAGGGACGTTTCTATCTCGCGCATTTCCTGTACCTGGCGATCAACGATGGCGGTGTCGATATCCACCAGCATGTCGGCCACCGAATCGTCACCGACATCACCTACTTTACCCGCTAGATCGATATAACGCTGGTCGCCCGAGCGCTCCAGTTCGCCACGCACGTCTTCCTGCAATTCCAGGTAACGCTGTTGCAGCGCCTGTTTCAGCTGTACCAGCTGGTCTTCACTCAGATTTGCCATGATCAGTATTCTCCGTTGTTATTGTTGCGGTTATTCTACAGAAGCTGCGGCAGCAAGTCTTTAACCAAGATTGTTCATTAGGTTCGAATCGATGTGATTTGCTAGCATCCGTTCGCCCTGAGCTTGTCGAAGGGTTGTGTTTTACAGTGAGTGTGGTTCGACAAGCTCACCACGAACGGGCTAATGAACAATCTGCATTTTTAAAGGGGCCCTCACAAAGCGGTCAGCTTCTTCAAGTCCTCCACCACTTCCAGCGCGTTGCGCGAGGCGCTGGCCGACAGGTAGACCTTGACGATGATGCCTTGCGGATCGATCAGGAAAGTGTTGCGCTTGGCAAATTTGATGATGCCCAGATTGAGCAGCGAACCGTAGCGCGCGGCAGTCTCGGCTTTGCTGTCGGAAAGAAGCGGGAACTGCAGATTGTATTTTTTGGCGAATGCGGCATGGCTGGAGGTATTGTCCACGCTGATGCCAACCACTTGCGCGCCCAGCGCCGTGAGCTGGTGCAGATCGTCGCGGAACTTGCACGCCTGCTCGGTGCAGCCGGGCGTGTCGTCCTTGGGATAGAAATACAGCGCCAGCCATTTGCCGCGAAAATCCGCCAGCGTGTGGATCTGGCCGTTCTGGTCAGGCAGCTTGAAATCCGGTGCGGGCTGACCCACCTTGGGCGATTCAGCGCGCACGGCATGGCTCCCGAAAAACAGAACCGTCGCCAGCAGTGCGGTGATGACAGTTAGCGATTTCATGATGCATCTCCTGTGTGAAACTTGCAGTGCCACCCCAAACCATAAGCTCATTCCCTTTTTTTATCTGACGGGCCACGCCCACCAGCGCAGCAACAGGGCCGAAAAGGCCGCCAGCCCGCCGGCGAAAAAGAACGCCATCGCCGCACCCTGGAAGTGCCAGATGCTGCCGAACAGCAGTCCCGCCGGAATTGCCGCGATGCCCACCATCAGATGATACCAGCCAAATGCCGTGCCGCGCTCGCCGGGGTCGGCATAATCGCTGATGATGGCGCGCTCCGCCCCTTCGCTCATGCCCATGCACAGGCCATAGAAAATGCTCACTGCCCACAGCCCGGCGCTATCCGTGACCAGACCGAGCAGCAGGAACGACAGCGCGAATGCGGTCCACCCGATCAGCATCAAGGCCCCGCGCCCGACGCGATCTGCCAGTTGTCCGCCCCAGGTGGAGGTGGCCGCCTTGGCAAGATTCAATGCCGACCACAACAACAGCAGTTCGACCACCCCCACGCCCAATTGGTGCCCCAGCAGCAGAATGAATGTTTCCGAGGCACGTGCGAAAGTGAACAGCATCAGCACCAGCAAGTAGCGCCGCATCGGCAACGACAACGCCGACCAGCGCAAAGGCGGCAGCACCACAGGAGTTGGTGCCACGGCGGGCTTTTCCTCCTTGACGCCCACGCCCAGCAGCAGCACCGCGACAAAGCCCGGAACTGCCGACCACAGAATCACTTCGGTGAGACTCAGGTCGGACCACGCCAGCGCTGCTGCCGCTGCCAGACTCCCCGCTACTGCCCCGCCATTGTCCAGCGCGCGGTGAAAGCCATAGGCGTAGCCGCGCATGTGCGGCGGCGTTGCATCCGCCACCAGCGCATCGCGCGGCGCACTGCGCAAGCCCTTGCCAGCCCGGTCTATGCTGCGCAACAGCAGCAACACCGGCCAGGAACCGGCCAGCCCCAGTAACGGGCGGGAGAAATTGGACAGCGTGTAGCCCATCACCGTCAGCCCCTTGCGTCGCCCGCGCATGACGTCAGAATGCCGTCCCGACCACAACTTGAGCAGGCTCGCCACCGCATCGGCGACGCCTTCGATCAGACCCAGTGCCACCGGTCCGGCGGCCAGCACTGTTGCCAGCAGAATCGGAATGAGCGGGATGACGATATCGGAAGCGAAATCGTTGAAGAAACTGACCAGGCCAAGAACAACGACGGTGCGCGGCAGTTTGTTACGTTGTGCAGGAGCCGCATCGGAGGCCTGCTCGGGTTTATTCATACTGGAATAATAGCGTAAAATGCCGCTTCCGCCCTGGTAGCTCAGTGGATAGAGCAACCCCCTCCTAAGGGGTAGGTCACACGTTCGATTCGTGTTCAGGGCGCCATAAATACAATGAGTTACAAGAAGTCTTGTTGCCCAAAAATACCCATTCGGTACATTTTCAGTACACTTTTTAATGAGGTATGACATGGCGACAATCACAAAAACTCCTTCCAATACTTTCAAAGTCTTAATCAGGAAAGCCGGGCTTCCTCCTCAAATCAAGACATTCAAGAGCAAGCCAAATGCAGAGAAGTGGGCAAGGCTTATTGAATCTGAAATGGATAGGGGGGTATTCATTAATAGGCAAGAAGCCGACAGGATTACAGTCGGTGAATTAATAGATCGTTATATCCAAGAGGTTACACCATTAAAACGATCAGCCAAGAATGATAAACAGCGTCTTCTTTTCCTCAAAAGAACCTTTGGTCATTTCATTGTTAGTCAATTACAGAGTAAACATATTGCTGCCTACCGTGACAAGCGGCTGGCTGATGGAAAACAGGGAACAACGGTTCTAAAGGAGATAGGGGCTATTGCCCATCTTCTAGACGTATCAATTAAAGATTGGGGGATTCCGTTAGTTAGTAATCCAGCATCTTTGGTAAGAAAGCCTAAGCAATCAAGGGGAAGGGATAGACGCCTTGCCGATGCTGAAGCGTTAACATTAATCGATGCAGCAAAGAACAGCAGGTCATTTCTACTCGCACCAATAATTACATTAGCAATCGAAACCGCAATGCGCCTAGGAGAACTACTTGCCCTTGAATGGGGAAATATTGATTTGAAAAACCAGACTGCCTTGTTGCCATTGACGAAGAATGGCGAAGCTAGGACTGTTCCCCTAACAAAGCAAGCTGTGGATGCCCTGCAATCTATACCCCGTCAGTTAAATAACCCTAGGGTCTTCTGGACATGGGTACGACCAGATAGCTTTGAGAATGCTTGGCGCAGGATGTTAGATCAAACAGATATACAAAACCTAAGATTTCATGATTTGCGTCATGAGGCATGTTCAAGGTTGTTTGAACGCGGCTTCAATATTATGGAAGTAGCACATATCAGCGGTCATAAGACGCTACAGCAATTAAAAAAGTATACGCACCTTAAAGCGGCTGACCTTGTATTGAAAATGAATGCTGATAGTCGGTCATAAAGAAGGCGCAATGGAACGAAGCACTCATTATCACTGTCTGACTAGTGGTGAAACATAAGTAGCAGGAGCTTTTCGATGGTTATTACGCATATCCCTCAGTAAATATACATCGTTGTGATTGCTGCTCTTCCAGTTACCAATATCTTTATGACATGTGGAATGTATGGGATTCAAAAAAGAAAAAGGAACCTGTGCCATGCTAAAAATCATTACGGCAGCAGCAGCAACAATTATTCTTTCATGTGCTTATGCTAATGCCCAAACAACTCAATGTTATAAAACTTTAAACGGGGGAGAGATTTGCAGAAATCTTGAAACAGGACAAACCACGCAGTCATATGTGGATACTGGGGGTAATCGTACAATTAGGACGGTGACGCCCCCTAATCAATATGGATCTGACCCACCAAAAGCCCCGCCAATTATTAATTATGGGTGTTTAATGTCGTTGAACTAAACCGCTATCGCGGTGGTGCTCCGATTCCACCGCCTCCTCTTCAG
>CAKKRD010000046.1 GCA_919902515.1 Nitrosomonadaceae bacterium | reverse complement strand
TTCACAGCAGGCTACCATCTTATTTCACTGTCCGAAAATTGGGGTCCACTATATATCCGGTTAATGTAATGTGGTTCCTCGGTGTCCACCCTGATGCATCAAAACACGCCATTCTTCCTTGGTATCATGAAAAGTCCGAGCTTAATCGGAGCACATTAAGGGGTGCTCCACGCTTCAAACGCTCTGACTCAAAGGCTGTTGAGTTGCACACCCAGACCGACTGGGTAAGATTAAAAGAAAGCAAAACATTAGATTTAGAAAAAGTAAAAAGGATCACTGTATCACCGCGTGACCCAGGCCTAATCCGCAGCAAGAAGTTTCTTAATGAACTCGCTGACTTTGCTAAACAGCATAACGCTGTCATTGAGCTAAAGGGCGGTGTATTAGCCCATGTTTTTTATATCCTGCAACGGGCGGGATGTAATGTTGAAATTTTTGATCTGTTTGGTGCTAAAGAAGAAAGCCTTGTGTTTAAAAAGGTTGTGCGCGACAAGATACCAGAGTCAATTGCAGCGAAAGGCGAGTTAGTCACACAGATAAGGATTAAAGGGGGGGAGCTAGTCGAGGCACTTAAGACCAAGCTCATAGAAGAAGCAATCGAAGTAATGGATGCTAAATCTACGGGTGAAACAATTGAGGAACTCGCAGATGTTCTGGAAGTGCTACATGCACTCTCTCATCATTTAAAAATAGGCATGAAACACATTGAGGAAGCTCGCAAAAATAAGCGGCTAAATCGCGGGGGGTTTGATGAGGGGAAGGTACTTGTAAAAACGACCGCACCCAAAAGTCTTTCTTCTAATCATGATTTATCCCCCTACACCCCCAGTTTGTTTGAGGATGATACTTATACGGAGGTTGGAGCGGTAATTCTTGAGCCAGAGATTCGATTGCATCAAGACGAACGCGAAGTGGCAGGTGTCCGTGAGAGAATATTAGAGATAGGGCTGCCAACCATATCGAATTCACCGGTAATCAGGAGCACTGAGTTTCATCTGGTTGTGAATACGGAACAAGGAGTTTTGAGCATCCCTCTAATCGGGGAATGGACTATTACCAGGAAAAAATCAGAGTCGAAAATTAGACTCATAATTAAATCACTACCTGTGCAGTCTAAGTTGGAATTAAAGTAAATTTTGGTACAGACGTAAGGCTATGGTGATCAAGCGTAGATGCTGTTAGGGAAACACCATATTAAACTTAGCATGAATGACTCCTTAGTGTCGGGAACTGAGCTTCCCCCGAAAAATAGTCTTCCAAGGGTGACATACGATAACAAATAACGACTGTATCTGCTATGGTAAAAGTGCTGAAAGGCTGATTATCCCTAAGGAATCTTGTGAATTAGCGGTTAAACATGGATGGGCGCAAATATGAACTGTTAGCATGATTTGCAGGTGTGGCGTTCTTGGACGTTTATTCCTTATCGTCGCTCTGAGCGCTTGGTTTATTGGCGTACCGTGGATTTTGAATTTCATCAATTTTCTTTAATGTTCCCGTAATCCGGGACTGTTCATTAATTCCTTTTTCTGGCTCTACCCTGTAGATGCTTCACGTTTGAATCTCGGTTAGTTCTCGTTCGTAGAGCCTATGCCTCGGCGCGGATCGCGCCAAGCAACTCATGCGTTGAAGGTCTCAGTTGTGTCGGTTTGTGACTTTCGCCGCAGGCAGAAACGTGCCATTGTGTATCCAACGCAAACTGGCGTAGATATTGGATTAACACGGACACGCTATTTCGTTACCTATGCAGACAAACAGAATCCGGGCTTCCATATTTCTTTGCCATTTTCATCGTAGTAATTCCATAGTTACTTCGTTCTGGCATACGCCGTCGCGCTCGAACATGCTGATGTTTTGTAGCGTGGTTTGTGCAATGCTGGACAAGGCCTCATCGGTAAAAAATCCCTGATGACCTGTGATCAGCACATTCGGAAAAGTCAGCAGGCGCTCAAATACATCATCTTGTATCACCTGATCGGACAAATCCTGAAAGAACAAATCGCCTTCCTGTTCATACACGTCCAGACCCAAATGGCCTATTTTCGAAGATTTCAGCCCTTCAATCACCGCCAGCGTATCGATAACTGCACCGCGGCTGGTGTTGATCAGCATCACGCCCGGCTTCATGCGCGCAACCGCCGCCGTGTCGATCAGATGGCGCGTTTGCTGATTCAGCGGGCAATGCAGCGTAATGATGTCGCTGACTGCGGTGAGTTCCTCCAGCGGGACATATTCCACACCCAGGCTGATGCATCCAGGGTTCGGCTGCGGATCATACGCAATCAGGCGGCAACCAAAGCCATGCAGTATTTGCGCGACCGCTGCACCGATGCGTCCCGTGCCGACAATGCCGACGGTCTTGCCGCGCAATTCAAAGCCGAGCAATCCTTGCAAAGCAAAATTGCCATTGCGCACACGATTGTAGGCGCGATGAAGATGCCGATTGAGTGCCAGCATCAAAGCCACGCTATGCTCCGCCACCGAGTGCGGCGAATAGGCTGGGACCCGCACCACATGCAGCCCCAAGTCACTCGCCGCCTGAATATCCACATTGTTAAAACCTGCACAGCGCAGGACGATCAGACGAGTGCCTTGTGCTGCCAGCGCTGCTAGCACGGCAGCATTCAGCGTATCATTCACGAACACACACACGGCGGGAAAATCCGCCACCATCTGCCGCGTCTCCTCGCACAAACGTGAATCGAAAAACACCAACTCATGCCCGGCGTCATGGTTGGCCGCCAGAAGAAATTGACGGTCATAGGACTGGGTGCTGCAAACAGCAACTCTCATTACAGGGCGCCTCTAAAAATTCGAAGCTCTAAACAAGACAAGGCGGGAACAAAAAATGTAGACGCAGCATATGATTGATATGTAAGGAGACATTTTTTGTGAGTAACGAAGTATTGTGACGAAATCTGGATTTTTAGAGGTGACCTACAACCTCTTTATTGTGCTGATGCGTGACACCGCTGCAGTCTCTTCTTAATACGGCAATACCACGTCAGGCTTGGCTTGCAGGATAACTTTACGGAAATCTTCCTGAATGCGCTTTAATGCTGCCTCGTTGTCAGCCTCGAAGCGTAATACGATCACCGGCGTGGTATTGGACGAGCGCGCCAGGCCAAAACCGTCTTGGTATTCCACTCGCAGCCCATCGATGGTGATGACGCGTTCCGGGTTATCAAAGCGGGCAGTTTTTTGTAATTGCGCGATGAGCGCGTAATTCTCGCCTTCCTTCAGTCTGATTTGCAGTTCCGGGGTGTTGATCGCGTCTGGGATAGCGTGCAGCGTGGCGTTGATATCCGCCTGGTGACTGAGTAATTCCAGCAATCGTGCCCCCGCGTAGAGACCATCATCGAATCCATACCAGCGTTCTTGGAAGAAAATGTGGCCGCTCATTTCGCCCGCCAGCAGCGCGCCGGTTTCTTTCAGTTTGCCCTTGATGAATGAATGCCCGGTTTTCCACATGACCGGCTTGCCGCCATGATGCTCGATCCATGGCGCCAGGTTGCGGGTGCATTTCACATCGAAAATGATCTGCCCGCCGGGGTTTCTGGATAACACGTCGGCGGCAAACAGCATTAACTGGCGGTCGGCGTAGATGATGCTGCCGTCCTTGGCAACCACACCCAGACGGTCGCCATCGCCATCGAAAGCGAGCCCGATTTCCGCATCAGTAGTTTTGAGCGCATGGATCACGTCACGCAGATTTTCAGGCACCGATGGATCAGGATGATGATTGGGAAAAGTCCCATCTACCTCGCAAAACAGTTCGGTTATTTCGCACCCCAGCCTGCGGTAGAGCGCTGGCGCATAGGCACCGGCCACACCATTGCCGCAATCGACGATAATTTTCATCGGGCGCGCCAGTTTGATATCGCTGGTGATACGCTGAAGATAAGTCTCGCTAATATCGTGCTTGCGATAGCCGCCGCTGCCATCGACCAGATCGCTGTTTTCGAGGCGCAGGCGCAAAGCCTGAATCGATTCAGCCGCCAGAGTTTCGCCACCCAGCACCATTTTCAGCCCATTATAGTCGGGTGGGTTATGGCTACCGGTGACCATTACTCCGGAGTAATTGCACAACTCATGGGCAGCGAAGTAAAGCATGGGCGTGGCGACCATTCCTACATCTACCACGTTAATACCGCTTTTTTGCAGACCTCTTGCCAATGCCTGCGCCAATTCTGGCCCCGATAGCCTGCCATCGCGGCCTATCGCTACCGCTGCGAGCCCACGTGCCCGTGCTTCCGAACCGATGGCGTGGCCAATGGCTTCGACGATTGCAGCAGTCAGGGTTTTACCGACGACACCGCGAATATCGTAGGCTTTGAAAATTTCGTTGGGGAGATTATGCATGGGGCGATTTGAAAATGGGTTATTTGTTGATCTGATCAGCTCAGGCCGCGCTCTGCATCGATAAATCTAGTCAATGACGGTCACACAGACTAGTGATGCCCGGCTACGGCGCCACCCTTGAGCGTATAGCGGGTACCGCAGTAGGGACACAGCGCCTCACCCGTATTCTCGATCGGCAGGTACACGCGCGGATGCGAGTTCCAGAGCTGCATTGACGGCATGGGGCAGTGCAGTGGCAAGTCATCCGCAGTAATTTCTATCTGCCGCTGTTTATTGTCGATGGTGTGATCCTGCATGGACGGCTCCGTCAAACTTGATCAAACATAAGTAAGCCAGTCGGCATGATTCTTGGCCTTGCCGCTGACACAGTCAAAAAACATGGCTTGAAGTCTGGCGGTGATCGGGCCGCGTGTGCCGCTGCCGATAGTGCGGTTATCGAGTTCACGAATCGGTGTGACTTCCGCTGCGGTGCCGGTAAAGAATGCTTC
Organism: Nitrosomonadaceae bacterium; assembly: GCA_919902515.1. GTDB lineage: Bacteria > Pseudomonadota > Gammaproteobacteria > Burkholderiales > Nitrosomonadaceae > VFJL01. The sequence continues at coordinate 17,900 of CAKKRD010000046.1, read as the reverse complement.
CTCAGCACAATAGACTTCGTCGCGCGTGATGCGTTTTTCGATCACAGGAATGCCGATTTCTGCGGCAAGTTCGATGATTGAGGCGCGAGTGATGCCCTCCAGGCAGGAAGTCAGATCTGGCGTGTAGAGTTTACCGTGCTTGATGATGAAAATGTTTTCGCCCGATCCTTCCGCCACATAGCCGTCTACATCCAGCAACAACGCCTCGTCGTAGCCATCATGAGCCACCTCCTGGTGCGCCAGAATTGAGTTGGCATAAGTGGTAACCGATTTGGCGCGACACATGTTGACGTTGACATGGTGACGCGAAAACGATGAAGTCTTAACACGAATACCTTTCTCCAGACCATCCACACCGAGATAGGCACCCCACGGCCAGGCAGCGACAGCCACATGCACCGAGAGCGTCTTGGCGGAAATTCCCATGGCCTCGGAACCGTAGAAAGCAATTGGGCGGATATAGCACGATTCCAGCTTATTCTGCTTTACCACCTCACGTTGGGCTTGCATCAGGGTAGCCTTGTCGTAAGGCATTTTCATCATGAAGATATGCGCCGAATTGAATAGCCGGTCGGTATGTTCCTGCAGACGGAAAATCGCAGGGCCTTGGGCAGTCTGGTAGGCGCGCACACCTTCAAACACCCCCATGCCATAGTGTAGAGTATGAGTGAGTACATGTGTGGTGGCATCGCGCCAGGGAACCATTTTACCGTCGTTCCAGATCACGCCATCGCGGTCAGCCATTGACATTCAGGGACTCCCACAGAGCTTTAAAAGCATTCATTCTAACGTATTTTCCAAGGAAGAATTAAAACACAGCGTAAAGTTAGGGAACCATCCCACGCGCCCGCATGGAACTGGTTCAAGGGTTCCTTGGATCTCCTATACACCGAACACCTCTTGCCACAACTGTAATACCGCTGCACGGGCATCGCTCAAATAATCCGCTTCAACACGAGCAAATTTTTGTGACTTGTCCACCGTTGACGCTGCTCCTGCCAAACCCGAGTTACCGCTCAACCTCAAGCGGTGCTGCACCCGCCGAAATTCCCGGTAAGCGTTAAGCACCAGTTCGGCGGTCTGCACAGGAATGAGTCCCAGTTTTCCAGCGAGTTTTAATAGCGCAATGTTACCGATATTGGCGGTCAATTCCGGATGGTCGCAAGCATGACCGAGGACAAGATATTGCACCATGAATTCAACATCGATAATACCACCGCGATCATGCTTGATATCAAACAACCCGCTTGGATTGGGGTGGGTGTCCAACATTTTCTGCCGCATTACCAGGACTTCATGTTTAAGATTCGCCAGATCACGCCGTTGGCAAAGGACTTCCTTGCGAAGGTGCTCGAAAGCCTCCCCCACACGATGATCGCCTGCCACGAAGCGCGCTCGTGTCAATGCCTGGTGTTCCCACACCCAAGCCTGTTTTCGCTGGTATTGCTCAAAAGCTTCAATAGAGCTTACCAGCAAACCGCTGCTGCCATTGGGGCGCAAGCGCAAATCGGTTTCATACAACAGCCCGGCTGAAGTATAGCTGGTAAGCCAGGAGTTGATGCGCTGCCCCAGCCTGGCGTAGATTTCCGGGGCATCAGGATGGATGTCGTCATAAAGAAAAATGATATCAAGATCGGATGCATAGCCCAACTCCTTTCCACCCAACTTGCCGTAACCGATGATGGCAAAAGCGGGTTGATCCCGATGCTTCTTTCTTAACCCTGACCATGCAAGACGCAACACCGTATCCAACACCAGATCGGCGAGATCAGTCAAATGATCGCTCAGGGTTTCCAGCGGCAGCAACCCCTCCATATCCCTGACCAGTAGCTGGAATACCTGAGCATGTTGAAAATGCCGCAGCACGTCCATTTGTTGTTCGACATCATCATCTCCGGGATGGTTAACATCGTTTAATTGCTGCGCCAGTTCCACACTGGATCTGGACCAGTCGGGCATACTGTGGAGATCAGCCGGATTGAGCAACTCATCCAACAAAATGGGATGTCGGCCCAGATACTCACTGGCCCATTGACTGGTGCTGGCAAGCTTGGCTATGCGTTCCAAAGCTTGCGGGTATTCCAGCAGCAGCGCGAGATAGGCTGCGCGGCGACTCACACTTTCGAGCAACTGCAGCATGCGTTCCAGAGTGTGGTCGGCTGGCGGGAACTTGACCGCCACTTCTATAATGGCCGGAACCAATGCATCCACTCGTTGCCGACTGGATTCAGGCAACTGCCGATAACGGCTGCTACGGCGAAATTCTTGCAAGCAGCAGAGAGTTCTTCCCGGATCAGAAAATCCCAGCGCATCCAATTGGACAGTAGCAGCTTTGGTCTCGGTCTCGTCCTCCGCAGGTTCCTGCCACAGCCATGCCAACGTATCCCGGGTCTGGGATTTTTGGGGGGTGGCAAAAACCAGCTCAAAGTGGCGGGTTACACTCCTGCGATGGCTATCAAGATGCTGCAAAAAAACATCATGGCTGGAAAAACCCATGGCAGTGGCTATCAATGCCTGATCCGCGGAGTTTCCCGGCAACATTTGAGTCTGCTGATCATCAAGATACTGCAAGCGGTGTTCCAGATTGCGTAGAAAACAGTAGGCATCTGCGAGCTCCGCAACAGTTTTATCTGGCAGTTGCCGCTTTTCCTGCAGACACCGTAAAACAGCAAGCGTGGGACGGATGCGCAAGTCAGCATCACGCCCGCCGCGGATCAGTTGGAATACCTGGACGATAAATTCGATTTCGCGAATGCCACCGGGTCCAAGCTTGATGTCATCATGCTTTTCGCGGCGGCTGACTTCCTTACGGATTTGCGCGTGCAGATCGCGCATGGATTCATAAACACCGAAATCAAGATATTTACGAAATATGAATGGCCGTGCTATCTGCTGCATGAGTCTTGACTCTTCCGCGCGTGGACCGGTAATTAACCGGCCCTTGATCCAAGCGTAGCGCTCCCATTCACGCCCTTGAGTGATAAAATATTTCTCCAGCATGGCGAAACTCATTGCCAGCGGGCCGCTATCACCATAGGGACGTAACCGCATGTCCACCCGGAACACATAACCATCGGCTGTGACGTCATCGAGACTGGCAATCAGCTTTCGCCCCAGGCGGGCGAAAAAATCGTGATTGGAAATGGGTCTTACTCCACTGGTTTCACCATCTTCAGGATAAATAAAAATCAGATCCACATCCGATGAAACATTGAGTTCACCGCCACCGAGCTTGCCCATGGCAACTACCAGCATTTCCTGAACCACCCCGCTCTCTGCACCTTTGGGCAGGCCGTAGCGACCGGGATCAGCCAACCAGGTTTGATGGCGCTCCAGCGCGAAGCCGATGGTGACTTCGGCCAGGCTGGTCATGCTGGTCATGACCTCGGCAAGATCAGCCATTCCGCCCAGATCACGTACTACCAGGCGCAACATTACCCGCTTGCGCAAACTGCGCAGCACTCTATGCAGAATTGTCTCGTCCGTGGCAGCACCGCAATCCGCATTTAGGTACACCTGCATTTCTTCCCTGAGAAAAGGGCGCTGCAGATTTTGTAGAAGCTCTGTACGCAATTCCGGTTCACTTTCGAGCAAGCGCTGTACATAGCGACTGAACGGCAGGACGGAACTGATTATTTCTTCGACAGAGTGATTAGCTGTGTGCATGGTTGAGAATTCGGGGTTACAATGAATTTTATGGGACTGGCCACTACTCAGGCGGCATCCGTGCAGCCCGCCTGAAAGACTGAACAAAGGGAGCTGCGCCGTATCTAAATTTGGATGCGATGCTGTGCCCTACCATCCGGAGCAAATCCCGGACAGGCATTATCCTTTCCCAAGACAGAGTTAAGCACACTTTCCCGGCTGTGAAACTGGAACTATTTGTTGAATTTGTCAGTCATTTTACCTCTTGTGCGGCGTAGTGGCTTCTGGTTCCGATTGCTGACGCGGAGCCTGCTTGTCATGGCAGTTTGCTTTTCCGTGCTGCTGTTGGCGTTGCGTCACTGGCTACTACCCGACATCGAGCATTATCGTGAAGACATTGCCACCGTCATCACCCGAGCTGCCGGGCAGCATGTAACTATCGGTGCAGTCAGTGCAAATTGGGATGGATTACGCCCTCATCTGATGCTGCGCACGGTACAGGTACATGACAAAGAAGGCAATCCTGCATTGTTGCTAAACCAGATAGAAAGCACCCTGTCGTGGCTTTCCTTGTTGCACGGTGAAGTACGCTTTCATGCAATCAGGATCGCGCAGCCCGATCTAACCGTACGCCGCGATGCTAGCGGCATTATCCATGTAGCGGGGATTGCACTCAGCCCAGACCAGAGTGAGGGCGGCTTCGCTGATTGGCTGCTGCGCCAGAGGCGGCTTATTATCAGCGATGCCAGAATTCTCTGGCAGGACGATCAGCGTGGTGCGCCACCATTGGAACTGAAAGCCGTCAACTTGCGCTTGGAAAATCGCGGGCAACACCATCGCTTCGGGATACACGCCATCCCGCCCAGCGAACTTGCCGCTCCGCTGGATGTGCGCGGGGATTTTACTGGCGCCTCATTGAATACCCTTGGAAAATGGCGCGGGCAACTGTTCACACAACTTGATTATGCCGATATTGCCGCCTGGCGCGTCTGGCTGCCGTTCCCGGAAGCAATTGAATTCAATCACGGTACCGGCGCGCTACGCATGTGGCTCAAGGTGGACGGGACAGTCGTGGAGGGACTGACGGCGGACGTACGTTTACAGAACGTCAAAACACGCCTGGCACAAGAACTGCCGGAGCTGAATCTCATACGCCTGCAGGGAAGAGTGGGGTGGAAAAAAATAACTAACAGCACGGATGAAGGCGTTGAATTGTCTACGCGTGGACTAAGTATTTCCATTCATGGCGAGCAGGCGTTGCAACCGCTGGATTTCTCGTTGCAGACGTTCCCCGCACACGACGGCAGATCAGGCAGCGGAAAATTGAATGTCAATGCACTGGAACTCGAGACCCTGATGAATCTGGCGGAATACTTGCCGATTCACGCGCCGCTACGTAAACGTCTCGATGAGCTATCCCCTACTGGGGAGATTCGAGATATACGGGCAGAGTGGAATGGCGAATGGCCTGCACCGGCGCACTTCGGTGTAAAAGGCCGGTTCGTCAATCTCGGCATGAAGAAATTCGACCAAATACCGGCGTTCAGCGGCCTCAGCGGCAATATCGACGGTACCGAGCAGGGTGGCACCCTGAATCTTAATTCGCAAAAAATCAGCGTGGCGTTACCTGCAATGTTCCCCAAGCCAGTAATGCTGGATACATTCACCGGTCAGGCCAGTTGGGGGTTGCTAGCTGACAAGAATCCCATCGAATTCAAGTTCAGCAATATTGCGTTTGCCAATGACCATGCTGCTGGGGTCATTTATGGCAGTTACCGCAGCGTGCCTGACGGTCCGGGCATGATTGATCTGAGCGGCCATTTGACGCGCGCAGACGCACGCTACGTAGGGCACTATGTGCCGACCATGGTGAACCAGCCTACTCGCGATTGGCTGGATAAATCGATTGTGGCAGGAGAGCTCAGTGATGTGCGGCTGCATCTCAAGGGTAACCTGGCTGAATTCCCTTTCAATCATAACGAACATGGTATTTTTCAGATAAATGCGAAAGCCTCCGGCGCAGCGCTGGATTACCTTCCGGAATGGCCCAGAATAGAAAATATATCGGCAGATCTGCTGTTTCATGGCAGTCGCATGGAAATCATTGCCTCCCAGGCAAATATTTTTGATGCCCGGTTGAACAAGGTGAAGTTACAGATCGCCGACATGACCGAGCCCGATGCGATGCTTGAAATTGAGGGTGCAGCCAGTGGCGCTACCAAAGAATTCATAAAATTCATCGAGAGAAGTGCACTAAGTAGCTACACCAGTGGCATAGTCGACGGCATCAGCACTATGGGAGACGGGGAACTATTATTCAAACTTGATATCCCTTTATATCGCCCGGATGACATCAAATTAACCGGCAACTATCAGTTCATCGACAACCAGATTAATCCCGGTCCCTACCTACCCAACCTGGAGAAGGTGAACGGGGTACTGGCTTTTACAGAATCCAGCATAAAAATAGAGAAAATAGGTGCCCAGATACTCGGCGGACCGGTAGTCATCAACTCCTCCACTCCGACCGATGGTGGCATACGCATAACCGCGATTGGCAAGGCCAACCTCGATAATTTGCGCCAGCCTGCCCGGAACAAACCGGCTACTGCTGCACAAGTGTGGGCGCGGCATTTGCGCGGGAGCACCGATTGGCGTGCAGTCCTGCATATACGCAACAAATTGGTCAACGTGTCCCTTGAGTCATCATTGCTAGGCATTGCTTCAGACTTGCCCGAACCTTTTTTCAAGGCTGCCACTGATCCGATGCCACTGCGTTTTGAGAGGAAAGCCGTAGACTCACGCCGGGATGATCTGATCTTGCGCTATGGTGGGCTGGTGGCAGCACAGATCAAACGTTCCCGGGATAGTGCAGGCAATTATCATGCGGAGCGTGGTATGGTAAGTTTCGGCACAACATCCACTTTATCACCTGCAAAAACTGGTGTGATAGTAAACGGATCATTGCCGTTATTGGATCTGGATCAGTGGCGTAGTCTATTCAAGCAACTCAATGAAGGGGCGGGGCCTTCGCTGGGTCTGACACAGATCAACCTGCACCTAGGTGTGCTCGACTTTCTTGACAGACGCTTTAACAATGTCACGTTGAATGCCCGCATGGATGGAGGGGAATGGCATTCCACCGTTGCGAGCAAGGAAATCAGCGGTGATATCAACTGGCATCCATCCGGCAATGGTAAAGTGGTGGCGCGATTGAAAAGCTTGATCATACCCGCTGCCTCTCCCATCAGACCAACTACGGCAATGCAAGTACAACCGCAGGAGAAGAGCTTGCCTGCGCTGGATGTGGTGGCGGATAATTTCATCGTCAACGAAAAGCCCTTGGGCAGACTTGAATTGCTAGCAAATCAGCAGAAACAGAATTGGCATATTGAGAAACTGCATATCACCAATTCCGACAGCTCGCTGACAGCGAAGGGAATATGGCACAGCCACGCCACCCCTCCCCGCATCCAAACCGACATCAAACTGGAAGCCAGCGACATCGGCAAGCTTCTGACCCGTTTGGGCTACCCCGATCGCGTGAAACGCGGCAGGGGCGGACTTGAGGGTGTATTGTCGTGGTCCGGTAGCCCCCGATCAATCGATTATCCCACACTGTCCGGCAGCCTCAATCTGAAAGCCAAGCAGGGTCAGTTTCCTAAACTTGAAACGGGGATTGGCAAACTGTTCAGTATTTTTGACCTGCAAGCGCTGCCGCGGAGGATTACACTGGATTTCCGCGATGTCCTCACTGAGGGTTTCGGTTTCGACAACATTTCCGGTAATATTAAAATCAGTCGCGGTGTAGCGGTCACTGACGACCTCAGAATCAAGGGATCTGCGGCAAAATTTGTCATGAGTGGTGAAGTGGATCTGGCAGCGGAAACCCAGAAACTGCATGTCAAGGTGATGCCTTCACTGGGACTGGTCACGCCGGTGGCGGGTATCGCTTCCATGATTGCAAACAAGGAGCTGAAAGACCCGTTCGATCAGGTGGTGTCCAGCGAATATAATGTTACCGGTACCTGGGCGGATCCGGTTATAACTGAAATAGTCCGTTAAATAAAAACGAAATCAATGATCGATGACTCAAGCGCTCTCACTGCACCCGTATCTGGAAAGACTGGTAGCGGCCCAATTCGTGTCGCCGCCATCCAGATGGTGGCGGGGCCCAACGTATTTGCCAATTTGAAAGAGGCTGCACGCCTGATCGAGATAGCTGCTTCCCAAGGAGCGAAGCTGGCAGCGCTGCCGGAGTATTTTTGCCTCATGGGCATGAATGACGCCGATAAGGTGGCTGCGCGCGAGCAGGATGGCAGCGGGCCGATACAGGAATTCCTGAGTGCGACCGCCAAACGCCTCGGTATCTGGCTGGTGGGCGGCTCTGTACCACTGGTATCATCCAGACCCGACAAAGTACGGAACAGCTGCCTAGTGTACGACGACCATGGCAAGCAGGTGGCGCGTTACGACAAGATACACTTATTCGGTCTCGAGCTTGGCAGCGAGCACTATTCTGAGGAAAAAACCATCGAAGCCGGCAGCGGAGTAGTCGCCCTGGAATCGCCGTTCGGCCGTATCGGCCTTTCCATTTGCTATGATCTGCGTTTCCCGGAACTTTACCGCTCAATGGGGGAGGTGGATATCATTCTCGCCCCGGCAGCTTTTACGGCAACAACTGGCAGAGCTCATTGGGAAACACTGATTCGCGCCCGTGCCATCGAGAATCTGGCGTATGTAATTGCACCTGCTCAGGGTGGTTATCATGTCAACGGTCGTGAAACCCATGGCGACAGCATGATCGTTGACCCATGGGGAGTGGTGCTCGATCGCCTGCCGCGTGGAGCCGGGGTAGTAATCGCCAACATCAACCCGGAGTATCAGGCCAGCTTGCGTAAGAGCCTGCCCGCATTGAATCACCGCACCTTGCACCATTGTTGAAATCTTCCGCTAACAATATTTTCCTTGATTGATCAAATGATGAAACTGGATACCATGATCACCGAACCCGTCACCGAGCCTAATGATCTACTCGCCATGGCTGAACGTTGTCTGCTGGCACCCTACGAGATAGATGCCGCCGGATTGCAGCAGGTGTTCGGGCAAATACTCACACATCATATCGATTACGCTGATTTGTATTTTCAGTATAACCGCGCCGAGGGTTGGGTGCTGGAAGAGGGGATCGTCAAATCCGGCAGCTTCAACATCGATCAAGGCGTAGGCGTACGCGCAGTAAGTGGCGACAAAACCGCATTCGCCTATTCTGACGACATCAGCTTGCCCGCGCTTGCCTCGGCGGCACAAGCTACTCGTGCCATCGCTAGTCAAGGGGTGGCGCGTTCGGTGCAGGCTGTCAGGCGCAGTAAAGGGCGCGAACTCTACCTACCGCAGGATCCCATCGCCAGCCTTGGGGATGCAGACAAGGTAGCCTTGCTGGAAAAACTTGAGGGTTATGCCCGCGCAGTCGACAAACGCGTAATCCAGGTGATGGCATCACTCGCCGGCGAATACGAAGTAGTGCTGGTGGCACGTAGCGATGGCCTGATGGCGGCGGACGTGCGGCCGCTGGTACGAGTCTCGCTGCAAGTCATCGCCGAGCAGAATGGCCGTCGCGAACAGGGTGCCGCGGGTGGTGGCGGGCGCTTCGATTACGCCTACTTCACCGAAGATATATTGCGCGATTACGCCGCAAAAGCGGTGCATCAGGCGCTCGTCAATCTGAACGCGAAGCCTGCTCCAGCCGGAACCATGACCGTGGTGCTGGGTGCCGGCTGGCCCGGAATACTGTTGCATGAAGCTATTGGCCACGGCCTGGAAGGAGATTTCAACCGTAAGGGGAGTTCCGCATTCTCGGGCCGCGTTGGTGAGCGCGTCGCTGCAACCGGTGTGACCGTAGTGGACGATGGCACATTGGTACGGCGACGTGGATCGCTGAACATCGACGACGAAGGCAATCCCACTCAATGTACCGTACTGATCGAGAATGGCATTCTCAAAGGCTACCTGCAGGACAGCCTGAACGCGCGATTGATGAAAGTACCCATCACCGGCAACGCCAGACGAGAGTCATTCGCCCACATCCCCATGCCACGCATGACCAACACTTACATGTTGAATGGCGACAAAAATCCGGAAGAAATTATTGCTTCGGTTAAACATGGCCTGTATGCGGTGAATTTCGGTGGCGGCCAAGTGGACATTACCAGCGGAAAATTTGTCTTCTCTGCTGCCGAAGCCTACATGATCGAGGACGGAAAAATTTCTTACCCGGTGAAAGGGGCAACCCTGATCGGCAACGGACCTGAGGTACTCACACGTGTTTCCATGATAGGCAACGACATGACACTCGACCCTGGTGTCGGCACTTGCGGCAAAGAAGGCCAGAGCGTACCGGTGGGAGTGGGACAGCCAACGCTACGGATAGACGGGCTGACGGTGGGGGGAACTGCGTAAGGATTGCTTTTCAGTGTCGCTTCCTGCACTCCTGAATTCATCCTGCAACATTTACGATTCTGGTACCAGCAAGCCGGTCGTGCAGGAACTGGTGATCGCGGTCGAACAGCGCCCAGAATATTCCGCAACCAAACAGGGAGATGCCGACTACTGCAAACAAGTAGCGCGCGATTGCCTGCTTCAGGTTAATTCCCTCGCCAGCAGTGGTAGTCAGCCGCAATTTCCAGGTTTGCATCGCTAGAGTTTGTCCGCCGTGGGTCCAGAACCAGATGAAATAAGTGCCCATTACCAGCAACAGATAGAGCTGATGAGCTGGCTTGAAGAAAATGGAATTTGGACCGTGGAATACAAGATGAAAAATATAGCTGGCGACAAACAGTACCGCGATCAGAAGTAGTGACTCGTAGATCATGCTCAGTATTCGCCGCCAGAATCGAGACATGGGGGGGGTTATTGTTTCAGGGGCTTTATTCAAGGGATGGTACTCTCACTATGGCAAGGTGCTCTATAACCGAACTACGGGCGGACAAGAAGCCAGCTTGACATCTTGGGTGGAGGGCTGCCTGAGGCTTTCCCCCGGCATTCCTGCAACTATTCGTATTCGCGCCATTACTGCTTGACCTCATGCCGCCTGTTAGCTGGTAGTTGCACAATTTTCAATGGTAGCAAACTTTCTCGACTTGCCGGAACAGTTTGCTGAAGGACGAGCAGAGGACCATAGACCGCTGGGGAACGGAGACCAAGCCAGAGAAATCAAATCAGCCGATGAACTGGCCAGTCACGGGTGTCTGCTTCGGTTGATACCATGCAGTAGGCGAGCCGGATTGTTTGCACCACAGGACGCTCGTCTTTCACCTGCGACAATTTGCCACATTGTAGTACATCGTCTATCCGCCTATTATTTGATTTTACTGGTTGCCTGGGAAAAGTCCTCGGCAGGAACAAAATACACTGTGCCGCCGCGTTTGCCATACGTAAACTGGGGAATTACGTGGTAGAATCCAAATAGTGGAATACGACTCACTCTTATTTACCGTATGCAAGTGATGGCAGGTATTTTCAAAATCAAGTCGCGCCAAACCGGCATGAGAGATGCCGTGCCCGCCGCAATCACCGCCGCGCCAACACCGAAGAGAGCCATCGGTTTGCCATTATTTCTGGCTGGCATGCCTGTAACACTTCTTGCGTGGCACAACATAGCGGGCAGGATGCGGATACTCAATCCAGAGGCTGGCTGGTGATGCGCCATTTTCTCCTTGTACTGATGCTGACCGTGTCAGGCATGGCCATAGCGGCGCACGACGTTCGCCCCTTCGTTCCCGGCAGCCTGGCGCAAATACTTGCGGCTCGTGAGGATAAGCCTTTCATCCTTGTTTTCTGGTCGCTCGAATGTCAATACTGCCCGACTGAATTGAAAATGTTGGGGGTGCTTAAACAGCGCTACCCCAAGCTGGATGTCGTTCTGGTCGCTACCGATACACCCAATGATGCACCCCAACTTGCAGCTCGAGTAAAGAACTATGGGATGGGCAAGGTGGAGCAATGGGTCTTTGCCGAGGATATGCCGGAGCGCTTACGTTTTGAGATTGACCGTCGTTGGTATGGCGAATTGCCGCGTACGCAGTTTTATGACCGGGCGCATCGGCGCGAGGTCAAGACTGGCCTGATCAATCAGAAATATATCGAAGACTGGATAGCTCGCAATGTTACGCCTGACCCGGCACGGCACTGAGTACATGACGACCCGGCGCAACCCCGCCTTCCTGCCGGGTTTGCTGTTTGTCGTTGCGGCTCACGCTGCCTTGCTCTACGGCCTGTGGAGCCAGCGGTTGATTCCACCGCCGGAAGAAATGGCGACACTGTTCGTCAACTTTATCACTGCGCCCAAACCGGCGGAAGAATTCAAAGCCGAGCTGCAGCCGCCCAAGCCGAAACTGGAAAAGAAGCCGCAATCGCGGCAACTGGTCGCTGAAACACCGGTGCTGTCAGAAAATGAACCGGTTGCGCCGTCGCCACCGCGAGAACCAGAAACGGCAGCAGTAGCGCCGCCTGCGCAGATGCCGCAAGGTCCGGTCACATTGTCCGCGGAACTATCGGTCGTCTGCCCTGAATTGAGCGCACCCTCCTATCCGTCACTGTCGCGCCGGCTTGGCGAAGAGGGCAAGCTGATGCTACGCGTGGAGCTGGATGAAAGCGGTCACATAAGCGTGGCGCAGGTGATTAATAGCAGCGGTTACAAACGTCTGGATGAGGCTGCTCTAACCGCAGTAAAAACATGGCGCTGCAATCCGCCTCGGCGCAACGGCCAGCCAGTGCGGGCCATTGCCCTGCAACCTTTCAACTTTGTATTGCATGGAGATTGATTCAATGGAAAAAGAACTCGGCTTTGCACATTTTCTCGCTCAGGTCGATGGAGTCGGCATTAGCGTATTGGTGCTGTTGCTTGCGCTATCGGTAGCGAGCTGGTATCTGATACTCACCAAGGGTATTACCAACTTGCTGGAGGGTCAACGCGCGGAAGCTTTTCTCAAGCGCTTCTGGAGCGCCAATTCCTTGCAGGAGGTAAATGCAACGCTGAGCAGCCAACCCGTCGATAACGCTTTTGCGCAGCTGGCACAACTGGCGCTGAATGCCGCTGCCGATTCGGAAAAACACGGTCTGCAGAAGCTCGCGGCCGCAGGCGGGGCGAGTGAATTCTTTACGCGTGTACTACGCAACGGTATTGACCAGGAAGCCACCCGCGTCGAAAACGGTCTCACGCTGATAGCCTCGGCTGGCTCGGCCGCACCCTATATTGGCCTGTTTGGCACCGTGTGGGGCATCTATCACGCGCTGGTACAGATCGGTCTTTCTGGTCAAGGCACGCTGGACAAGGTGGCTGGGCCGGTCGGTGAGGCGCTGATCATGACGGCGCTGGGGTTGGCGGTGGCAATTCCAGCGGTGTTGGCCTACAACGCTTTCGTGCGGCGCAACCGTATCTGGCTGGCGCGCCTGGATGCCTTTGCGCATGACCTTTTTGCACTGATCGCTGTCGGCGCCAAGACCAACAGCTCGGCGGGCGAAGTACGGCCACTGCGCGTGGTGCCCCCCGCTGAAGGGAGAAAGTAATGGCATTCGGCAGCATGAGCGGCAGTACTCGCCAGACACCAATGGCCGAGATCAACGTGGTGCCGTTGGTAGACGTCATGCTGGTGTTGCTGGTGATTTTCATCATCACTGCGCCGTTGCTCACGCATTCGGTGAAGGTGGATCTGCCCAAGGCGTCGAGCAGTCCGAATATCACACAACCGGAGCATATCGAATTCGGTATCCGTGATGACGCCAGCCTTTACTGGAACGGCGAGCCGGTCGAACTGGAACAATTGGCGGCGCGCTTTGCTGCGACGGCAAAACAGAGTCCCAATACCGAGCTGCACATCCGTGCCGACCGGCATGTTCATTACGAACACGTGGCGCGGGTGATGTCGATCGCAGCGAAAGCCGGATTAGTGCGAATCGGATTCGTCACCGACCCATCGCAACAGTAGCAGCTTTCTGCAGCATGTTTGAGCTCAAGACTTTCTTCACCAGAGATTCGATCATCTGCACAATACTTGGCAGCCACCTGATGGTCCCAGTTGCCTAACACCCTAATGTATCCTCCAAAGCCACCGATAGCTCCTGCAGTCCGCCCCTTCAATTGGAGTCGTGTCCTGTTGCACTGTTCCATAGCAGCTACAGCTCTGGCTCTGGGTCTCATAAGCTGGTACATCTCCAAACCGGTGACGGCCAGGCTGCATGAAACCGTAGCGGGACAGCGCCTGACGGTCAAGGCGACACCGGATATCGGCATCACACTGGATGCCGATAGCGCCGTCACTGTTGCCAACAGCCAACCTCCCCGGATTGAGCTGTTACGGGGCAACGTTTATTTTGATGTCACGAGTAATGACGCCGATAAACTGGAAGTGAAGGTTGGTGAGGCGCGCATCAAGGATATCGGCACCCGTTTCAGTATCAGGATGCGGCCGGATGGCGGCAGCGTCGCCGTAGCCGATGGGCAGGTCGAGATTCATGTGGCGACGGGAACGTATCTGGTCAGTGCCCGGGAGCGTGCGGATTTCGACGGTACGCGCGTTACCGGACACAGAATCATCGCCGAAGCCGATGTAGCCCCATGGCGCCTGGATCGATAGCGATCAAAAAAAATCCAATTGGAAATTGGATCAGGAACCGCCCCTTACGATCCCTGATAGCTCGTCCCGGTCATCAAGGATGGCTCATGCCTGGCATATGTTCCATATCCCCCTCAGCTAAGAACATATTGGGATCGGCCATGCCGAATATCATCGCGATATGCGCAACGACCAGAAAAACTCCCACGAAAATTGCATGAAGCTTATTCCGCTCCCGCTGTGAAGCAGAGGAGCAGAGGAGGTTCATGTCTAGGAGCGCAATGCCGAAAAGCGGAATAAGACCGAGCAGATAAAAGCCGACGGCAATCACATCCGCAATGCCACGCCATCCATTGGAGGTTGTCAGAGGAATAACGGCGGTAAAGAGAAGATTTATGAAAATTCCAAGGAAATACCATCCGACAATAATTCCTGAGACCTTACTGAGAGTCTTCACGGTACCGGTATCTTTCCCGGTAAAAAGAAGATAGAGCTCCGAAATGGCAATTGTTTCGGCAAGTATCACGGGGATCGCCATGTAGATGATCAGATTCCATGGCTGATTCGTCATAAGGAGTTCCATATAATGAGTCATGTATTTATCCCGATAAGAGTCTCTGAAAATATTGCAGTTGGAAATATTAACGCGAGCAGTGTACTGCATCGCCTCTAAAAATCAATTCCCATGGTGCATTTAGGCAGCCGCTGAACAATAAACAGGGATCAGCCGAGCGATAACTGCGACCCCGTTTGGGGTGTCTTTCAGTAAGACGGTACGCTACACTAAAGCAGGCTTGATTGCTGCACCTTCAATTCCAATCCACCAGACCGTCAACATGCCTAACTTGCTCATTACCGGCGCTAACCGTGGCATTGGCTTGGAGTTCGCCAAACAGTATGCCGCAGCGGGCTGGCGTGTGTTCGCTTGCTGCCGCAACCCGGAAAAATCTGGAGCGCTCACACAACTGGCATCGCAACATGCTGGCTTGCTCAGCGTGCATACACTGGATGTCACCAGTTTCGAGCAAATTGACAGTCTAGCCGCAGAGCTTGCCAACCAGGAAATCGACTTGCTGTTGAACAATGCCGGAGTCTGCTTCGATACTCACAATAATGGCTTCGGCGCCACTGATTACGCAGCATGGATGCGCACCTTTCGCGTGAACAGCATGGCGCCACTGAAAATGGCGGAAACATTCGTCAGGCAGATTACCCGCAGCCAGCAAAAAAAGATTGTCAGCATCACCAGTAAAATGGGCAGCATTGCCGATAACACGAGTGGTGACTATTATCTCTACCGTTCAAGCAAAGCTGCACTGAATATGGTGGCAAAAAGTCTTTCGATTGATTTGGCGTCACGCGGCATCATCACTGCTGTGCTGCATCCGGGCTGGGTACAGACTGATATGGGTGGCCCGAATGCATTGATTACGGTGCAGCAGAGCGTTGCGGGCATGCGCCGGGTGATCGCGCAACTTGCACCAGCCGATAGCGGAAAATTCTACGCGTATGACGGTAAAGAAATTGCCTGGTAAAAGACAGGTCGAACTCAGCCTACGTAAAAATTGCGCATCATCCCCATATCTTCATGCTCCAGGTTGTGGCAGTGATACAGGAACAAGCCGGTGTAATCCTCAAACGGCTTGATGATTTCAACTTCCTCGCCGGGCATCACCAGCACCGTGTCTTTCCAGCCGCTGCCGATGAAACCGTCCTTGACAATGGCATAGCCATCGCCGCTGTCCTGATCTTTCATAGTACGCGACAGAATTTTAAACTGCTGGCCGTGCAAATGGATCGGATGCGCCATTGACATCATCATGCCCATGCCACCCATCCCTCCCCCTCTCATTCCACCCATGCCGCCTCCCATCGCCCCATGATCGTTGGAGATTCTGATTTTCTGGACCGTGTTGACAGGAATCCTCTCGCTATCCATCACTTCGTTCATCTCAAAAGATCTGCCATTTAGCTGCGGCGCCATATGCTGCATGCTGATGGCGATCGGCACAGGCTGATCTGGATTGGAGACATCCTGTTCCGTCAGGCTGCGCATTCTAACCAGTGTTTCTGGTAATTTTGGTGAGTCGCCGACCTTCTTGGCGATATGAAACTTGACTATCGGGAAAGCCTCACCCTGAGGCAATCCACCAGTCATCATGTCCATGCCGCCCATGCCGCGGCGCATACCCCCCCTGCCGCGCCGCATGCCACCGCCCATATGCGGCATCGTGCCGTGGTGTTCGAGACTGCGCAGCACTAGATCGGTTCCAAGTTTACGCCCGCTGAAATCGACCCATAATTCGACGCGTTCGGCCGGTGCGAGCATGATGTATGGATAAGTTTCAGGCTTTTCCAGCAATCCGCCGTCGGTACCGATCGCGATCAACGGCGTGCCGTCCTCCCAGCCCAGCTTATAAATCCTGGAGTTCGATCCGTTGAGCACGCGCAAACGGTAGGCGCGGGTTTTTACCGGAATGGCGCTGTTTGCCTGGCCGTTGACCAGAATGGTATCACCGAGGAAACCCAGCATCCTCTCGCGCATCCCGTGGATATACAGCAATTGATTACCGGCGGTAAAACGCCGGTCCTGGATGGTGATGGGGATATCGTACTCTCCGCTTGGCAAGCCCAGCTTTTGTTCTTGCTCGTCGGTGATGGTGATCAATCCCGCCAGGCCGCGATAGACTTGCGTAGCGGTCATTTCATGGGTATGGGAATGGTACCAATTGGTGCCAGCGGGGTTTTTTACTTCAAACTCATAAACATATCTTTCGCCCCGCTGTATCGCGTACATCGGATGTCCGTCCATTTTCTGCGGCACGTGCATCCCGTGCCAGTGCATAACCGATGGTTCGGGCAATTGGTTGTAGAAGAATATCCGGACTTTTTGGCCTTGCGCGAGATTCAGTATCGGCCCCAAATAACCCGGCATGGGTTTCAAGGCGGTCTTAGGGCCTTTCAGCAACTTGCCGTAATATTTGAAGACGCTGGTATGGGCACCCGGCATAATCGGAACCTCGGCTATCCGCGCGGTGATCTCCATTTCCACATCGGGCTTGAAAGCGGCGCTCGGTGCGCTGTTGATCTGCCCGCCTTCGGCCAGCACGAAACCGGGCAATGCCGCCGCTATCGTGCCAAACGCGGCATACTGCAGAAATTGCCGCCTTTTGTAATCATGGTCTGCCATTACCCTTTTCTCCCGATGATTTGCAGAAATTAACCAACCATCCATATGTCGAACATTTTATCCCTTTCAACTGGGTTACCGCGCGGAAGTTTGATTTTTCCGCCTCACCTGACAAAACTGAAGTCGGCGGCTTCCTAGCCTACTTTGCTGAGCGCACCTTGGCTGTGGCAAATACTGCATTCCACTTCTTGGAAATCTGAATACTACAATCACTGATGATGCATGTGTTGTTGCCGATGTCCCGGAACAGCATGACGTGCATGGTCGCGTAGCTGGGCGTCAAACCATTGATGAATCGCCTTTATGAATTTTGGCACTTCAGTGGAATAATTGATCTGTGCCCCGTCGGGAAGTTCCTTATACTCGGTCTTGATCTGACCGGCCTTGGCCGTTTTCAAATTAAGTTACCCCCGGCAAAGCCGGGGGTTTATCTTTGTTAGCCCCTCAAAGGG
>CAKKRD010000045.1 GCA_919902515.1 Nitrosomonadaceae bacterium | reverse complement strand
CGACTAATCGGCTTGTACCGTATCCGCTTCGGCTTGGCGCCTTCCTCACCCAGCCGCTTCCTCTTGTCCGCTTCGTATTCCTGGTAGTTGCCGTTGAAGAAAGTCCATTGCGAATTGCCTTCTGCCGCAAGGATGTGGGTGGCAATGCGGTCGAGGAACCAGCGGTCGTGCGAGATCACCAGCACGCAGCCGGCGAATTCGAGCAGCGCATCTTCCAGCGCGCGCAGGGTTTCCACATCCAGATCATTGGACGGTTCGTCCAGCAGCAGCACATTGCCGCCAGAGATCAGTGTCTTGGCCAGATGCAGGCGGCCGCGCTCGCCGCCGGAAAGATTGCCGACGATCTTGGCCTGGTCGCCGCCCTTGAAATTGAAGCGGCCGATATAGGCGCGCGCGGGAGTTTCGTATCTGCCGACGGTGAGGATGTCGTTGCCGCCGGAGATGGCGTCAAACACGGTCTTGTCATTCTCCAGCGAGTCGCGTGCCTGATCGACGTGCGCGATCTTGACGGTGGAACCGATTTTCACTTCGCCGGAATCCGGCTGCTCCTTGCCGGTGATCAACTTGAACAGCGTGGATTTACCGGCGCCGTTCGGGCCGATGATGCCGACGATGGCGCCGGGCGGCACCTTGAAGCTGAGGTTGTCGATCAGCAGGCGGTCGCCGTAGGCTTTGGAAACATTGTTGAGTTCGATGACTTCGTTGCCGAGCCGTTCTGCCACCGGAATGAAAATCTCTTGGGTCTCGTTGCGCTTCTGGTATTCCTGCGAATTGAGTTCTTCAAAGCGGGCGATGCGCGCTTTCGATTTCGCCTGCCGCCCTTTGGGGTTCTGCCGCACCCATTCCAGTTCCTGCTTCATCGACTTCATGTGCGCGTCGATCTGCTTGTTCTCTGTCTCCAGCCGCGCTTCTTTCTGCTCCAGCCAGCTTGAGTAATTACCTTTCCACGGAATGCCGTGGCCGCGATCCAGTTCCAGTATCCACTCGGCGGCATTGTCGAGAAAGTAGCGGTCATGCGTGACCGCCACCACGGTGCCAGGGAAGCGCACCAGGAATTGTTCCAGCCATTCCACCGATTCGGCATCAAGGTGGTTGGTCGGCTCATCCAGCAGCAGCATGTCTGGCTTTTCCAGCAGCAGCTTGCACAGCGCCACGCGCCGCTTCTCGCCGCCGGAAAGATTCTTGACCACGGCATCCCACGGCGGCAGACGCAGCGCATCGGCGGCGATCTCCAACTGTTGATCACTGCCCCCGCTGCCGGCGGCAAGGATGGCTTCCAGCCGCGTCTGTTCGGCGGCAAGCGCATCGAAATCGGCGTCCGATTCGGCATATGCGGCATAGACCGCGTCCAGCTTCTGCTGCGCGCTGGCCACCTCACCCAACCCTTCCTGCACTGCTTCGCGCACGGTCTGTTCCGGGTTGAGTTGCGGTTCCTGTGGCAGATAGCCGATATTGAGATTGGGCATCGGCAGGGCTTCGCCCTCGAAGTCCTTGTCCACTCCCGCCATGATGCGCAGCACCGTGGACTTGCCCGAACCGTTCAGGCCCAGCAGGCCTATCTTGGCGCCCGGGAAGAAACTGAGCGAGATATTCTTGAGTATCTGCCGTTTGGGGGGAACGACCTTGCCCACGCGGTTCATGGTGAAAACGTATTGCGCCATAGTATGTTGGTATCAGTAAGAAATGGTGTCTGGTTTATCTTGAGAGTGCAGTACTCAAGGCGAACAGATTCACCTCAATTTCGCTGCTGAATTATACCCTTTCGCTTTTTTTAATGCTGTTGTCCCGCCTAATCCGCAGAGCGCATTTCCCGACACGCCAGATGCATCTGGTATGACGAAAGCCGTTAACCGGTCTATACTTTTTCTTGATGCACTCGATAAATCTCAGACCGGAGGATCATATGAAACTACGTCAGCTAATTGCCATTGCTGCCCTGACCCTGTTCAGCAGCGCGGCGTTTGCGTATCACTGTACAACCGACATGAGAAAAATCGACGCGGCGCTGGAAAAGAACCCGAAACTGAGCGAGGCTCAGGCGGCGGAAGTCAAAAAACTGCGCGCTGAAGGCGAAGTGCTGCATAAAGAAGGCAAGCACAAGGAATCAGTCGAAACCCTTGGCAAGGCGATGGGTATTCTCGGCGTCAAGTAATCGCACCGTCGTCGCCCTGAGTGGATCGGGTACGATGGGCTAACGCGCAGCAGCGACAGCCTTGCCGTGCACCATCACAAGCGCTTGCGTCCCGCCTTCGGATGTTGCGACTCCTGGCAGGCGTGACGATAGGCCAGCAGGGTCTGCTGCGCGCGGCCCAGCACACTGTCATGCGGATAACTACCTGCCACGTCCGCTATGCCAAACGAGCATCCGGCAAGCAACTCCATGCCTTCGCTCACGTGCTCCGCAGTATGGATATGGAATAAACCTTTGGCGACCGCCTCGACCACCTTGCGTTCCAGCATCAGGTGCCGGCGGTTGCGGTGCGGAATCAGCACACCCTGACTGCCATCCAGTCCGGCCGTCTCGCAGACGCGGAAGTAACCTTCTATTTTTTCGTTGATCCCGCCCACCGGCAACATTTCACCGTGCTGATTGACTGCGCCGGTAACGGCAATGCTCTGTTTGAGAGGTAAATCCGACAGGGACGAGAGCAGGACATAAAGCTCGGCACAGGATGCAGAATCCCCTTCCATGCCGTGATATTCCTGTTCGAACACAATTGAGGCATTGAGCGCGAGCGGTGCGGTGTGGACAAATAATGCGGACAGATAGTTCTGCAGAATGAATACGCCCTTATCGTGGATCGGCCCGGACATTTCCACCTCGCGTTCGATGTTGAGCAAGCCATCTTCACCGGCAAAGGTGCGCGCCGTGACGCGTACCGGGAAGCCAAAGCGGTAATCCCCCAGATCCACTTGGGTCAGACTGTTGAGCTGGCCCACTTTCTCGCCATGCAGCGTGATCAGCACTTCACCTTCGGCGATGGATTCCTGCAGGCGTTGTTCTGGGTAATCATGGCGCAAGATGCACGCACGCAGCGCCGCCTCGACATCCGCCGCCTCGACCAGGCGGCCAGCGCGCGCGTGGCACAGCGCGGCACTTTCCATCACCAGCGCCTCGGCGCGGGCGAAGATAGCGCTTTGGCGCGATTGGTCGTCCACTTGACGGTGTGAATCCTCCAGCAGGCGCGCGACGGCGGCGGCGGAAAAATGCGGCAGCCCCAGCTCCCGGCAGGCGTGGGCGACGAAGATAGCCGAGGCGCGACGAGTTTCGGCACCGGCGGAAAAACTCTCGGCAAAGTCCACCTTGACGCGAAAGCGGCGTCCGAACTCCGGGTCTGCCTCCTGCAAGTCGTAATACTGTTGACGTGAACCGATCAGGATGATCTTGACTTCTACATCCACCGCTTCAGGTACGAGCGAAACCGCCGCAATCGAGGTGAAAGCCGTGCCTGGTTCCTCGATCTGCAGCCTGCCGCTGCGCAGCAAACGGCGCAGCTTCTCCCACACCAGCGCATCGGCCAGCAGATCGCGCAGATGCAGCATGAGGAAACCACCATGCGCCTGGAGCAGGCTGCCGGCGCGGATGCGGGTAAAATCAGTCACCAGCACGTCGTTTTCGGACTGGTATTCGATGCTGCCGAACAGTGAGCGGAATAATGGATTGTCCTCGACGATTACCGGCGCACCGTTCAGACCATCATTGTCCACTACCAGGTTAACCCGGTAGCGGGACATCACCCGCTCCAATTCCTCCTGCCGGCTTTCCTCATCGGTATCGGAAACCTCGAACAGCTCCAGATTGTCGAGCAAGTCCCGCATGACCTGTTCCAGATAAGCGCCGAGCTTGACGGAATCCTTGATCTGTTTCTTCAATTCAACACGGATTTCCTGCAATTCGTGCTCCAGCAGCGGTTTCACCACCTGCCGCTGTAATGCTGCCAGGGCCTCGTGCATGACCCGCTCCATCGGCCGGGTTTTCTCGAAATAGCGGGTAATCTCGGTGCGCAACTCCTGCTCGGCCTGTTCAATCTCGGCCCGGCGCTCCTTCGGCAGGATAAGCACTTCGTCCTCGGTAAGGATGTGTCCTTTCTCGCCCAACAGAGTGAAAACTATGTGCCCAGCCTCGCGGTGGATAGTGAAATTGCGGGATTCGGCAAAGGTAGTGAGTTCGACATAGGCCCTGGCTTCTTCTGCCTTGTGGGCTTTTTCAATGCGCTCGCTCTCGACCTTGAAATCCTGCCCGTCCAGGCGCTGCGGTATTTCCGTCAGCAGAGATTTTGTCATGCGCGCCAGATGTTGCCGCAGCAGGCGCCCCTGTCCGGCAGGCAGGCGCAGAGCCAGTGGCCTTTCCGGCGCATCGAAGTTGTGCAGATAGCATAAGTCGGGTGGCGCCGCCCTGTTTGCGGCTGCTGCGACCATCGCTTGGCGCAGCAGCGAAGAGCGGCCGCTGCCGACCTCCCCCAGCACGAACAGGTTATAGTCGGGCTGATCCATCCCGAGACCAAAGCGGGCAGCCATTTCTGCGCGCTCCTGCCCGATCCACGGCAGCGGATACTGCAGCAATTCCGCAGTATCGGAGAACCCAAGCGAATCGGGATCGATGATGAGGCGCAGATCGGCAGGGGTCAGGTTTGAGATTGGCATTTTTTAACCATGGCAATGCAGTTGAGCTAGGCTATCTGATTCCCCCCTGACACTCAAGGCCAATCATGCCGATGCGGATGCTGAGCCAGCTCCCCGGCGCAAGCCTGCTCCCGGTCTTGTCCTTTTCTTCCGTGCTAATATTGCACCCGACAGGCTGCCTGCCGGGGCGGCGCTTGCTTGAGGTTCTAGATTAGCAAAAGGATAACGAGAATGAAGCAGTTGTTGAAACATGGGTTGTTGGGTTGTCTGCTTTCGTTGACGTTGGCTGGACAGGCAATCGCCGATCCGTTGGCGGATGCAAAACAGGCCTACTTTGCGGGCGATTACGCAAAAGCAGAAAAGTTGTTCCGCCCCCTGGCAGAACAGGGAAATGCATCTGCGCAGCTATACCTGGGTTCGATGTATGACGATGGCCAGGGCGTACCTTTCAACCATCGGGAAGCCGTAAAGTGGTATCGGCTGGCGGCGCTCCAAGGGAATGCATATGCGCAATATAGCCTGGGTGAGTTGCATGAAAATGGCGAAGAAGGTGTGGAGCAGGATTACCAGGAAGCGGTGAAATGGTTTCGTCTGGCTGCGGCACAGGGACATGCCAATGCGCAAAACGATCTTGGATTGATGTATGCCACCGGCCAGGGCGTACCCCAGGATTATGTTCGCGCCTACATGTGGTTCAGCCTGGCGGCAGCAAAAGGGTTCAGTGAGGCACAGCAGAATCGGGATACGGCGGCCGGAAAGATGAAACCTGCACAAATCGCGCGGGCACAACAAATGGCACGGGATTGCGAGAAACGCAATTACAAAAACTGCAAGTAAGTGTAGTAGTTCCAACTTGATCTGACAGTCTGTGTCGTGCCAAGAGCAGACGTTCAGCATTTGAGTTGTGGTTGACTCGCCGGTTCGGATAAATCAAGTAACTGAATTTGAATTATCGCTGTTTCAATTTGATGATGGCGCGTAAGCATCAAACTGGCCGTTGCGGAAGAATGCCAGCCAAGTCTCGAAGTGGGATTGGACTGTGCGGTACCATAGGGTGTCTGTTCAGGGCGGCGGCGTTGGTAACATGCAGTGCTGGGAACGGCACATTTGATCAGAAGACGTACCGGGTTTCCTGACCCGACACGTCTTTAAATCTCTCGGCAAGGTTTTATGGCAATTTGGCAAATCCGACTGCCTTTGGCCCATACTCCGGGAAATATCCCGGGTTACTGTGAAGGATCACCCTCGAGTGCCCTTTCAGGCTGACGGTGTAGCCGCACGGGTCGAGCGGCGTCGTATCCAACGACCAACTCGCGTTGCTATCTCCCGAATCGCCGAGCGATGAATAGCTCCTGTTGATGGGCACCGGATGAGCTCCATGGGTATGCGATGTCGGCTGCAAGTCGAGAGCCCATGAGCTGAAGAACGGATGCACGGCCCGCAGGTGTCCATTGATCATCGGAGCCGAGTTCTTGTAGCTATGACAATCACCTCCATCGATAACCAGATCGAGATCCTTGGTCATATCGACAGCGTTATTGGCGGTCTGGCTGACAGTCATGCCTTTATTGCAGACGACAATCGAGAAGACGTCGCCAACCACGGGGTTCCCAAACTCATCGGTGTATTCGAAACGGATTGTGTAGGTTCCGTCGGCAAAGAGCGATGTATCCAAGTGCGACAAGTAGTTATTGTCATAGATATTATAGATTCCCAACGCGGGATTCAGGTCGTAGATATACCACCCGTCCGAATCGGCGGTTTGAGAGACGGTGTAGGGCCAGATGCTGACTAACGGCTGCCACCGGTTGAACGTTTCGCTTGATGAGACGGCCTTGTAGTCGCCATCGGGCGTTCCGTACGGTTTGTAGCTGAGCCGGAATTTGATGACACCGTTAAAGCCGTTTCGATCGATGATCCCGTTAAAGGAAATGCTCCCGCCCCATGGCCGGTTATTATTGGGGGTGGGCGCCACCGCATTGTAGTTGTACAGGTGTTGGGTGGAATCAATCATCAACCTATTAACGTTTCCGACCAGGCTGATGATGGTATGAATGCCCGAACTCGCGCCAGGTCTGAGCTGCACCAAGGCGTCGATCGAATTGCCCCAGGTATTGAGCTGATCGGGATCCGTGGTCGACGGCAGCGATTCCCAAGAGAGTACTGCCCGGATCCCGATGATATTAGGCGTTTGGCAGGATTTAAGCCGGTTCGACACATCGATAGGCAGGGCGACGTTATAAAACAGGCCGCCGACCGGCATATTGGCGATGTCATGCACTTCGAAACTCATCGTCCCAAGGTACTGATCGAAAGTACCGTCGTTGTTCCAGTCCGCCCAGAAGGCGACGTGCTCCATTGAGCCTGTATGGCAGAGATCGCCGTTGTACCCGCTTGTTTTTTTGATGTGAACTATAGCGCCAAGCGTATCGGTATCGGTATTCAGCCCGACACAAGTGACCTCCTCGAAGCCGACGTCCGCCGCCTTTTTGTCGGGATTGTAAAAGGAGAGTAATTTCGCGGTATTGATTTTCAGAGCTGCCAGATCCTTGAGATCATAAAGGGCGGCCGCCTGTTTAAAATCCAGGTGCGAGTGTATCGCCGATCCAACGGTGGAATAGAAGGTGCGATGATCTGGAATGCCGACTTTTTTATTCGATTCGTAGATCGCGACGGCCTTGGGTGGAACCGGTTCTTTCAGGGCAATTTGAACATCCGGCTTAATGGCGGTCAGCAGATCTTTCGCTTTCGCCAGCTCAAACACATCTTTGGCGTAAAGGAAATTCCGCTTTTGCAACTGGATGTCCGCATCCCTCACGTTACCGTAATGCGGAGCATAATTCGGGGTGGAAGGAGTTGGAGCGTCCTTCCATGACAGGATGGCCCGCATCTTGGGAACTACCGCGGTGTGGCAATCTATGAAACGGCGATACTTCTCGTCATCGATGTAAAGGTAAAGCATGTAGCAGAGCGGGTGCTGCGGTCCGGGCGGAGCATTGGAAATATCGGCCGATTTGAAGCTCGTAATCCCCATATCGACGAACCCGTTGCCGTCCTTGAAATCGACGTAAAATCGCACATACTCGGCCGAAGCAGCCGAGCACAGGTTTCCATTGTACCCGGTGCTTTGCTTGATGCTAACGACGGCCTCCATACGCTGCATCTGGGGATTGAAGCCTAGACAGGTAATCTCTTCCCAGTGCGTGATAGATCGGGCCTTTTGGGGCGCTAAGACGTTGGCGAGAAGAAACGAGTTCCGCTCTTTGAGCATCCTACTCATTTCTTCGGAACCGATGCCGGAGACTTTCTTCGCTTTTGCCATACGTTCCTCGCTAGTAAATAAAGATAGGAAATTCACCCGCACGAGCCAAAGTCCTTCAACTCAAGACACGTACACTCAAAAATAGAGCAGCAGCCGTAACAAGTCATTAAGCAAATTACCTATTTCGGATTAAGCAGAATTCTTACAACAACGTGTTCTGCGTAACGCAGTTGATATGGGTAGCAGGCAGCAATTGGGTCGGACTATTCAGGGAAGACGTATGTTCCTAATGTCATCGACATAAGCCGTAGCGATGGACTGCTTCGTGTCTGTTTGCGACTTTCGCCACAGGCAGAAACGTGTCGGGAACCGACCATCGCGACCAGCAGAACTGTGCCGTTTCCAGAAATTTATTGATCAAATCGAAACTGCTACAAATTAAGGCAGCCTGACGGGATACTCCCTACCCCCGGCCTGCGATGTTTCAATTCGGCCCACCCCCCTCTTTTTAACCGGCATCACATTGCTGTAACAAACCCCGTGTATGGTTACGGCAATATGATTTTTTCCGCCACAAAGATTTTTGATCGCGCGATCAATCTGCTATTCGGGGTACTGCTGCTATTTATTACCATCGGGGTTACTGCCGGTATCGTTAATTTATTCCTGCAGATCGGCGATCTGGTAACGAACACCGATATCACACGCCATTACGTGCGGCTTGTTTCCGATGTCTTGACCTTGTTCGTGCTGATCGAGCTTTCGCGTTCCCTTGTTTCCCATTTTGATGAGCATCGCCTGCGCCTGACATTTATTGCCGACGCCGGTATCGTATTCGTTCTGCGCGAAATCATGATCAAATTATTTGAGCATAAGATTGCAGCGGATGAGATTTACGCCTTGAGTGCGTTATTGTTTGTATTGGGCTGCCTGCGTACTGCAGCAGTCCTGGTCTATCAGCGCGAGAAACGGCTGCTGGCGAAGGAGAATAGAGCCAGACGGCCAATTCCGCGTATCCCCGAAAATTAGCCGGTCATACTGGTTTCTTCACCTGCTCCGCCAGATACAACCAGGTTTCGACCACGCTATCAGGGTTGAGCGAAAGGGTATCGATCCCTTCTTCCATCAGCCACTTCGCCAGATCGGGGTAATCCGATGGTCCCTGTCCGCAAATGCCGATATATTTACCGGCTTTATGACACGCCTGGATGGCCAAATGCAGCAATGCTTTCACCGCCGGGTCGCGCTCGTCGAAAGACGCAGCGACAAGGCTGGAATCACGGTCCAGCCCCAGGGTCAATTGGGTGAGATCATTCGAGCCGATGGAAAAACCGTCAAAGTATTCCAGGAATTGATCCGCCAGCAGCGCATTGGACGGAATTTCACACATCATGATCAGCCGCAGTCCGTTCTCGCCGCGCCGCAGGCCATCATCCGCCAGTAGTTCCACCACGCGCCTGGCCTCGGTCAAGGTGCGCACAAACGGGATCATGATTTCCACGTTGGTGAGTCCCATTTCGTCGCGCACTTTTTTCAGTGCCCGGCATTCCAGCTCGAAACAGTCACGGAAGTTTTCGGCTACGTAACGCGAAGCGCCGCGAAAACCCAGCATCGGATTTTCTTCCTTGGGCTCGTAGCTCTGCCCGCCAATGAGGCTGGAGTATTCGTTGGACTTGAAATCCGACAGACGCACGATCACCGGCTTGGGGAAAAATGCCGCTCCGAGCGTGGCGATGCCCTCGGTGAGTTTTTCCACATAGAAACTCACCGGATCGCGGTAGCCTGCACTTTGTTTTTCCACCTCCCGCTTCAAGTCCGCCGGAATATTGGGGTAATCGAGCGCCGCCTTGGGGTGGATGCCAATCATGCGGGCAATGATGAATTCCAGCCGCGCGAGTCCCACGCCGTCATTGGGCAGACGCTGGAAAGCAAATGCCAGTTCCGGGTTGCCCACATTCAGAGCGATCTTTACCGGCGGCTTGGGCATGGCTCCCAGGGCAAGGTCGAGCACTTCGACTTCCAGCGCGCCGCGATAAACATTGCCGGTGTCACCCTCGGTGCAGGATACCGTGACCATCTGGTTGTCAGACAACACGCTGGTGGCATCGCCGCACCCGACCACGGCCGGAATACCCAGTTCGCGCGCAACAATGGCAGCATGGCAGGTGCGTCCGCCGCGATTGGTGACAATGGCGGCAGCGCGCTTCATTATCGGCTCCCAGTCAGGATCGGTCATGTCGGTCACCAGCACGTCGCCCTGCTGCACCCGTGACATCTCTTTTGCATTGAGGATCAACCGCACCGGTCCGCTGCCTATTTTCTGGCCGATGGCACGGCCCGTCGCCAATATTTCCGATCTGGTTTTCAGGCGATAGCGGCGCAATGTCTCCATCGCAGCATGGGTCTGCACTGTCTCCGGTCGTGCCTGCAGGATATAAAGCTTGCCGTCGGCACCGTCTTTGCCCCATTCGATATCCATCGGCCGGCGATAATGCCGTTCGATCGCGAGCGCATGGCGCGCCAGCTCTTCCACCTCCGCATCGGTGATGGAAAAGCGCTGGCGCTCGGCTTCCTCCACCGCCAGCGTTGCCACTGAATGGTTGGCTTCACGGCTGGTGGTGAATTGCATCTTGATGAGTTTGGAACCGAGATTGCGCCGCAATATCGCTGGTCTGCCCTGCTGCAGTGCAGGTTTGTAAACGTAGAACTCGTCGGGATTCACCGCCCCCTGCACCACGGTTTCGCCGAGACCATAGGAAGCCGTGATGAACACCACCTGATCAAAACCGGATTCGGTGTCGAGCGTGAACATCACGCCGGCAGCACCGAGGTCGCTGCGTACCATGCGCTGCACTCCGACAGACAGCGCCACTTCAGCATGAACGAAACCGTGGTGAACGCGGTAGGAAATGGCGCGGTCGTTGTAGAGCGAGGCAAACACCCGCCTGACCGCTGCCAGCAAATTGTCCAGTCCGTGAATGTTGAGAAAGGTTTCCTGCTGCCCGGCAAAGGAGGCATCGGCCAGGTCTTCGGCGGTAGCAGAGGAACGCACCGCCACGGAAATATCGCCGGCTGCTTGCTGCAGCAGCTTTTCGTAAGCAGCGGCGATCTCCTGCTCCAGTCTTGGCGGCAGCGGGGTTGCTACAATCCAGTTACGGATTTGTGCGCCAGTATCAGCCAGTGCTGCGATATCTTTAATATCCAGCATGGCAAGCATTTCTTCGATGCGCCGCGCCAGCCCCCCCTGCGCCAGGAAATCACGATAGGCCGCAGCGGTTGTGGCAAAACCGCCGGGAACCCGCACCCCGGCTTGAGCCAATTGACTGATCATCTCCCCGAGCGAAGCGTTCTTGCCGCCGACACTGCCCACATCAGTCATGCGCAGTTCGTCAAACCAGATTACATATCTTGAACCTGAATCTTCCATTCCCGCTCCTGTCAGCCTGCGTGTATCAGAGTACGGTTGTGTTATCCTAAATCCGGCAATTGACCGCTCATTTCTCAGCGCTGTAGGCTGGGGTTCGCAAGCTCACCCCAGCCTACAGTACTATCAAAACACGATATTTTGATTGTAGCTGAACATCTTCGTAAGGAACCGCTGATGCGGAGCTTTCAACATGAAAATATCCGGCAAACATTTACTCGTCTCCGCCGCGTTGCTCGCCGCCACGGTATTTACCCTGCCCATCGGAGCTACTACTATGACTGACCACACCAAACAACAAACCGCTTATCTCGCGGGCGGCTGCTTCTGGGGGATGGAAGAACTGGTGCGGGAAATTCCCGGGGTGCTGCAAACCGAAGTCGGCTACAGCGGCGGCAACACGCCAAATGCACGCTATGAGCAAGTGAGTAGCGGCAAGACTGGCCATGCCGAATCGCTGAAAGTGGTGTTCGATCCGCAGCGGCTCAGCTACCGGCATCTCCTGTTCGAATTCTTCCGCATGCACAATCCGACCACGCGCAACCAGCAAGGCAATGACATCGGCACGCAATACCGTTCAGCGATTTTTTATGTCAATGAAGAACAGAAACGCGCTGCCGATGGGGTCATCAGAACCGTAGATGCCTCCGGCGAATGGAAAACCAAAGTCGTTACCGAAGTGGTGCCGTTCAAGGAATTCTTTCGCGCCGAGGAGTACCACCAGAAGTATCTGGTCAAGAATCGCGGCGGCTATACCTGCCATTACATGAGACGGTTTGATCTGGGGGAAACCAAATAGCCCGGGCAGTGCCACTGCTTCAGCGTGATTTACTGGTCCGCAGCACAGCGACGCACCAGATATTCGACTGCGCTGTTCAATGTCAGAAGTTCGGCATAATCCTTCTCGGGAATATCGATGCCGAGAGTTTCATGCAGGCGGATGATGAAGTTAAGAAAATCAAACGAGTCGATGTCGATCTGCTCGCGCAGTGGCCGGTCCGGCGCGATCATGGCCGGTTCCACCTCCGGTGCGATGGCGCCCAATGCATCGAAGATGATGTCCTGAATTTGCTCACGGTTGTATAAAGTCATCGCAACCGCTCCGGTTCCTGCAGCAGCCTGTCGAGCGCAGCGAGAAACAGGCCGCCGCGGTGACCATCGCTGGCACGGTGATCGGCCGCGAGGGTGGCGGTGGCAACCCTGCGCACCACCACCACGCCGCCTTCGACCCACGGCCGTTCGGTTATCTTGCCCAGACCGACAATCGCGACTTGCGGCGGATAGATCACGCCAAACACGCCTTCGACACCCTGCTCACCCAGACTGGTGAATGTCACGGTGGGATCGCTCATCTCCGAGCTGCGCAGCCTGCCGCTACGCACCCGGGTGATGAGATCACGCAAGTCAGCCATCAATTGGTCGAGGCTCTTCCTGTCGGCATCGTGAATTGCGGGGGCGACCAGACCGCCGCCACGCATTGCAATTGCCATGCCGAGGTGCACCGACGCTGACGACCGCAACGCGCCGTCGATCCAGAAGCCGTTGAGTTCGGGCACTTCGCGCAGCGCGAGAGCTACCGCTTTCATGAACGGCACCACCGGCAACAGCCGTTCTGTGACGCTGCGTTTGAGATTTTCCGTTTCGAGCCAACTGCTGACGGCAGTCACATCAATATTAGTGGCCAGATAGTAATGAGGAATCTCGCGCTTCGAGCGCGACATCGCCGCTGCAATCGCCATGCGCATCTGCGCATGCCAATCCGGCGCTGCAGGTTTGGCAGCGACTGGTGTCAGCGTTTTTGCCTGGGCGGCACGCTCGACATCGGCCCGCGAGATCACTGCGCCCGGCTCCGCTGCTTGCACCGATGCGATATCGACACCCAGTTCTTCGGCAAGCTTGCGGGCTGAAGGCGAAACCCGCAGACGGGCTGACACCGCAGACACCGCTGCTGCTTCGGCGCGTGGCAGGGCGGCAGCGGTGATGGCCGGCGCTGTTGCCACGTGCGGAGTTCCTGGTGTCTTGGGCGTTTCAGGTGCTGCGGCCGCTGGCTCGCCCACGGTGCGCAGCAGCGCAAGGAGCTCGCCCACCGGCACTTTCCTGCCCGTCACCACCACGAGTTTGTCGACCGTTCCGGCTTCCCAGATCTCCACATCGACAGCGCCCTTTTGGGTTTCGACCACCGCGACTACCTGTCCGCGCTGCACTTCGTCGCCGGGTTTGATCAACCACTCAACCAGCGTGCCCGCTTCCATGTCCGCCCCAAGCGAGGGCATGTGAAATTCATACATGTTGCTTCACCGTGCGCAATGCTGCTGCGAGAATTGTTTCAACCTGCGGAATTGCAGCCTGTTCCAGATGTCGCGCGTAGGGTATCGGCACTTCGGCGCTGCAGACGCGCTCGATCGGTGCATCGAGCTCATAGAATGCCTGCTCCATCACGCGCGCCATGATTTCGGCCGCCAGACTGCCACTCTTCCAGCCTTCATCAATGATCACCATGCGATGCGTCTTCGCCAGCGAGCCCAGCACGGTCGTCATGTCGAGCGGCCGCAAGGTGCGCAAATCGATCACTTCGGCGCTGATATTCTGCGCGGCAAGGCGTTCCGCCGCCTGCAACGTCTTGGGCAGGGAGCCGCCATAGGTCACCAGCGTGAGATCGCTACCCGGACGGCGCACCGCGGCACGGTCGATATCGACTGCACCGGCGTCGGTTGCAAGCTCGCCCTCGAGGTTGTACAGCAAAGCATTCTCAAACATGATGACGGGATCCGGGTCCATCAGTGCTGTCCACAGCATGCCGCGCGCATCCTCGAGCGTTGCCGGCGTCACCACTCTGATACCGGGAATATGCGCATACCATCCTTCGAAGCTGTGAGAATGCTGCGCGGCGAGCTGCCTGCCGGCACCGGTGGCCATGCGGATCACCAGCGGAATGTTGAATTGTCCGCCTGACATGTGGCGCAGGGTGGCCGCATTGTTGAGAATCTGGTCGAGCGCGAGCAGACTGAAGTTGCAGGTCATGACCTCGACGATCGGCAGCATGCCGTTCAACGCGGCGCCGATGCCGGCACCAACGAATGCCGATTCGGACAGCGGCGTGTCGCGGATGCGCTCCTCACCGAATTCCTCCAGCAAACCCTTGCTCACCGCATAAGTGCCGCCGTAACGTCCCACATCCTCGCCCATCAGGAATACGCGCGGATCGCGCTGCAGCGCTTCACGCAGCGCCATGCGCAGCGCCTCGCGATAAGTAGTGGTGATAACAGGAGCGGTCACGGTATTCATTCTGGTTGCACTCGTGCGGTGTACACATCGCGGGTGAGCGTTTCCACCGGCTCCCAAGTGCCGGCTTCGGCGAATTCGACAGCCTGCGCGATCTCGCGTGCGACTTCCGCCTCGATCGCAGCTATCGTCTGCGGCGTGAGCCATCCCTCGCTTATGGCACGCACACTGAATCCCGCGATCGGGCAGCGTTGTTTCCAGCGCTCGACTTCGGCCTTGCTGCGATAGAGTTCGGGATCAAACATCGAATGCGCGCGAAAACGGTAAGTGCGGAATTCAAGGAAATACGGCCCGTTGCCGGCGCGCACGAACTGCGCTGCCTGCTGTGCCGCTTCCAATACCGCGAGCACATCCATGCCATCCACGCTCTTTCCTGCTATCCGGTAGCTCGCTGCTTTCTCGACCAGATTGGTATCGGCTTCGGAACGCTCAAGCGCGGTGCCCATCGCATAAAGATTATTCTCGCACAGGAATAATGCCGGCACATTCCACAGCGAAGCCAGGTTCATCGATTCGTGGAATTCGCCTTCGGCAATCGCGCCCTCGCCGAAAAAGCATGCAGCCAGCCCGGTGCGCTGCTGCATCTTCTGCGCCAGTGCGTAACCGACCGTCAGCGGCAAGCCACCGCCGACTATCGCGTTGCCGCCGTAGAATTTTGCCGCTGCATCGAACAAGTGCATCGAACCGCCGCGCCCGTGCGAACAGCCCTCGACCTTGCCATACATCTCCGCCATGATGGCCCCGGCGGAAAGACCGCGCGCCAGCGCATGGCCGTGTTCCCGGTAGGTGGCGAATACCGCGTCTTCCGGCTGCAAGGCCTGCATGACGCCGGTAGCGACCGCTTCCTCGCCGATGTACAGATGCAGGAAACCGCGGATCTTACCCGCACTGTAGAGTTCAGCCGACTTTTCCTCGAAGCGGCGGATGCGCACCATCTCGTGGAGCAACTTGCGCGCGAGTATTGGATCAGGCGTCATGCGCCGCTCTCCAGAGTCGAAGTGTCGCCTTCGGGCAGCCCGAGTTCGCGCGCCTTGAGCAGCCTGCGCATGATTTTGCCGCTGCGTGTTTTGGGCAGATTTGCAATGAAATCGATCTCCTTGGGTGCAACCGCCGCACCCAGTCGCTTGCGTGCAAAACCGAGCAACTCGCGCCGTAAGGCCTCGCTTGGCACATAACCGGACTTGAGCGCGACGAAAGCCTTCACCGTTTCAAGCTGCACCGGATCGGGTTTGCCGATGACACCGGCTTCGGCAACCGCCGGATGCTCCATCAGCGCGCTTTCGACTTCGAATGGACCGATCAGGTGACCCGATGATTTGATCACGTCATCGGCACGGCCGATGAACCAATAATAACCATCCGCATCGCACTTGGCGAGATCCCCGCTCAGATACCATTCCCCTGCGAAGCATTTGCGGTAGCGCTCATCCTCGTTGAGATAGCCGCGGAACATCGACGGCCAGCCGCGTTTCAATGCAAGTTCGCCTTCGACATCCGGTGCAGTAATGATTTCGACTGCATCCTCGCCGCAGCGTTTGACAATCGCAGCCTCGATGCCCGGCAGCGGCTTGCCCATGGAGCCGGGTTTGATATCCATCGCCGCATAATTTGCGAGCATGATGCCGCCGGTCTCGGTCTGCCACCAGTTGTCATGAATCGGCAGTCCGAATGCGTCCTGCCCCCAGCAGACAGCCTGCGGATTCAGCGGTTCACCGACGCTCGCGATGAAGCGCAGCTTTGGAAAATCATGCTGGCGCACCAGTTCTGTGCCCCCCTTCATCATCATACGCACAGCGGTCGGCGCGGTATACCAAACGCTTATTTTCTGCTCCGCGAGGATGCGATACCAGCGTTCGGCATCGAAGTCTCCCTCATCGACTATGCTGCTGATGCCATTGGTGAGCGGCGAAATAATTCCGTAGGAAGTGCCGGTGACCCAGCCCGGATCGGCCGTGCACCAGAACACGTCGTCGGCATGAAAATCGAGCGCAAGCTTGCCGGTTACATCATGGGCAACGACTGCGCCGTGCACATGCACCGCACCTTTGGGCTTGCCGGTGGTGCCGCTGGTGAAATGCAACAGCGCCGGATCATCGGCTGCCGTGGGTCCGATGACAAAAGTGGTGCTCGCCGCGCGCATCAGTGCGGCAAAATCAAATGTCCCGGGGATGTCGCTTGGATCGGCCTCGTCGTGCACCAGCAGCACATGTCGCAATTGCGGCAGCCGTGCGCGTAGGTCGGCGATCTTCTTCTGGTACAGGCTCGCAGTCGTCACCAGCACGCTGCCGCCGCCCAGCGTAAGCCGCGTATAGATCGGCTCCGGGCCGAATGCAGAAAACAGAGGACTTACTACGCAACGTTGCTTGAGCGCCCCCAGTACCGCAATATAGAGTTCCGGGATGCGGCCGGCAAGCACGAATACCCGCTCGCCCGGCTGCACGCCGAGACCAGCCAGCACATTCGCAAAACGGCTGGTTTGCTCGGCAAGATCGCGATAACTGAAATCCCGCGTGACGCCTGTCCTACCCAGCCAACGCAGCGCAAGCTGCTGCGCCCGCGATCCCTGTGCGTGCCGATCAACTGCTTCATGCGCAATATTGATGCCGCCGCCATCGGGCAACCCCGCCAGATTCTGTGCCGCAGCTTCCCAGGAGAATCCGGCATATGTTTGCGCGTAATCGCTCATGTTCGGCGCTACGCCGGAACTGAACGCTGACTTGCTGATGATGTTTGCTGTCATGCAGAGTGGTTTTCCTTTGGATGGCAGCGGATAAGTACTTTTCAGCTCAGTCTAGCCACTGGCTGGATGGGCATCAACCTGGCGGACAGTCGCTCGATTGCAGGCTGCGCAATAGCCTGAACGTTATCCGGTCGGTAATCTTGTGGGCCGGTAAAATACCATTTCAATCCGCTTCGCGCTCCACGCTGCAGCAATGTGCTGCCGCCTGCCCTTCTTCGATCCCGCGCAGGATTGCACCGGTCACCGCATTGGGACGAAAAGTGGTACAACCTTTCAATCCCTGATCGTAGGCAAGTTGATACAGCTCACGGAATGCAGTGTAAGCATAATCCATTGGCACGTTGATGGTCTTGGAAATGGCCTGGTCCACATGCGGTTGAATGGCCGCCTGCATGGCCAGGTGCGCGGCGGGCGCAAGCCCATTGGCATTGATGAACGCTGGCGGCAGAGCGGCGGCATTGCCCGCAGCACGCCAGCGTGCCACCGCATAATCGACTACCTGATATTGCGCATAACATCCATCCGGTTCCAGTACCCGCCGCGTGAATTCGCTGTCGAACACCGGCTCCAGACCGCCTGAAATATTATTAGCCAGAAGACTGATGGTGCCGGTGGGTGCAATGGCGGTGAGATGGCTGTTGCGGATGCCGTATTGCGCAATATCATTGCGGATTGCGGTGGGCAGGGTACGCACGAATTCGCCGGCGAGATATTTCTCCTGATCGAACAACGGAAACGGCCCTTTCTCCCGGGCGAGCCCTATCGAAGCACGGTAGGCGGCATGACAGATGGTTTGCATCACGGTTTGTGCAAGCTGCAATGATTCGTCGCTGCCATAGCGGATGCCGAGCAGCAGCAAGGCATCGGCCAGACCGCTAAGACCCAGGCCGATGCGCCGCGAACCACGCACCTGCGCAGCCTGGCTGGGTAACGGAAACAGCGAGACGTCAATCACGTTATCCAGCAAGCGCACGGCGACAACCGCAGTAGCACTTACCGCCTCCAGATCGAGGCGGGCTTGCTGGGTAAAAGGCTCACGGATGAATTGGGTGAGGTTGATGGAACCAAGATTGCAGGCGCCATAAGGAGGCAGCGGTACCTCGCCGCAAGGATTGGTCGCACTGATCTGTTCGCAGTAATAAAGATTGTTGAGCCGGTTGATGCGATCGATGAACAGCACGCCGGGCTCGGCACATGCATAGTTGGCGCGCATGATCTGCTCCCACAGCTCACGGGCACGAACGCGCTTATGTATTTTGCACGGCACCGGCTCGGCGTGTCCCGGCCAGCAGCGCAACAATATCTCGCCGCCGTCGCGCATATCAGCAGGGAACAGCAGCGGCCAATCCGCGTCAGCCTGGACTGCGGCCATGAACTCATCGCTCACCAGCACCGAGATATTGAAATGCCGCAATTGCGTGCGATCCTGCTTGGCGGCGATGAATTCCTCAATGTCGGGGTGATCGCAACGCAGCGTCCCCATCATGGCGCCACGCCGCGCACCGGTGGAAAGGATGGTGGCGCACATGCTGTCCCAGATGCGCATGAACGAGACCGGGCCCGAAGCCACCGAACCGACGCTGTAAGCCTGGGCGCCCCGTGGCCGCAATGTAGAGAAGTCATAACCAACCCCGCCGCCTTGCTGCATGGTAATGGCGCCTTCCTTCAACGCGTCGAAGATGCCGTCCATCGAATCGGCGATGGCGCCCATGACAAAGCAATTGAACAGGGTGACCTTGTGCGCGGTGCCAGCCCCGGCCTGGATGCGCCCGCCCGGCAAAAATTTGAAGTCTTGCAGGATGCCGTAAAAACGTGCCTGCCACATTTCCGCATCGTTGTCCGCTGCGGCCAGCGTATGCGCGATACGCCGCCAACTGTCGGCGATGGTTGCGTCGCAGACCACAGCCCCCTCACGGTGGCGGTATTTGGCGTCCCAAATGTGCCGGGCAATGGGTGCGGTAAAATATGCATCATCCATGACATTCAGAATAGCACCAAACGAGCCTGCTGATCTTGCAGTCACTGCATGACAGGATATTATTGATTCTACTCTGCTGGATGGCTGTAAATGGTTGCTACAATGGCAGCCGCGAGCCAGCAGCAGAAACAGGGAAGAAAAGGACAGGGACAAGATGAATTTTCCCGCGTGAATTGGGGGTGACTATGTCATATTACCCCAAGCTGTGTTACCTAGGTTGGATAGGCTGGATCTGGCAGGGGGCGCTCGTTCGCAGCTTTCCTCACAGTCTTGCTGCCGACTCACATGCAGGGCGATATAGAGAGAGCACATTAGGTTCTGTTCTTTGCCAGATTTTCATCTTACCCTTGCGGCTCCGATTTTTCGTCAGGGGTTTTTCCACAGCTTCAACAGTTATGCACCAGTGATGTATTGCCTTCGATCAAGCCAATGCCAACATGAGGTGACCGACTGGCTCGCCAGCGCGCTTAACCTTGATTTCGATGTCGTAGCCCAGTCGATTCAAGCAATCCATGAGCTTACGTTCTGATACGTTGGCAAAGTCGCCACGAAAGAGTCCGGACACTTTGGGCTGAGGCAATCCCATACGTCTTCCAGCTTCTTCTTGCGACAGTCCAAGTTCACGCACAGCCTTGGTGATTTCAATCACGAGGCCGGATTTGATTTTCAATTTGTCCGGGTCGGGCAAGCCGAGGTCAGCAAACACATTGCCGGAACTCACTTCAACTTCAATGCCACCAATTTTTCGCTTATTCATTACGCATCTCCTTTGCAAGTATTTCCGCGACTTTCAAGTGCTCGCGAATGATGTCCATATCCGGTTTGGGTGTCGCAATGCCACGCTTACTCTTCTTCTGAAACACATGCAGCACGAAAACTGCCTCCTTGAACTTCACCGTGTAAACCGCCCGATATGTACCGCCTTGGCCGGTCTCAACTATTTCCAACACACCCGCCCCACTAAAACCCTTAAGCACCTTGGCGGCATCATGCCGCTCACCGCGCTGAGCAAAGTCCAAAGCATGTCCGAAAAACCTACGAACATCAGTAGGCAAAGCAAGCAGGTCTTTCTTGCTGCTTCCCACCCACACAACTGTTTTTTCTGACGGGTTCATTATACGCAAATTATACCTGTTCGAATATAAGACGCAATCCGTAGTTTCGTTCCCGTACACTATATCGAATCAAAATATGTAGTAGTCGATGTCCTCTGCACGGCGACCCTTTCCTTGGCTTTTGATACTCGGCAGCAAGGCAGAGAAATCTGGGTTATTCGGCAGCCTCAACATCTGCATGATGTAGACTACAATTGAAATGAAAGCTATTGTTGCCGTTAATACTCAAACCCGCAGAAGACGAGAATCGTGATACGAAAACCGGCCACACAGTTTCTGACTGCGTTCATTCTGCTTGGCATTGGCAATGCTGCCTTCGCCCACCCCGGTCATGATGTTTCCGGATTGGCTGTCGGCCTGATGCATCCGTTCAGCGGGTTTGATCACATGCTCGCGATGGTTGCCGTGGGTCTGTGGGCAGCACAAAACGGCGGCCGCAAAATATGGCTGTTGCCTGCCGCTTTCATGTTGATGATGGCGGCCGGTGCAAAGTGCGCGCTGATTTATCCGTTTCTGCCGCTGATTGAATCCGGCATAGCCGCTTCGGTATTGGTACTGGGAATTGTCATCGCACTCTCGCTGAAGCTTCCAGCACGGCTCAGCGTTGCGATCACGGCGTTATTCGGGTTTCTCCATGGCTATGCGCATGGACTGGAAATGTTCGGGGCTGTTGAGCCGGAAGCATACGCGTTGGGATTTCTTGCCACAACCGTAGCACTCCATCTTGCCGGCATCGTGACCGGCATCGCCACCCGCGTCCGTTTCGTGCATCTGCCGCAAACACTGGGCGCCGTCATCGCCGCCAGCGGTATGTGGCTGCTATCGACCATTTAGCTTGGGATCAATGTGAATGCGCAAGCCGTTCCCATTCCTGAGAATCGGATTTGGTACAGAGCTTTTGCAACAGGTCAAAGCACACCTCTAGATTGGCAGCCGCGGCCACGCTTAGCGCTGCGCCCAGTTCAAAGCATTCCCCGCGCACCTGCAGAAGATAGGCAGGAGGCGGTTCTCCGTAGAGTTCCCGATAAACATGCAGCACTGCCATCGGACTCATGACATGGGTAGTGTAGCTTGTGTCTTTGTGTGCCGAGAGACGAGAAATCGCATAAGGCACTGTGCAGGAAATGCTCGCGTCAATGAACAGAACCCGTTCCCGGCCCTGCAGATCAAATGCATGCTCCACCTGCAACTGAAAGTCGGTGAGCGTTTCGACATGCGGAAGATTTAGCGCTTGCAGACGTTCGAGCAGCAAAGGCCCGAGCGCATCATCGCCGCGGCTGGGGTTACCGTAAGCAAAAATCAGCAGCGGTGCAATCAAGTTCTATGCCGTCCGTCGGAATCCTTGATCAAGCGCTGAATCAATGTCCCTGCCGCATCCAGCAACTCCACCTCCAGCGGCATTTTGCCGAGGGCATGAGTAGCGCAGGAAAGACACGGATCAAACGCGCGGATCGCCACTTCGATGTGGTTGAGCAGGCCTTCGGTGATCTGCTGGCCATCCAGATATTGCAGCGCCACCTGCCGCACCGCTTCATTCATGGCCTGGTTATTGTGGGTGGTGGCAACGATCAGATTGGCGCGCACGATCTGCTCGTCTTCGTTGATACGGTAGTGGTGGATCAATGTGCCGCGCGGTGCTTCGATCACACCAACGCCGCGCAACTGCCGCTCCCCGCTACTCACCAGATCATCACTCTGCAGATCGGGGTCGTGCAGCAATTCCTGTATCGCTTCGGCGGCATGCAGCATCTCGATCATGCGCGCCCAGTGATAGGCGAGAGTGGCCTGGGTGGCGCTGCCGCCGCCGAATTCCTTGAAAATCTTGCGCTCTGCTTCCGCCCGCTGGGTCGGAATGAAGTCACAATTATTGATGCGCGCCAATGGGCCGACCCGATACCAGCCTTGTTCCCGGCCGCGCGCACGGATGAACGGGAATTTCATGTAGGACCAGGACTTCACTTCCTCGTGTATATAGTCCCAGTAATGAGTGTAATCCACATGGTCGAAAATGGTCTGGCCATGCTCATCCCTGGCACGCAGGCCGCCATGATACAGATCCAGGGCGCCGTCAGCCCGCACCAGGCTCATGAAGCTGGAGCGGTAAGAACCAAAGCTGTTATGAAAATCCGGACGCTCGCGGTAGATCGCTTTGATCAGTTCCACCGCCGCTTGGCTCCAGGCGATGACCTGTTCTATTTCCTTGAGTAAATAATCGCACTCATCGCGCGACAGGTTCTTGTTCATGCCGCCGGAGATGACGCCGGTGCCATGCACGCGTTTGCCGCTGGTGAGGCGAATGACTTCCTGGCCATACCTGCGCAGCGCCACACCCTGTCTGGCGATATCGGGATAAGCCGCCGCCAGGCCGGCAATGTTGCGTTTTCCTACAGCCGCATCGAAACCAAACAGCAGATCCGGCGCAGACAGGTGAAAAAAATGCAGGGCATGGGATTGCAGTATCTGCCCCATATGCATCAGGCGGCGCAGCTTGTCGGCAGCGGCAGGAACCGTTGCGCCGATAATCATGTCCATTGCCTTGCAAGCTGCCAGGTTATGACTCACCGGACAAATGCCGCAGAGTCGCTGCACCAGCACCGGCACTTCCCAGAAAGGACGGCCCTGGACGAATTTTTCGAAGCCGCGGAATTCGACTATGTGGAAGCGCGCCTGATGCACGCGATTGTCTTCGTCCAGCAATAGGGTAACTTTGCCATGGCCCTCCACCCTGGTAACCGGTTCAATCACGATCCGTTTCAGGTTCTCAGGATGGGCGGCAGTTTCCAAGTTAAAAGTCATCAGAAAACCTAATCATAACGCAGCATCTCGTAATCCAGCTTCGGTTCCCTGCCTTCAATCAGATCGGTGAGAAACTTCCAGATCATATCGGCAGACGGCGGACAGCCCGGCAGGAAGTAGTCCACTTTGACCACTTCGTAGACGGGATACACCTTGTCGAACGGCAATGGCAGTTCGGGGTCGTTGGGAATCTGGTTTCCTTCCAGCCCGCCCTCGTACAAATACACTTCCTGAAAGCAGTCCCACAGATCAATGTTGTTGCGCAGCGCAGGCACTCCACCCGTGATGGCGCAGGCGCCGATCGCCACCAGCACCTTGCAGTTTTTGCGGAATTCCTTGAGCACATGCACGTTCTCGGCATTGCTCACACCACCTTCGACGATGCCGATATCGCATGGCCCGCAGCGCTTGATGTCGGTGAACGGCGTGCGGTCGAATTCGACCATACCCAGAAGATCGAACAGTTTCTCGTCGATATCCAGCAAAGACATATGGCAGCCGAAACAGCCAGCCAGCGAACAGGTTGCCAGCCGGATTTTCCGTTTCTCATTCATGATCCGGTTCCATCTGCACTTCGCTGATGTTCTTGTGATCGAATGTGCGCTGGCCTATGGGTATCCTGTAGCCCTGGCGCTTGATCAGAATCGCGCCGGTAGGGCAGACATGCGCAGCCTTGTCGGTTGCAGCGAAATTGGTATCGCCCAGTCTGCCGCTCGCGGCATTCACCACCAGACGCGTACCGATACCGCGCCCGGAAATGCCAAACACATTCTTGCCGTCAACTTCGCGGCTGGCGCGCACGCATAACTCGCACAGGATGCAGCGGTTGAGGTCGAGAAAAATTTCGGGGTGCGACGCATCCACTGCGCGCGGCTGATAGAAGTGCGTGTAATGCGGACTCAGCATATCCAGATAATAAGCCGCCGCCTGCAACTGGCAATTACCCGATGCTTCACATGCCGGACAGATATGGTTGCCTTCCACGAACAGCATCTGCACCAGCGCCTTGCGGTCACTGTTGAGTTCGGGCGTATTGTTTGCCACCACCATATCCTCCGCAGCCGGCATGGTGCAGGAAGTCATGTTGCGACCGTTGACGCTTACCACGCACAGCTTGCAACTGCCGTGTGGCTCGAATTGCGGATTATGGCACAGGTGTGGAATATACACCCCGGCCGCCAGCGCAGCGTCCATGATGGTCTGGCCATCGCTGAACGGCACGTTTTTTCCATCGATCGTAATGGTCTTGCTCATGGCAGGTGCGCCCATGCGTCATCCCTGCCGGTGATGTTGCGCGCGGTCTCCAACGCCCCGTCCAGGTCAAAAGCCGGTTCGAATGCCAAGTCCTTCAGCTTGTGCTGATAGGCATCGGGAAACTTTTTCAGCATGTCCAGTACCGGATTCGGCGCAGTGTGCCCCAGCCCGCAGTGGCTCATGGTTTGCATGATGTGGCCAAGCTGCTTCAACTCCTCCAGGTCGTAGGCCGTACCGTGACCATTTGCTATTTTATCCACGATCTTTTTCTGCAACTGCGTTCCCACGCGGCACGGGGTGCAGAAGCCGCAGCTTTCATGGGCAAAAAAGTGGACAAAATTCTGTACGATCTGCAGCAAGTCGCGCCCGCGCTTGAACACGGTGAACGCTCCTGCGGTAGGCAGGTCCTCAAAGGAAATGCAGCGTCCGAATTCCTTCGATGAAACTAGGATACCGGAAGGTCCGCTCACTTGAACCGCGTAGGGATCTTCCGCACCACAGTCGTCGAGGATTTCGTGCAATGTGACGCCAAACGGGTATTCGTAAATACCCGGTCTGGCACAATCACCGGCAATGCTGAGAATTTTGCTGCCGCTGGATTGCGCCGTACCCATGGCTGCGAACCACTCACCGCCCTGTGCCGCGATTCTGGCGGCGCAGGCCAGGGTTTCCACGTTATCCACCACCGTGGGCTGGTCGAGGTAACCGTGGGTCACCGGGAACGGTGGACGATTGCGCGGGCGGCCGCGCTTGCCTTCGAGCGACTCGATCAGTGCCGATTCTTCACCGCAGATATAGGCACCGGCGCCGAGATGGATTTCAATATCGAAATCAAAACCTGTCTCGCCCAGGATATTTCTGCCCAATAAACCGGCTACTCGCCGCTGCGCCAGCGCCTGTTCCAGTTTGTGCAGCAGGTAGCAGTACTCGCCGCGCAAATACAGGAATCCTTTGGTTGCACCGATTATCCGTGCGCCGACGGTCATACCTTCGCATACCAGATCGGCGTAGCTATTCAGCAGTACGCGATCCTTGAAAGTGCCCGGCTCGCCTTCGTCGGCATTGCACACGATGTAATGCTTCTCACCCGGAGAAACGCGGCACATCGACCATTTCCTGGCGACGGAAAAACCCGCACCGCCACGCCCGCGCAGGCCGGATGCTTCCATCTCCAGCAGCGTCGCAGCGCTGCTCCTGGCCAATGTCGCCCTGATCGCAGCACCGGATGCGAAAGGTTCGCCCAATAA
The DNA here is from genome assembly GCA_919902515.1 of Nitrosomonadaceae bacterium. GTDB lineage: Bacteria > Pseudomonadota > Gammaproteobacteria > Burkholderiales > Nitrosomonadaceae > VFJL01. Next base: position 9,820 of record CAKKRD010000045.1, on the reverse strand, counting down.
TGTGCCGGAGCGGCGGATATTGTCCTTGACCTCGAACAACATGGGTGGCCAGTCGCAAACAGGTTTCCTGCCACGGATCAACTCTGCGATCAGATCAAGCCGCTCGTGATCCAGGTTGGTAAGCGGCCAGCCATTGACCAGCGCTGCCGGTCCCTGATCGCACATGCCGGTGCAGGAAGTGCTGTCCACGCTCAGCAGATTGTCTTCCGATACCTTGCCCGGCTCCAGCCACAGCTTGTGGCAGAAATATCGCATCAATTCCGGGTTGCCTTGCATCTGGTCGGTGACATTGTCGGAAAACAGGACGCGGTATTCGCCTACCGGCTTGAGCGACAGGAAAGAATAGAAACCGGCCACGCCTTCCACACGCGTTCTCGGCACGCCGAGATGGGCGGCAATGCAGGTGATCGCCGCAGAAGGAATGAAGTGAAATATTTCCTGCGCCTCGCGCAGAATTTGCAGCAGCCAGTGTGCCTCACGCCCGTGCCGCTCGAACACGGGTGCGAGTTGCTGTTCGATCTGAGGAAACTCGTGAGGTTCCATAGAACCGTTCTCCGCCATGGCATAGTGTCAGTATATGTGCGTTATGCCTTGCCGCCAAACTAATAGATGCACCAGCAGTAAACCATTAGCATATCCGCGGCAGCGGGTCATCTTCCAGCTCTTCCAGAATGCGCTCGCCGCCCAGTTCAGTTTGCAATACCACATGCGCACGTCCTGCGTGGACACTGCCGATGATCGCAGCTTCGCGCCCCTGCGGCAGTGCCTGTAATCGCGTCAATGCCGCGGCTGCCTGCGCCGCCTCCACCACTGCCACTACCCGCCCTTCGCATGCCAGGAACATTGGGTCATAGCCTAACATCTCGCATACCGCCGCCACTTGCCCGCGCACCGGAATCGCAGTTTGATTCAACCTCACTTCCAGGCCGGTGGCGCGGCAGATTTCATGCATCACCGTGGCGAGTCCGCCGCGCGTCGGGTCGCGCATGAAACGCAAACCAGCAAGCGCAGTCAGTGCCTGCGTCAAAGGCAGCACACTTGCTGCATCCGACAGCAGATCGCCGCGCAGACCGAACTGCTCGCGCGCCAGCATCACGGCAATGCCGTGATCTCCCACTGGTCCGCTTACCAGGATCGCATCGCCGGACTGCACCCGATCCATTCCAAGTTGCAGATGCCGGGGCCGGGTGCCAACACCGGTAGCAGCGAGATAGAGGCCGCCGCCTTCGCCGCGTGGAACCACCTTGGTATCGCCTGCCACCACTACCACCTTTGCCTCACGCGCGGCTGCAGCAAGGCTGATGACAATGCGTTCCAGTTTGGCGATTTCGAAACCTTCCTCAATGAATGCATTGAGTGTCAGATAATGCGGCACCGCTCCCGACACTGCGAGATCGTTTACTGTGCCATGCACCGCCAGCGAACCGATAGTGCCGCCCGGAAACTCCAGCGGCTGCACGGTAAAACCATCGGTTGTTATCATCACCACCCCTTCCATCGCGGGCAATGCAGCCGCATCCGTCTGCACATCAAGCAGCGGATTGGCAAGATGACGTGCAAACAGGGTCTCGATCAGTTCGCGCATGTAACTGCCACCATTGCCATGCGCAAGACGGATATGCGTATCATCCATGGGCAAACCCTGCCTCGACCAGCTGCCCGAGTGCGATGCCGCCGTCATTGCATGGCACTCTCTGCGGCAAGTGCGCAGTGAATCCGGCGGCAGCAAGCTGCGCAACTGTCAATTCGGCCAGCAATCTGTTCTGAAACACGCCACCAGTCAGACCTACCAGATCGAATGGGGTCAACGCCTGCATGCGTCGCGCCTGGGCAACAATGGAATGCGCCAGGCTCAGATGAAACTGCAGCGCTCTTTGTGCCACTGGCACATCTGCCCGCAGCAATGCCGACACCAGCGGTCTCCAGTCTGCCGTGAACAAACCGGATGCGTCCTGGTCTAGCGGCAAATCCACCGCTTCAGCCTCACCTGCGGCGGCGCTTTCCAGATACATGCCCGCCTGCCCTTCGTAACTCGCGTTATCGATCAAACCGAGCAGACTTGCTGCGCCATCGAACAGCCGGCCAACTGCGGTGGTGACAGGTGAATTCAATCCCTGCTGCCATGCTTTTTTCAGCAGCGTGGCATCGGTGGTGGACGGCCGGTTATCCAGTCCGCTCTCCCAGCATAGCGCCATGCCGGAGCGCCACGGTTCGCGCCCCGCGCGTTCTCCACCCGGCAACCGGAATGGCCGCATGCGTGCGACCCGCTGCCACGCGCCGGGGCGGCCATGCAGCGCTTCGCCACCCCATAACGTGCCATCCTCCCCCAAACCGACGCCATCCCAGGTGAACATCAGCCATGTCTTCTGCGGGCAATGCTCCAGCGCCACCGCCGATGCATGAGCGTGGTGATGCCAGACACGGATCAGCGGCAACCCCTGACGCGCAGCCCAGCGGCTGCTGGCATAACCGCTATGAGCATCGCATACGATGGCCTGCGCTTCCACCCGGTACAGCCGCTGCAAATCCGCGATGACCTGCTCGAATACCGCCAGACTGCGCGGGGCATCCAGGTCGCCGATGTGGGGAGCGAGCACCGCTCGTTGCCCCCACCCCAGGGCAATGGTATTTTTCATGTGGCCGCCGACCGCCAGCAGAGGCCGCGTGAATCCACCGGGAACATCCAGTTCGATCGGCGCGATCCCGCGTCCGGCGCGGAGCAAGCGGGGCTTTCCGGCAACGATGCGCATCACGGAATCGTCTGCCGGACGTGCAATCGGGCGATTGTGATGCAGAAAGATTTGTGTCACGTTACCCAGCCGTTGTTCCGCTTCCGAATTTTCTGTCAGCACCGGCTCGCCGCTCACGTTGCCGGAAGTGGCGACCACGGATCTGCCCAATCCGTCCAGCAGCAAGTGGTGCAATGGACTGTAGGGCAGCATCGCGCCGATTTCATCCAGTCCCGGCGCAATCAATTCCGGCAAGGTCGAATCGCTGCACCGCCGCAACAGCACGATCGGCCGTGCCGGATCGCATAACAAAGCGCGCGCACTGGCGTCGGTCTCCAGTTCTTGCTGCACCTGCTCCAGACCGTCCTTACCGCGCCATGGAAACATCAATGCCAGCGGTTTGTGCGGGCGCTGTTTGCTGGCGCGCAGCCGGGCAATGGCCGCAGCATTATCCGCGTCGCACAGCAAGTAATAGCCACCGATACCCTTCACGGCGACGATCTCGCCCTGATGCAGTGCGGCCACACAGGCATCCAGCGCCGCAACGCCAGTAACCCGATCACCCGGTGCAACAAAACAAAGCTGCGGGCCGCACGCTGGACACGCTACGGGCTCGGCATGAAAACGGCGGTCAAGTGGATTTTCGTACTCGCTGCGGCACGCCGGACATAATGCAAACTCCGCCATGGTCGTATTGGCGCGATCGTAAGGCAGGTGCGTGATCAGGGTGTAGCGCGGCCCGCACTGCGTGCAGTTAATGAAAGGGTAGCGATAGCGCCGGTCATGCGTTGTCTGCATCTCCCGCCTGCAGTCGTCGCACATGAAATAATCCGGCGGCATATGGATTTGTGCTGCCGCAGTTGCACTGGGCATGATCGCGAAATGATCCAGCCTGCGGTATGCAATCTTTTCGGCATGGATCATTTCCGGTTGCGCCAATGGCGGCGCATCGGTGAGCAGCGCCGCGCCAAACGCATCGAGCACGGAAGTCTCGCCCTCGGCCTCGATCAATACCTGGCCCGCAAGGTTTTGCACCCGTCCCGGCAAACCAAACCGCTGCGCCAGGCGAAAAACGAACGGACGGAAACCCACGCCCTGTACCCGCCCCGTCACCAGCCAGCGGCGCGCCTCAGGCTCCATACCTTGAATCATTTGTTGATCCTTTGCATTCATGCGGAGCTCGGGCAGGGCTATCCAGGGAGTTTCTGAACAACCGCCCTCAAGCGTCGAGAGCCTGAGCGTCGCCGGCTGTTGCGTTGGCCCTGACCCCAGCGGCCCACCATATCCGGCAAGCACCTTCATCCGATACCATACAGGGACCGACCGGTGATTTCGGAGTGCAGGCGCGGCCATAAATCTTGCATTCGTTGGGATTGATTTTACCCAGCACCACGCTCGCGCATTCACAGCCAGGCGGCATTTGCCCGGCACGCTTGCGTCCTGCTGCGTCAAAATCCGGGAATTGAATGCGCGCATCATGTCTGGCAAAGCGCGGGTTGAGTCCGAAACCGGAAGCGGGGATCACGCCTATGCCGCGCCAGTTGGCATCGGTAACATGCAACGCCTGTGCGATTCGTGCTTGTGCCGCCGGATTGCCACCGGGGCGTACCAGTTCGGGATAACAATTGTCGAGAAAGCGCTCGCCTTCCAGCAACTGGCGTAAGACTGAATACATCGCCGCCAGCAGCGAGACCGGCATGAAACCCGCAACTGCTGTGGGAATGTGATGTTTCTCCACCACGAACAGCCATTCTTCCGGCCCCATCACAGTGGAGACATGACCGGGCGCAACCAAGCCATCGAAACCCGGCGTATCTGAATCCAGCAGCATTGCCACTGCGGGCCAGGTGCGCCTGGCCGACAGCAGTACGGACAGATTATCCGGTGCCCCTTCAAGCAGCATGGCTGCTACCGGTGCGGTGGTGGTTTCGAAACCTGCGGCGAAGAACACTACTGCGCGCTCCGGATTTTCCCGCGAAATCCTGACTGCCTCGCGCGGACTGGCGATGGGCCGGATATCGGCACCGCTGGCTTTGGCCTGTTCCAGCGAACGCACCTCGCCTTTGGGCACATTCACCGGCACCCGCAACATGTCGCCGAAAGCGACCAGGATCACATTTGCCTGCAACGCCAGTTGTATCGCCTGGTAGACATCTTCTTCCGGGCATACGCACACCGGGCAGCCCGGCCCCGCAATCAATTCAACTGTCTTGGGCAGCGCACTCCTGATGCCCGCCAGCGTAATCGAGCGTTCGTGTCCACCGCATACATTCATGATGCGCACACGCCGCTGCAGCGGCAGTGCGTGGATCTTTGCGAGCCACTCCTGGGCGGTCAGTGTCACGTGGCTGCCTCGTGCAGATGCACAGCATCGGGCTGCATGCTGGGCTGGACAGTCTCTCCCCGGCCCACGCGTGCACGTTGCCATGCCAATTCGCTGCGCAGCCAATCCAGCCAGGATTGCAGGCCCAATGCCTTGCGCGCGGCAAGCTGCATCACCGGCACGGTGCTGGCGAGGTTACGCAGATTTTCTTCGGCGCGCGCCGGACTGAAATCATCCAGCAACGGCAACAGATCACTCTTGGTAAGAAGCACCAAATCGGCGGCGCGGAACATCACCGGATATTTGGCCGGTTTGTCGTCACCCTCGGTAACCGACAGCAGGACGACATTGCGATGCTGGCCGAGATCGAAGCTGGCGGGGCATACCAGGTTGCCGACGTTCTCGATGAACAGAATGTCCAGCCCTGCCAGTGGAAACTGATGCAGCGCATCGTGCACCATGTGCGCATCCAGATGGCACGCCGAGCCGGTGGTGATCTGGTGCGCCGGCGCACCTTTGGCGCGGATGCGTGCGGCATCATTCTCGGTTTCCAGGTCACCCTCGATCACGCCAATGCGGTATTCGTTACGCAAGGCATCGATGGTCGCTTCCAGCAGCGCGGTCTTGCCCGAACCGGGGGAAGACATGAGATTGATTGCCAGCAGCCGATGCTGGTCGAAATGCTGCCGATTGTGTATTGCCTGATCGTCGTTCCTGGCCAGCAGGTTTTTCAATACCGCCACAGCGGTGGTACCGTTCACCGGCTTGTAGGCGAATTCGCGATTACCCGGCGTAATATTGCAGCCGCAAGTGTCACACATGGTTGGTCCCTTCTGCAGTAATCAGTTCAACACTCATGAGCATCATCTCATCCCCGCTCACCAGTTGGGTATGGCAGCTGCCGCATGCTGCGCATACCAGCCAGCTCGGCTCGGCCTCCGTCTCGGCACCGCAGCTTTCACATCTCACCTTGAGCGGCACCAATTCGATCACCAGCGTAGATTCCGCCGCCAGGGTGCCGGCGCTGGCAAAAGGATAGGCATGCTGCATCAATGCAGGCTCGACCCCGGACAGGGGGCCTACTTTCAGTGTTACCAACCCCACACTTTGCGCCCCATGTGTCAACGCAAGCTGCTGCACCTGATCAATCAAGGATTGACAGAGCGAGAGTTCATGCACCCCTTGCCTCCGCGGCCAGCATTTCGTCGTAAACCTCCCATGCCGAGCGCGCTTCCTGTTCATTCATTTTCTGGATCGCATAGCCCACGTGTACCATGACGAAATCGCCAATGGCCAGCGGCTCGCCCTGCAGCAGGTACAGGCTCACCTCGCGCGCAACACCTTTTGCCGCACAGTGGGCGTTAAAGCCGTCGATTTCGACGATTTGCATGGGAATGCCTAGACACATGATGGTATTGTCAACTTAACTTGCGGCCAATTCAAGCGCCAGGCCTGAATGTTGCGTAATCAGATTGAGAGTATCAGGGAGTATCGGTTGGTTGGGGCTTGCTACCCTACGTGAGATCTTTCTTGTCAGTAGCCGGAAAATGATAATAGGCGTTGTTCAGGTAGCGTGCGACATCGGTGATTTCATCTTCACTCCAGCCAAGCCCGATGTTGCCCTGCCAGCGGCGCACCTGGGCTTTTAAACTACGCCAGTCGGTAGCCAGCGTCTTCTCACGCCAGTGGATCACTGAAGTATGGCAGGTGCTGCAGTGTGTCGAGTAGAGCGACTCACCCCGCGTCTCGCCTTGCTCCGGTTGGGCATGCGCCAGTGTGCACACTCCCCATAACGCCAGGCACGCCGCAATAATCAGCTTCCTTGATCCAAGCATGAAATCGCGATCACCGTCCAGCCTGTGCCAGTATTTCGCTGGATGACGTCCGGTCATACCGATTGGTTCGTCCATCATTCATTCCTCTGCGTTTTTCCACCAGATGGCGGTAGAGTTTTGCTTACGGCGCCCCCTGCAAGATAGGAGAATAGTAGAGACCAATGGTAATGCAACTGACATGACAATGAATGGGAAAAATCCTTATTTTGGCCCAAAAAACCATCGGGATTATTTTTAGAGTTGTATCGGGCTGAGTGCCAGACGGCACGGTCACACTCGCTGGGCCGTCCAATGTCGGCACTTCCAGTGTAGTCCCGAGTACCGCGTCGGTGAGTGATAGAGTCACAGTCCGCAGCAGGCCGGCAGCGAACGCCGCCAGAAATGGGCGCAAACCTTCGATAGTGACGCCCTTGGCTTATTGGGTTTCGCCCATCAGTTTCTCCTCAATTTGTATAGAACCTTAAAAGACTGGCAGTTAATGCCAAAATCCTAATACACTTACATGGTCACCTCTAAAAATCCAGATTTCGTCACAATACTTTGTTGCTCACAAAAAATGTTTCCTTACATATCAGCCATATGCTGCGTCTACATTTTTTGTTCCCGCCTTGTCTTGTTTAGAACTTTGAATTTTTAGAGGCGCCCACATATCTGCTGCCAGCAAGGAAACGAGAGATTTCATGCCATTCAAAAAATATCTTGCCGACATCGGTGCGGCGCTCAAGCAGGGCAATGCTACCGAGCACACGCATCGTCCCGCGCTGAAAACGCTGCTCGAGTCGCTTGCGCCAAATTTATTGGCGACCAACGAGCCTAAGCGTATTCAATGCGGCGCGCCGGATTACATCGTGACGCGCGGAGTTGTGCCGCTTGGTTATGTGGAGGCCAAAGATGTCGGACTGAATCTGCATGACGTGGAAAACAGCGAGCAACTCAAACGCTATCGCGCCAGCTTGCGCAATCTCATCCTTGCCGACTATCTCGAATTCCGTTTGTATCGCAATGGCGAACTGACCCTCACCGCGCGCCTTGCCAAGTGGCAAAAGAATGGTGTGTTGAAGGCCGAGCCGGACGGCGCAGAGCAACTGCACAAATTGTTGATATGGTTCATCGAGGGCGAAGTATCCAGTGTCGCCTCGCCCAAGGAACTGGCGCAGCGCATGGCGATGCTGGCACGCATGATTCACGACGTGATCAAACTAGCTCTTGCGCAAAGCGACGAGCACGATGAATTGGCCGGACAATACGCAGCTTTCAAACAAGTGCTGATCAACGACCTGTCGCCTGAGCAGTTTGCCGACATGTATGCGCAAACCATTTGCTACGGTCTGTTTGCGGCGCGTTGCAACCACATCGGAAGCGGTTTCACCCGCCAAAATGCCGGTGCGGATTTACCCAAGACCAACCCGTTCTTGCGCAAACTGTTCAACAATATTGCCGGAGCCGATCTTGATGAACGCATCACCTGGGCGGTGGATGATCTTGCTGAACTGCTGGCGCGTGCCGACATGGAAAGCGTGCTGCGCAACTTCGGCCATGCCACACGCCAGCACGATCCGGTAGTGCATTTCTACGAAACTTTCCTCGGCGCATATGACCCCAAACTCAAGGAAACGCGCGGTGTGTATTACACCCCCGAACCGGTGGTGGACTACATCGTGCGTTCGGTGGATGCCATTCTCAAGCGTGATTTTGGCTTAGCGGATGGCCTCGCCGATGCCAGCCGCGTCACGCTCAAACGTCCCAAGCAACAAGGCAAGGGCGAAGAACCCTATCAAACCCATCGCGTGCAAATTCTCGATCCCGCCTGCGGCACGGGTACTTTTCTCCATGCTGTCGTAGCGTGCATTCGTGAACATTTCGCAGGCAGCCCCGGCTTATGGCCCAGCTATGTTGCCGAACATTTACTGCCGCGCATTTATGGCTTCGAGTTGCTGATGGCGCCTTACGCCGTTGCGCACATGAAACTCGGCCTGCAACTCAAAGAAAGCGGCTATGACTTCAGCAGCGCCGAACGGTTGCGCGTGTTTCTCACCAACACCCTGGAAGAAGCGCACGAACTTTCCGGCCTGCCGCTGTTCGCCAACTACATCGCGCAGGAAGCGGCGAGTGCGGGCGAAGTCAAACGCGATGTGCCGATCATGGTGGTGCTCGGCAACCCGCCGTATTCCGGCCATTCCGCCAACAAAGGCGAATGGATTGCGAATCTGTTGCGCGGTCTGGATACCGGAAACAAACAAATCACCGGCAATTATTTCGCCGTAGACGGCGCGCCGCTCGGCGAGCGCAATCCGAAAATGTTGAATGATGATTACGTGAAATTCATCCGCTTCGCGCAACGACGCATCGAGCAAACCGGCTACGGCGTGCTGGCCTTCATCACCAACCACGGCTATCTGGACAACGTTACGTTTTGTGGAATGCGGCAGAGTTTGCTGCAGACGTTTGACGAGCTGTATTTGTACGACCTGCACGGCAACAGCAAGAAAAAGGAAAGAGCGCCCGACGGCGGCAAGGATGAAAACGTGTTCGACATCATGCAGGGCGTGGCGATAGGAATTTTTGTCAAGCGTGAACCTAAAGTGAAACGGGCAATACCGAACAGCGCAACCGTTCACCACGCCAACCTGTATGGCGCGCGCGCCAGCAAATACGCCACGCTCGCAGAGCAGGACATCACCACCACGCCGTGGCAAACCCTGCAACCGCACAGCCCCACTTATCTGTTCGCGCAACAGGACGCCATGCTGCTGACTGAATACGAACTCGGTGTCAGCTTGCAAGAAATTTTTCCTACTTCATCAAGCTGCCTAAACTCTCTGAGAGATGATTTTTTGGTTGATTTTGATCGACAGGTATTGGAGAGGAGATTAAAAGATTGGGTCTTCGTGAAAGAGTGTGGGTAAAAATGGCCATTTATTCGCTGGAAATCC
>CAKKRD010000044.1 GCA_919902515.1 Nitrosomonadaceae bacterium | reverse complement strand
GTCAGATCCTGGCTATACTTCCCGGAAGTGAATCGCCCGCCATCGAGTTCGATCACGGCAGCAGCAATCTCCGGGAACTGCATCGCCACTTTCAGATGCGCAATGACTTTCTGGCAGAACTCATTCACCGGCAACTCCAGCTCCATCTCATGACGAATCGCGTGCAGGCAGGCGCTTTCCTTCAAGCGCTCGCGCAGCGCCAATTCCTTCTGCTTGCGCGCGCTGACGTCAACCCTGACCGAGACGTAACGGCTGACCTGCCCGTGTTTGTCTTTGAGCGGCACGATGGTCGAATCCACCCAGTAGAGTCGACCCTTCTTGCTGCGGTTGCAGATTTCCCGGTGCCAGACATTGCCGCGCGCGATGGTCGCCCACATCTCGACGAAGAAGGCTTTGGGGTGCGTGCCGGAATTGATGATGCGATGATCCTGGCCGAGCAACTCTTGCTCGCTGTAGCCGCAGACTTCGCAGAACTTGGCATTAGCTTGGAGAATGCGTCCGCTGCGGTCGGTGACGGAAATTAGCGCCAGCTTACCGATTGCTTCGATATAAGCGGTCAGCTCGGTGGAAACGTGCTCGGCGGTTTCCTTGGCATGTAACAGATTAAGGTTGATCTCCTGTGCTGCCTGCTCCGATTTGATCAGTTTGCGTACCAGCGGCAGCACCAGCCAGTACAACAGCAGCATTCCGACGATTATCAGCACGGCAAGATACAGAGCGATGGTTTTTATCTGTCCGGTTGCCAAGCTGTACAACTCTTCCTCGTCCAGCTTCAGCACCATGCCAAGGCTGAACGCGCCCAGCGGCGCGTAGGCCGCAACCACCGCTATCTGGCGGTAATCCTTCGCGGTTATGAAGCGGGTTTTCCCCTCCAGCGCGTAATTCATCGGCAGCGCCACACCCTTGATCACGCGCGGCAACTGCTTGAATTCCACCCCGTCAATCCGGCTCAGAAAGCATGCCATTTCCTGCGCGTCTGCTTCTAGCGGCGCGCACAGCATGAATTCGCCGCTTTTACCGATCGCCCTTATTTCACTGATGCTGCGGGTCATCTGCGGCAGGTTTTTTTCCGTCGTGACGCTGCCGATGCGACGTCCGTCCTGATCCAGCACGTCCTGGCTGACACGCAGGCTGAACTGCCCGTCCCACAACAGGAACATGGGGTTGCGGCTATTCAGCGACAGCGCCGCCTGGTTCCGGGAAAAGCGGCCTACTTGCGCCAATTCATTGCCGTGCATATCGTAAACAGAGGCCGCCGTGAAGTCGGCCAGCGGCAATGAATCGACGTTCCGTTGCAGGTCGCGCAATGCGCTGGCGTTGCCCGGTTGCGCATTGAGCCGCTGCATGGACTGGATCAGGAAAGGGCGGGTGACCACCGCTTGCGTGTCCGCGAGGCCCTGCTCGATCTGGCTTTCAAACAGACGCGCCTTGCCCTGCAACGCTACCTCGAGGCCTCTGCCGAGCGTGGATTCGGTCTGCCGCTGCATCACGCCATAGACTGCGATGCCTGCCGCCAGGGCCAATCCCGTCAGCAGCAAACCGCCGATAATGCTGATCTTGCGATCGTCACGTGTCAAAAACAAACAGCTCTCCCTGATTTTTTATACCTGCTCCCGCCAATCTATCGGGCAGGAGCAAGGCCCCACTATCCTGCGGGCCTGAATGGATGCTACGCAGCTCTATTCGGGCGGCAGCGGCATTGCGGGAAAATTATCCTCCATCGCATGACGTACATTATCGGCATCGTACCAACAAACTTTAGCCGTCGGCTCATCTTTGACGATCTTGTGCGTGCCGTCGCAAAACGGCTGATTTCTGGAAAGACCGCAGCCGCAGATATATTTTGTTTCCGCGCCCACTGTGACCGGATAAGGACCGCCACGATCCCGTTTTACGATTCTTGCCATGATGCTTTACTCCTTGATTAGATGATTGAAAATGGACTACAAGGTAACATCCGCCCGCTGCTGCGCTTCCGGATACGGATATAGGATGTTGAGCGCCACGCTTTTACCCGCGGTTTCGACGATGCGCACATGCTCGCGCCGCAGCTCGCGCGCATGGCGCAAACCGCAGGAGTGCGCAATCATGTCGATTTCCTTGTTCATGTTTCTGGCGTAGTTGGCGACGCGCAGGTATTTTTCCTCCACTACCAGACCGCGCTGCAGGCGTTTGTTATGAGTAGTGATGCCGGTCGGACAGGTATTGGTATGGCAGCGCATGGCCTGAATGCAGCCCAACGAGAACATGAAACCGCGCGCGGTGTTGATCAAGTCCGCTCCCGCGCACAGCGCCCACGCGGCTTTCGCCGAGGTTACCAGCTTGCCCGCCGCGACCACGCGGATGCGCTGCTTCAAATCCGCCTGCAGCAATGCATCCACCACTCGCGGCAACCCTTCGGCGATGGGCAGGCCCATGTGGTCGAACAAAGCTTGAGGCGCGGCACCACTGCCGCCTTCGCCGCCGTCGATGGCAAGAAAATCCGGCGCGTATTCGCAGCCACGGCGGTTTATCGCATCGCACAATTCATTGATGAAACGCCAGCCGCCGATGGCGGTCTTGACCCCCACCGGACGTCCGGTAAGATCGCGAATATACGCAATTTTATCAAGCAGTTCATCGACATTGCCGATGTCGTGGTGACGGTTGGGACTGATGGCATCCTGATGCGCGCGAATGCCGCGGATGGTGGCAATCTCATCGGTCACCTTGACAGCGGGCAGCATGCCACCCTTGCCCGGTTTTGCACCCTGTGAAAGTTTTATTTCAAATGCCTTGACCACCTTGGCGAGTTCCCGCGCCCGCTCGGGTGAGAAATTGCCATCGTGATCACGAATGCCATACTTGGCGGTGCCGATCTGCATGATGATGTCGCAGTCGCCTTCTAGGTGGAAAGGTGAAAGCCCACCTTCTCCGGTATCCAGCCAGCACCCTGCCTCCGCCGCCCCGCGCGACAGCGCGCGCACCGCCGGAACCGAAAGGGCGCCATAGCTCATGCCACTGATGTTGACCACGGATTTGGCGTCGAATGGCTGCTTGCAAAAACCTTCGCCGATCATGAGCGATGGCGTCGGCAACCGGTCATCTTCCAGTACCGAGAAAGGAGCATTGACGAAAATTATCGAACCGGGCTCGCGCAGATCGTTGGTGGAACCGAAACCGACGATACCCACCTCATTTTTCGCGTTCTTGTACACCCACGTGCGGGTGGCGCGGTTGAACGGCATCTCGTCCCGGTCGCTGGCAAAAAAATACTGCCGGAAGTATTCTCCCTGTTTCTCCAGAAAATACCGCAGGTGCCCGATGAGAGGGTAGTTGCGCAGGATCGAGTGCTTTGTCTGAGCCAGATCATGAATCAGCCAGAACACGATGAAGCCGGTCAGGACAAGGCCGAACAGGGTGCCGAAACCATAGGACACGATACTCATTACGTCAGGCATGCCGCCTCCATCTTCGCATTCGGTTAAAATAGCTGATCGCGGTGCACATGGTAAGCGAATTTCATGGGAATTTCATGGATTTAGCAGCAGAAATCGACAATGACGTCAGCCGGGCGCTGGCCGAGGATGTGGGCACGGGCGATCTCACTGCGCTCTTGCTCCCTGCCGGGCAGAGCACCAGCGCCAGCATCATCAGCCGGGAGAGCGCAACGCTGTGCGGTGTCCGGTGGTTTGAAGCCTGTTTCCGGCAAATTGCGCCGCAAACCCAAATATGCTGGTTCGCACAGGACGGTGATGCGATCGCTGCCGGGCAAAATTTGTGTGAAGTGATGGGCAATGCGCGCGCGCTGCTTACTGCAGAACGCCCCGCATTGAATTTTCTGCAAACACTGTCCGCTGTCGCCACGCAGACCCGGCGCTACGTGGAAGTGGTGGCCGGAACCGGAGCAGTGATCGTGGATACCCGCAAGACCCTACCGGGTCTGCGGCTTGCGCAGAAATACGCGGTCAAATGCGGCGGCGGCGTCAACCATCGCCTGGGTCTGTACGACGGCATCCTCATCAAGGAAAACCACATCATCGCTGCGGGTAGCGTCGCGCAAGCCTTGCATGCCGCCAGAGAAATTGCTCCGCCGGGGGTATTCATCCAGATCGAGGTGGAAACACTGGATCAGTTGCATCAAGCGCTCATTGCCGGGGCGAAGATGATCCTGCTGGATAACTTTGAACTTGCCCAGTTGCGCAGTGCAGTCGCTCTGACCGCAAACCTGACCAGCGGGCAAACCATCCTGGAAGCATCGGGTGGGATCACGTTGGAGAACGTGCGCGCAATCGCGCAAACCGGCGTAGACCGGATTTCTGTCGGCAGCCTCACCAAAAACGTGCAGGCAGTGGATCTATCGATGCGCTTTCTGACATGACCTTGTCCGCTTACCTCCCAACCTGGCCGCTGTCGATCAGCCCGGCCCTGTGGCTCGCGCTTGCCCTGGTGATTGCCGTACTGGTGGGAGAAGGACTGGTGCGCTATCTGCGGCTGCCGCGCATCGTCGGTTATGTCGGCATCGGGCTGCTGCTGGGGCCCGCCGGCCTGAATCTGATCCCGGAACTGCCCGCCGCGGAATGGCGGCTGCTGGTTGATCTGGCGCTCGGCATCCTGTTGTTCGAGTTGGGCAGCAAGGTGAATCTGCGCTGGCTCAAGGCCAATCCGTGGATTGCCGGCACCAGTCTGCTGGAAGCTGCCGCAACTTTTTTTGCGGTGTTTGGATTGTTGCTGTGGTTTGATGTCGCACACGTCACCGCCGCAGTGGTAGCGACCATCGCCATTGCCACTTCGCCCGCCATTGTGGTGCGCACAGTGACGGAATCCCGCGCTCGCGGACAAGTTACCGAACGATTACTGCTGATGACTGCGCTCAACTGTATCTATGCCATTATCTGCCACAAATTGGCGGTCGCATTCATGCACGGCGAGGCCGGCACCGGTCTGATCCATACTGTGCTGCAACCACTCTACCTCATCGGCGGATCGGCGCTACTGGGCTGGCTATTCGGCATCGCTTTCAATTCTATCCACCGTCACCTGGGGCGACACGAAGAAACTTTCTCTTTCCTTTTATTTGGCATGATCGCAATCGCGACCATCGTGGCTTCGACACTCAAACTCAGCCCGATGCTGATACTACTGGCGGCTGGTCTGATCGTCCGCTATCAGCGCCAGCGCCCGCGCGCCTTCCTGCCGCATTTTGGTTCTGCCGGTGCGGTCCTGGTGGTATTGATGTTTACTGCCAATGGCCTGGCGGCAAACCTCGACGGGCTGCGCGACAGCATGCTGCTGGTGCTGCTGCTGATCCTGGTCCGCACCATCGCCAAGCTGTTGCCAGTGCTGATGCTGGCAAAGTATAGCGGCATCAGCCTGCAGCAGGCGCTAGCGCTGGGAATCGCACTTGTGCCCATGTCCAGCCTCACGCTGCTATTGACACTGGACACTGCTGCTGCTTTTCCTGCTTTTGCTTCGGGACTGGGGCTGGTGTTAATGAGTTGTATCGTGATACTTGAGCTTGCCGGACCCATTCTGGTGCAGATGGCCCTGCGCGGAGCCGGAGAAACCCTAGAGGAAAAAACATGAGCTTGATGCCCTTTGCCTCGTCCCGCCCTTTAAGCATCGGGGTCGAACTCGAGTTGCAGTTGCTCAATTGCAACGATTACGACTTGATCTCCTCAGCACCCGACATGCTGCGCCGGATCGCCAGGCAGACACACCACGGGGAAATAAAACCTGAAATGACCCGCAGCATGATCGAAATCAATACCTCGGTGCAGCACGAATACGCCGCGCTGGTCGAGGAGTTGCACTCCCTGCGCAACACTGTGGCTGATGCCGGCCGCTTTCTTAATATTGCAGTGGCCGGCGGCGGCACCCATCCATTCCAGCACTGGAGCGAGCAGAAGATTTTTGACGCGCCGCGTTTTCATTACCTGTCCGACCTGTACGGCTATCTGGCCAAACAGTTCACCATATTCGGCCAGCATGTCCACATCGGCTGCCCCGGTCCGGACGAAGCGCTGCATCTGCTGCATATGCTGTCGCGCTATGTCCCGCATTTTATCGCGCTTTCCGCTTCCTCTCCGTTTGTGCAGGGGCACGATACGGGATTTGCCTCGGCCCGCCTTAATTCCGTTTTCTCTTTTCCGCTCAGCGGGCGTGCACCGTTCGTTCTGCACTGGGAGGATTTCGAGCGGTTTTTCAGCAAAATGACCGGCACCGGCGTAGTCGAGTCGATGAAGGATTTTTATTGGGATATCCGCCCAAAACCGGAGTTTGGCACCATCGAGGTACGGGTATGCGATACCCCGCTTACTGTCGAAATCGCGGCTGCCATCGCCTGCTATATCCAGGCAATGGCGCGTTATATCATGGTGGAACGGCCCGGCGAGCCGCAGGAAGATGATTATCTGGTCTATACCTTCAATCGTTTCCAGGCCTGCCGCTTCGGACTTGAAGGGGTGTTTATTGATCCGCGCACCCACGAACGGCGCAGTCTGCGTGAGGACATTGCAGACATGTTGCTGCGTATTGCCGATCACGCCGCCGAGTTACAAGCCGGGGAAGCAATGGCACAGATCCGCGAGATACTTGCCACTGGCAACGGCGCAAGCTGGCTGCGCCAGACTTACGCACATGAACACAATCTCAGCGATGTGGTGCAGCAACAGGCCAAATTGTGGATGAACGGCTAATGGCTCCCGCACCAGTCAAGATGACACGCCCGTTGCGCATTGGCCTATCACCGCGGATTCTGCATCACCCCCCGGTGGAACTGGGTTTTCGCAATAAAACCCTGCAGTATCTTGAACAGACCGTTGCCCACTGGATCATGCGCCGCCGTGCCATGGTATTCATGCTGCCATCCCTGGAGACCGGTGGCATGGAGCGTTCCAGTGTGCGCATAAGCGACTATATAGCGGAAATAGATGGCCTGGTGCTGCAAGGCGGCGCTGACGTCAGCCCTATCTCCTACGGTGAAACGCCGTTACGTCCCGAATGGTCTGGCGACCAGGTACGCGATCTGTATGAAATCGATCTGTTCCGGGAATGCGTGGTACAGGGAAAACCTGTGCTGGGTCTCTGCCGTGGCCTGCAGTTGATCAATGTGGCATTGGGCGGGAGCCTGCATCAGGATATTGCCACCGACTATCCTGATGCCATCCCGCATGTAGACCAGGTACTCTATGACCGCCACCGCCATGCCATTCATATTGAAACGAACTCTGGACTGGCACGGCTATACGGGGGGAAACCAGAGCACCTGGTGTCCAGCATTCATCATCAGGCAATCAAGCAGCTGGGAAGAGATCTGATGGTCGAGGCGGTCTCCGCAAGTGATGGCATCATCGAGGCCATCCGCATGCGTGGAGAATGCTATGTGACCGGTTTTCAGTGGCATCCGGAGTTTCATGCCGATACCACCGGACTGCTCGATTCCGGCCCGATACTGGACGATTTTCTTGCTGCTGCCAGGAAGCAGCGCGCTCCACGGAGTACTCGTTCAGAGATTCCATAAATCAAACTTGTTCGGCAATGAAGGCCTTGACCGCATCGGTATCAGCATCCATCACCACATACCGCTGCGGCAGATTCTCCAGGTTTTCGTAACCGGGCGGACGTTCCGGCTCCTGGCCGATGGCTTCGATGATGCTCTCGGAAAATTTGACCGGCAGTGCGGTTTCCAGGCAGATCAGCGGCACGCCCGCTTCGCGCTGCTCCAGTCCTACTTTTATGCCATCGGCGGTGTGCGTATCCACCAGCACGCCGTATTGCTGATGCAGTTTGCGGATAGTGGCGATACGCGCCGCATGATTGCTGGTTCCCGACACGATACCGAAATCCTTCACTTTCTCCCATAACGGCGTATCGGCAAGATTGAAAGCAGCGCCCTTGTCCACCGCTCGCCACAATTCCTTTACCTTGCCCGCATCGCGCCCGGTCAGGTCAAACATGAAACGCTCGAAATTCGATGCCTTGGAAATATCCATCGAGGGACTGCTGGTATGCTGCGTTTCGGCCGTGGTGCGGGGGCGGTAGCAGCCGCTGCGGAAGAATTCATCCAGCACGTCATTCTCATTGGTGGCAAGTATCAGCCGCCTGATCGGCAATCCCATCATACGCGCCACATGGCCGGCGCAGATATTACCGAAATTCCCCGACGGTACAGCAAACGATACCTGTTCGACATTTGAACGGGTAGCGGCGAAATAGCCCTTGAAGTAATAAACGATCTGTGCCGCGACGCGCGCCCAGTTGATCGAATTGACGGTGCCGATGTGGTATTTTTGTTTGAAAGCGTGGTCGTTGCTGACCGCCTTGACGATGTCCTGGCAGTCGTCAAACACACCGCGAATGGCAATGTTGAGTATGTTTGGGTCCTGCAGGGAAAACATTTGCGCAGTCTGGAACAGACTCATTTTTCCATGCGGCGAGAGCATGAATACCCGGATGCCGCGTTTGCCGCGCATGGCATATTCCGCGCTGGAGCCGGTATCGCCGGAAGTTGCACCGAGGATGTTCAGCTCTTCCCCGGTTTTCGCCAGCGCATACTCGAACAGGTTGCCGAGCAATTGCATGGCAATGTCCTTGAATGCCAGTGTCGGCCCATTGGACAGACTCAGAATGTGCAGCCCCGGCGCCAGGATCTTGAGCGGGGTAATCTCCTTGCTGTGGAATATCTCGGCGGTATAGGTGCGTTTGATGATATCGCGCAGATCGGTAGCGGGAATATCGTCGGCAAAACGTGTAAGGATTTCAAATGCAAGTTGCGGATAGCTCAGCCCGCGCCACTTCTCCAGTTCAGCGGAACCGATACGCGGATACGCCTCAGGCATTGCCAGCCCGCCATCAGAAGCCAGGCCGCTCAGAAGAATTTCGGAAAAGGTTTTCGGCGGCATGCCGCCGCGAGTGGAGATATAACGCATATTTTTCGCCGCAAATTTTCTTTTTATACCCCATGGGGGTATGCGCAGGACACGAAGGAACTTCAATCGACAGGCGGGTAGTTGTGAGTTACCCAATGGGGGTCAAGCATCCGAATTCCTTCGTACCCTCCCAGGTTCGATCATCTTCTATGGGATTATTTACTGTTCAATTCTTCCAGCCGGATACGCGTCACCTTGCCCGTCATCACTGGTAGTTTTTCTATTCTGGCAATGGCTGCGTTGATGTTCTTTTCCACCGTCATATGGGTGAGCATGATGATGTTTACCTGGTCTTCACCCTCGCTGGGCTCTTTCTGCACCATCGCATCGATTGAAATATCCAGGTCGGCAAGTATGCGGGTGATGTCGGCCAGCACGCCTGGTTTATCCAGTGCTCGCAGCCGCAGATAATAGGAAGTCTCCACTTCCTCCATCGGCAGAATGGGCGTGTTCGACAGCAGATCCGGCTGGAAAGCGAGATGGGGAACACGGTGTTTCGGATCGGCAGTGTGCATGCGGGTCACATCCACCAGATCCGCGACTACCGAGCTGGCGGTGGGTTCGGCGCCCGCTCCGGCACCATAATACAGCGTAGCGCCCACTGCATCGCCCTTCACCACAATCGCGTTCATCACACCTTCGACGTTGGCGATCAGTCGCCGCGTAGGGATCAGCGTAGGATGAACGCGCAGTTCGATCCCCCTGGGAGTGCGCTTGGTAATGCCCAGCAGTTTGATGCGGTAGCCCAGTTCCTCCGCATAGCGGATATCTTCGCGGGTCAATTTGGCAATGCCTTCGGTATAGACCTTGTCGAATTGCATGGGAATGCCGAAAGCGATAGCCGCCATGATGGTGAGCTTGTGCGCGGCATCGATACCTTCGATGTCGAAAGTGGGGTCAGCCTCGGCATAACCCAGCTTCTGCGCCTGTTTCAGCACAGTATCGAAGGTCAATCCCTTGTCGCGCATTTCCGACAAAATGAAATTACTGGTGCCGTTGATAATGCCCGCAATCCATTCGATGCGGTTGGCAGTCAATCCTTCGCGCAACGCCTTGATGATCGGAATACCACCTGCCACCGCTGCCTCGAATGCAACCATCACCCCTTTCTTCTGCGCAGCGGCAAATATTTCAGTGCCGTGCGAAGCCAGCAGCGCTTTGTTGGCGGTAACCACATGCTTGCCGTTTTCAATGGCCTTGAGGATCAACTCTTTGGCGACGGTATAACCGCCGATCAGTTCGACCACAATGTCTATGTCAGGATTGGTGACAATTTCGTTCGCATCGGCGGTAACTATGACACCCTCACCTACAATTTTGCGCGCCTTCTCCACCTCGCGATCAGCCACCATCGTAATGACGATACCGCGTCCGGCGCGGCGAGTGATTTCTTCCTGGTTGCGCTTGAGTACCGCAAACGTGCCGCCGCCGACAGTGCCAATACCTAACAGACCTACGTTGATGGGTTTCATATTTTCAGCATAAAAAGAGAATCAATAGGTTCCGTGCCGCTTGCGATAATGTTCAAGAAAATGGGCAATGCGGCCCATGGCTTCGGTAAGATCATCACTATTCGGCAAAAATACTACGCGCAGGTGATCTGGATGCGGCCAGTTGAAGCCGCTGCCCTGCACCAGCAGAACTTTCTCCTCCACCAGCAAATCCAGCACAAACTGCTGATCATCGTCGATCGGATACATTTTTGGATCAAGCCGCGGGAACAGATACATCGCCGCCTGCGGCTTGAAGCAGGTAATGCCGGGGATGTCGGTGAGCAGCTTCCAGGCAAGATCGCGCTGGCGCATCAGCCGTCCGGTCGGCAATACCAGATCGTTGATGCTCTGGTAACCGCCGAGTGCAGTCTGGATGCCGAATTGCGCGGGCACGTTGGCGCATAGGCGCATTGAAGCCAGCATGGTCAGGCCGGCGATATAATCGCGGGCATGGTGTTTTCTGCCGGAGACTATCGCCCAGCCGGAACGGAATCCGGCGGCGCGGTAATTCTTCGACAAACCGTTGAGAGTGACAAACAGCACGTCATCCGCCAGCGAGGCAATTGAAGTGTGCGTGGCGCCATCGTACAGCACCTTGTCATAAACTTCGTCCGCGTAAATGATGAGCTGGTGCTGACGGGCGATCTCGATGATCTCGCGCAACAACTCATCCGGATAGAGCGCGCCGGTCGGATTATTCGGGTTGATGATGACGATGGCACGCGTGTTCGCAGTCACTTTGGCACGAATGTCATCCAGGTCGGGCAGCCAGCCGGATTGCTCGTCGCATACATAATGCCGTGCCGTGCCGCCCGCCAGCACCACTGCTGCCGTCCACAGAGGATAATCGGGCGCGGGGATCAGCACTTCGTCGCCGCTGTCCAGCAGCGCCTGCATGGCCATGACGATCAGCTCGGACACACCGTTGCCGATGTAAATATCCTCCATCTGTACGTCGCCAATATGCTTCTCCTGGCTGTAGTGCATGATCGCCTTGCGTGCGGCGAACAAGCCTTTGGAGTCACAGTAACCGGAAGCATCGGACAGGTTATGGATCACGTCCTGCAGAATTTCCTCGGGTGCATCAAAACCGAACGATGCGGGGTTGCCGATATTGAGCTTGATGATGTAGTGCCCGTCCTCTTCCATCTGCTTGGCGCGGTCGAGCACGGGCCCGCGAATGTCGTAACAGACATTGGCCAGCTTGCTGGATTTTAATATCGGTTGCATGGTTTGAATAAGAACCCTGGGCTGCGAAAGGAGCCAATAAAGGCAGCCAAAAAGGACAGAATTTTAATTCTGCCCTCTGTTTTCTGCTTTATCGTAACGCAAAAAAGATGTAATGTTACCCGACCCGCCAACCTGCCGCAAATGGAGACCTCAGTTGAAGCTGCATCTTTCCGGACTTTCCGAGCAGAATATGTTCACCGGCTACGGCACCGGCTATGTCATGGTCAATCAGACGCGCTATGAACGCAGCCTGATCATCCTGCCTGACCGCATCATCGAAGACTGGCCAGCGCAGACTTTCGAGCAACTGGCAGTAGAGCATTTCGAGTATCTGCTCTCGTTACAATCCGAAATAGTATTACTGGGCACTGGCACCACCCTGCGCTTTCCCCACCCTTCCCTGACAAAAATGCTAATCGCCGCAAAAATCGGTGTCGAAGTAATGGATACCAGTGCTGCCTGCCGCACCTATAACATCCTGACGGCGGAAGGGAGACGGGTGGCGGCAGCGTTGCTGGTCTAGGTTTCCTGGAATTTACCGGATTTATACATCACGCCGAAACATTGAAATTGGCAAACTCGGTGCGCACCCGTTCCTGCCAGTCTTCCAGCCAGCCGGGGAAATCCGCAGCCGGCATCGGCGGAGAGATGAAAGCTCCCTGTGCCAGATCGCAGCCGGTACGCTGCAGCAAGTCCCAGTCGTTCCGGTCCTCGACTCCTTCGGCCACAACTTCCATGCCCAATTGTCTCGCCAGAGCCAGACTGGCATCGTACATCGCCCGCAGCGTTTCGTTACTCCAGGCGCGGTGCACGAACCCTTGATCGATCTTGAGTTCATCAAAAGGAATGTCGCGCAACTGCGCCAGGGAAGAGTGCCCTGTGCCAAAATCATCGATTGAAAGGCGGAAGCGTTTCAGGCGCAACCGCGTCAGGACTTCGAGCGGAGCCCGCGTGTCCTGCATCAAACGGCTTTCCGTCACCTCCAGCACCACCCCCTGCGGCGGCACACCTTCCCTGGTTGTGAGTTCGACAACGAAATCGACAAAATCCAGGGACGCCAGGTTGTCCATCGAGATGTTAACGGCCACCCGTAGCGTCAGTCCCGCTTGCCGCCAAGCTTTTGCTTGGGCCAGTGCGCCGGTCAGCACCATGCGTGTCAGGTCATTGATCAAGCCGTGCGCTTCCGCCACGCTGATGAACTGATCGGGAAATACCAGTCCATCCACGGGATGACGCCAGCGCACCAGGGTCTCCACCCCCACCACTTCACCGCTGGCAACTGCTACCTTGGGCTGGTAGTAATTGACCAGTTGACCGCTGTCGATGGCAGCACGCAGCTCGTCCGCACCGTAAATTTTCTTCGCTGCCGGAAGATTACCCGCGGTAGGAGGCGTCCACTTCTCCAGCAGCGCGGACAACACCTCGGGCTTGACCGGCTTGTGCAGATGCCCGAGCACCTGTATTTTATGCGCCTGCACCAGTTTCTCGGCAGTCTGGAGCATGCGCTCATCCTCACCGCTGATCAGGATCAGGCTGCCGCTATAATTCCGTTCAACCAGGTGGCGCACAAATTCGATCCCGTCCATTCCCGGCATATTGAGGTCCAGCAGAATCAGATTTGGCCGGGCGCCGACATTATCTATCTGGGTAAGGGCAGCATCCCCGTTATCGCACAGCGTAACCGAGGTGAACCCCATGTTGGCCAGCATGCGGGCCAGCAGCTTGAGCATGAAGGGCTCGTCATCCAGCGCCAGAATCGTGACTGCAGATCTCTCAACCATTACACTCTCCCTAGGCCTGTGCCAGCACCACTTGGTTGCGGCCTGCCTGTTTGGCTTGATAGAGCGCCTTGTCGGCAGCATCTCCAATTTTGATCGCATCCCCGAAATGAACAATATCGGCAATACCACAACTCAGGTTAACAGAAAACTCCTTGCCTTCGCTCAAGTGGATCAGCCGTGAGAAAGCGTCGCGTATGCTGTCCAGCACCTTCACCGCCGAGGGACCGTCGGTGCCGGTCATGATCACTGCGAACTCTTCCCCGCCATAGCGTCCGACGATGTCAGTTTCACGCAGCCGCTGTTTCAGCAGCCGCGCTAGACTTTTAATCACGCGATCGCCCGCAGCATGACCATAGCTGTCGTTCACATTTTTAAAAAAATCGATATCGATCATGGCAAAGGCCAGTGGTGTCTTAAGCCTGTGCGCACGCGCCACTTCACGACCCAGTTGATCTTTGATGGAAGTATGATTAAGCAGACCGGTAAGGCTGTCACGCACCATGAAGGAACGCAACAAACGGGTGCGCTGGATACGCGATGTGATGGCTGAAACTAGATGTTGCGGCCCAATTGGCTTAACCAGGAAATCATCACCTCCAAAACTTACGGCCTCAAACTGTTTATTGAAATCTTTCTCGGCGGAAAGATAAACGATAGGAACGCCGACGAAACCACCCAACTGGCGAATCACCTTTGCCAACTCAATGCCGTCACATTCCGGCATATACATATCCATCAGAACCAGATCCGGATCGAACTCCAGCAGTGCTCCCATGATCTCCATAGGTTTGTTTACTGCGCTAACAAGCATGCCTGCCTGTTCCAGCACGGCAGAGTGATAAGCGAGCATGGCAGCGTCATCATCTACAATCAGTACACGGAAAGGCTGCTGCGGCTGAGATGACGTCAATGCATCGAGCTGGTCGATCAACTCACCCGGATTGACCGGCTTGGTGAAATAAGCGACGCTCCCGGCACGCACCGCACCCAGCCGTGAAGCCAAGTCATCATATGCGGAAATGAATATCACCGGAGCGGGCATGGCACGCTCCTGTTGGATTTCTTCCATTGCCTTGATCCCCGCCAGCCTGTCTTCATGGAATTCAATATCCATCAGGATGATCACATCGGGCGCTTGTTTCACGGCCAGGCGGAATTCGTCCAACTGGTTAAAAACACGCACCTCATAGCCAAAATGGCGCAGTTGCAGTGCCAGTTCCTGCGCCACTTCGCAATCGTCCTCCGCCACAAAAACCTGCTTGAGTCCTCTGAATCCCGCTGCCGCCGCAGTGGTCTTTGCGGGGGCGGATATTTCCCTCTGAATGGGACTGGCATGTGACGCTGCCTGCCGCAAGTCTTCAATCTGCTTCTGTATCTGGACACACTGCTGTTCGTTGGCGGGCGTCTTTGATTTCACCATGCCTTTCAGGCTTTCCTCCAGAACGCGCGCCACTCCGCTGAGTTCTGCGAAACCAAAAATTTTGCCGGAACCGGTCAGGCTATGCACCATGCGTTGCAGCGTCTGCAATATTTCTTCATCCCATTCGATCTGGAGCTGCCCCCACATCTGTTCAATCTGATTGATCTTGTCTGGCAGTTTCTCCGCGTATGACACCGCCAGCAAACGCAGTTTTTCCTGTAACCTGGCGGTGGAATCGGTCATGACAGCAAGTCCGGATAAGAAGTGTCTCTGTTTATTTGGACAGGAATTTCCATTTCGTAAGTGGAAGCCTCATGGTTCCTGCCTACGCTGCGCGTAGCGCTTCAGACAGGTTATCGAAGTAAACTCCATCCGGTATCCTGTCGTCAAGCGCCGTGTGCAGGCGCATCTGGTTGTAGAATTTAAAATGGTGCTCCATATCTCACCTCCGGCGTCTTGGATTATGCAAGACTGCCACTTACACCCCGTCCAGTTTTATGAAATCACTTTTGATTATCCGCCGCTAACCACGGACTCAATCCGACAAACAAATGGGCATTTATAGCGTCATCTGGAAGCCACGAGGAAATTGCAAGAGACGAGCTGGGAAAAGTGGTTGCGGGTAAGAATAACAATCTTGTCCCGATATAGCATAAACTGGGAAAGAAAGGAATTTAAGACTGAAGCTGTGCTGTCCCCGTTTGCTCAGGTACTGAGGGGTCGATGGCCGTTCAACAAATGGGAACACTTACAAGCAAGACCACTGCCCGGGGCGGGCAGCGGGGACACTGGACAACTGGGGTGCCTCACTCGCCATCGCCCTCATC
>CAKKRD010000043.1:41347-44807 GCA_919902515.1 Nitrosomonadaceae bacterium | reverse complement strand
TATCGCGTATGCGCGAATGGCAACTTCGGAGTAGAAGCTCGACCGTCTCCTTATGGCACCGAACGGACGACCGATCTTCCTCAAAGCGGACGCTCAAAACACCCGCATTAACTGGCATGCAAAGACAGAGCGCAGCGGTACTTTTGCACGTCCGAATTGGGGACACTTATCTCGCTAATTGACACCGAATATCATCCGTCGATAAGAATCCTTGCTTTACATTTTCGACAACTTGACAGTGCCGACAACTGCAAAGCAACGCCAGCGATAGTGCTATGGTGCTACTTCTGCGCGGGGCGCCGCAATACACCCGAAACGTGATGCGCCGAGTTCCACGTCCGCACGCGTCCATGCCTTTTTGAAACGCGCCTCGATCAATGCCGCCTGATCGTCCTTCTTTTGCGCACGCAGTGCCTGCAACAGTCCAAGAAGCGCCCAACCGCTGTTGCGATTTCTCCGCAGATCCTCCCAGTACACCGTCTCCGCTTCGGCTGCGCGCCCCGCTTCCAGCAGGATGGCACCCAGCGTCAGCCTTGCAGGGGATTGCCATTCCGGCGGCTCCGTATAAGCGAGGGCATCCTCCAGTCGAACCGCCCGGTCAAGGTGTGCGATGGCGGCATCAAACTGTCCACGGGCTGCCGCAATCTCGCCAGCCAGCACCTCAGGACCAATACTCAACACTTCGCGCGCGGTATTCAGCGACATAAGCTGCCAATCCAGTGATCCATCCTGCATGATCGCGCGCAGCGCCCCCAACTCCTGCTCGGCCTGCTGCAACTGCCTCATTGCGGCAAACGCCAAGCCGCGTACATAGTGCCAGGCGCCCTGCAAAAATGCATTCGTGGATGGTGGCGCTGGCTCCTGGAGTATCTCATTCCACTTTCCAAACCTTGCCAGCGCCCAGTACGGCACTACTCGGAATATCGCTGTCGCTGGCATCGCCTGCAGAACCGTTTCATCTATGGTGCTGGCCACCTTGCGTGCCGACTCTATCGCCATGCGGCTTTGGCCATCTGCGGTAGCAGCAAACCAGAGAAAATGGATGTTGTGGGGGAAATATACTGCCGGATACAGCCCTTGTCCCGGTGCGGGGTGCTGCGCGAAATACGCCTCGTCAGCTGCGATGGCAAGCTGATTGCTCTTCATCGCGTCGGCATATCGGCCCACGCGCAGATAAATATGCGACGGCATGTGCAGCAGATGCCCTGCCGCCGGCATCAGCGTAAGCAGCATATCGGCCACCTTCTCCGCTCGCTCGGGTGTACTCGTCGGCTCGACGAGGTGGATATACATATGCGCCGCGCCCGGATGTTTCGGATTGCGCTGCAGCACCTCCTCGGTTATCGCGACTATTTCGGCTGTCCCTTCGAGCGGATAACCATCGCGCATCCAGTAACCCCAGGAGTTGAGATCCATCACCGACTCGACATAGAGCATCGCAATGTCATGATCACTGCGAAAACGCAGATGCACTTCCCGCATCGCATCCGCGTAAGCTTTGTCGTTCGCCTTGCGCTGCTCGGGTTTCCCGGTGTACCGCTTCTCCAGCGCGTCAATCAGCACCCGCTCACGCGACGAAGCCTGCGCGACGAGCGCGGCAGCTTTGCGTACAAGCTCCAGCGCCGGCATTTCGTCCTTTGCTTCCATTGGCGCGTTGATGTTTGGACCAAGCACTAATGCCTGACCCCAGTACGCCATTGCAAGCGTCGGATCCAGTCGTGCCGCTTCCCGGAACGCAAGGCCTGCTTCGGTATGGTTAAATGCGTAAGAGAGGTTCAGTCCCTGATTGATGAACTGCTGCGCACGCCCATTCCGCGTGCTGACCGGGAATGTATGTGAGCCGAGATTCAGCAGCTTCGGTGCGGCCTGACCATCCGCACCTGACTGATTTGGCGGCTCCGGCTGCATATCATGTTTATGAGCAGATCCGGATACCGTGGATGCCGCAGCACTCTCGCCGGTCTGGGCAGTCTCGGCAAACGCAGCAGTGATGCTGCCAGCAGTCACCACAAATCCCAGCATCATGAAATGAAAAGTACGGAATTGCATGGATATTACCTCTTTGGTAACCGGTCACTATTGAGCTTTACATAATTGAAGACAACATTTGAAACGAGTGCACAAGTAGACGAAATCCATCAATTCGTCATTCCGGCGAAGGCCGGAATCCAGGATGTCATCAAATCTCCGCGTAGTGGCCAAAGCCATGTTTGGGGTGTTGTCCCACTGCGTGTGAGCCTTGTCAATTGTCTGGATTCCCGCTTGCGCGGGAATGACGGCTACGGTAATGGCAACTGTCATGAGTTATGTAAAGATCAATAATAACTAAAGTTTCGGAATTTAAAAACTGGTTTTGTCGCATTGTCGAACTACGAGAGACAGACTTTAGTGATGATATCGGTTCGTATGCTGGTTACCCCATCCATCTGACATGGGGCTATAAATACATGAGGAAAATTATAGGAATAATCCACCACTTACAACATGAAAATTCTACACGGTCACTCGTTTTGGCAATCAACAAATGACTGCTCCTGGCACAACCGAGACCATCAACTAATGGCTAACAGCAACCACTAAGTTTTGAGAATGACGAAGCCACTTTTCACAATTCAAGACATCTCCAATTAAGGCCTACATTTGTAGATGTCGAATGTGCGCTCTCCATATCTCGACGTATCTCTTTTAACAACTGTATCGCCACCTTTATCTACTGCAGCATTAAGTGCCAATTGCAACAAGTTAGCCTCCACGGCTTCGACACTGCGAGTGAAGAGTCCAACTTCGGTAAGAACACTACCCGTCATATTGCCTTTGGACTCGCAATTAACAACCTGATTTGCATCCGCTAGAGAAACTCGTTCAGACCCATGCCGCACATCAATCAAATGACTGGCACATGCCCCCAAACCAAGGGTCAATGAAAGCATGATGGTTGTGGTTACTATTCTTTTGGTGGATTGCATAATAAGCTCCAGTTTGTTGCTGTCGGTTGAATATTGACCATCTGTGCCGGTTGAACACTAACCAGACGATTGCACCCTAACAGTTTGTCGTTATTTATTTTCTATCGATTCGATCATGCCGAGGGTGTTATTTGCCGCCCTTCTGCCGAAGTAGCTCGGCAACACCCATGTGTCTATTCTTGACGGCGACATGAAGAGGGGTATCGCCATCATTGTTCTTGGCGTTAACGTCCGCACCCTTGGCAATCAACAGCTCGGCAACATCCTTGTGTCCCCACTCGGCAACGTAATGAAGAGGGGTTTTGTTATACAGGCCCTCGTCATTAACGTCCGCACCCTCGGCAATCAACAGCTTGGCAACATCCTTGTATCCATTCCTGACAGCGAGAAGAAGAGGGGTTCTGCCATCCTCCTTCTTGGCATTGATGTTCGCACCCTTGTCAATCAATAGCCTGGCTACATCCTCGTGTCCAGCATTGGCGGCAGCATGAAGA
>CAKKRD010000043.1:0-41247 GCA_919902515.1 Nitrosomonadaceae bacterium | reverse complement strand
GGGGTATCACCATCATTGTTCTTGTCGTTAACGTCCGCACCCTTGGCAATCAACAACTCGGCAATATCCTTGTGTCCCCTAATGGCGGCAGCATGAAGAGGGGTATCACCATCATTGTTCTTGTCGTTAACGTCCGCACCCTTGGCAATCAACAGCTCCGCGATCAACAGTGCGGCAACATCCTTGTATCCCCACCCGGCGGTGTAATGAAGAGGGGTATTGCCAATCTTGTCCTTGGCATTGACGTCCGCACCATTGTCCAGCAGCCGACTGACTTTTTTTACGTTATCCGATCCTGCCGCCGACCGAAGATCATCATTGATGTCTGCCTGTGTGTTGGTTGCTAAGCCACAGAGGGTCAGCGCTAGTATGCAGCACAATATTGAGCCGGATGACTTCAATAATTTTAGATTCATCATGCCATCCTCCCCTTTCTAAACAATTAAACCAACCCCATTCAAGTAACGCGAGGGCTACAAATACTTGGGGCCAATTATAGATACAATTCGCCATCGGCATAATGGCTAAAAATATCCAGGTCATTCTGGATGACCTGTTCTTTGGTTCTAATCAATGCCGGCTATCCAACAACAACTCGAATTCTGTACGTCTGCTCTTGGCGCGACACAGACTGTCAGATCAAGTTGGAACTACTTGTCGAAATGGATCACCGTGCGTATGGATTCGCCTGCGTGCATCAGGTCGAATGCCTGGTTGATCTGCTCCAGCCCCATGGTGTGGGTGATGAAGGTATCGAGTTCAAATTCACCGTCCAGATAGCGTTGTACATAGCCTGGCAGTTCGCTACGCCCTCTCACCCCGCCAAATGCCGAACCGCGCCATACGCGCCCGGTTACCAACTGGAACGGGCGGGTGCAGATCTCTTCACCGGCACCGGCAACGCCGATGATCACCGATTCGCCCCAACCCTTGTGGCAGCACTCCAGCGCTGAACGCATCACCTTGACGTTGCCGATGCATTCAAAGGAAAAATCCACGCCGCCGCCGGTCATCTCGACGATCACCTCCTGGATCGGTTTGGCGTAATCCTTGGGGTTCACTACATCGGTGGCGCCCAGTTGCCGGGCAATTTCAAATTTTCCGGGATTGATGTCGATCGCGATGATGCGTGCGGCTTTGGCCATGACAGCACCGATGATCACGGCCAGACCGATACCGCCGAGGCCGAACACCGCCACGGTGTCACCCGCCTTCACTTTCGCGGTATTGGCAACGGCGCCCATGCCGGTGGTCACGCCGCAGCCGAGCAGACAGACTTTCTCCAGCGGTGCTTCCTTGCTGATTTTTGCCAGGGAAATTTCGGGGATGACGGTATATTCGGAGAAAGTCGAAGTGCCCATGTAGTGGTAAATGGGTTTCCCGTCCTTGGAGAAACGCGTGGTGCCGTCGGGCATCAGCCCCTGTCCCTGGGTTACGCGTATCGCCTGACACAAGTTGGTTTTGCCCGATTTGCAGAACTTGCACTCGCCGCATTCCGGGATATAAAGCGGAATCACATGGTCGCCCACGGCCACGCTGGTTACCCCTTCGCCCAGAGCCTCGACGATCCCGCCGCCTTCGTGGCCGAGTATCGTGGGAAACCTGCCTTCTGGATCTTTCCCGGAAAGCGTGTAGGCATCGGTATGGCATACGCCTGTGGCCACAATTCGCACCAGTACTTCGCCCTTTTGCGGCGGCATCAGGTCAACTTGTTCGATGCTCAAAAGCTGGCCTGGAGCCCAGGCAACCGCCGCGCGTGTTTTAATCATGTCCATGCAATTCAATTTCCTTCCCGCAATGCCGTTGTTAAGTCTGAAAGGTTATTTCGGCGATATTGCTCAAGCTGCAGCCATTCGATCTGGATGATAATATAAAAATGGCTGCGAACCCATGCGATTGCACGAATGCCATGACATATTGCACATTGCCATCGAGGCTTTGAATTGAAGACAAACTACGTTTTAATAGACTACGAAAATGTCCCGGTAAAGTCGCTTGCCCTTCTGAAGGGCGAGAACTTCCGGGTGAAAATATTTCTCGGCCCAAAGAATACCAAGCTCCCGCTTGAGCTTGTTCTGGCAATACAGGAGTTGGGCAGCCATGCGGAATATATTACTCTCGAGACATCCGGGCAAAACGCACTTGATTTCCATCTTGCCTACTACCTGGGCGATCTGGCAGCGGCTGATCCCGCGGGGTTCTTTCATATTATCTCGGGAGACAAGGGATTCGACTCGCTCATTCGGCACCTGAAAACAAGAAAAATATCGGTTGCCCGCTCAAATTCGATCGAAAAAATGCCGTGCTTTGGTCAAGTCCCCAACTCCGTCGACGCGGACGGAACCTGCAGCGAGAACGAATCCAGCCAGCCTCCCGCCCGCGCTACGCTCGATGACATGATCAAGGCCGTGATAGAAGATCTGATAAAGCGGAAAACCTCAAAACCCCGCACTCAACAAACCCTGCGGAACACTCTGCAATCGAAACTCGGCAAGGATGTGCGCGCTACTGATGTTGACGCCGTGCATGCGGCTCTGATGGAGCGTGGCTATGTCAAGGTCGATGGAACCAAGGTAACATACACGCTTCCGGTCACATAGCCCCGGTCTCCCGCATCACTTTTTTGACGATGGAGGCAGTTCACTTCGACACCATGAATAACAGCGCCCTCGAAGCATTGTACGGCGCCTGCTGAAATAGGGAACCGCTTCCGTACAAAAAGGAAATTAAATGCTCTGGATCAAATCGCTGCACATCATTTTCATGGTTACCTGGTTCGCGGGCCTGTTCTATTTGCCGCGCCTGTTCGTCTACCATGCCATGAGCGATGACCGACCCGGCATCGAGCGCTTCAAGGTGATGGAGCGCAAACTTTATTATGGCATCATGACGCCGGGTGCGGTGTTGACCATCGTATTCGGTGTGTGGCTCTGGCTGAGCTATGGTTTTTCCGGCGGCTGGCTGCATGCCAAGCTGGCGCTGGTGGCGGTGCTGATTGCCTACCACCTTTACTGCGGCAAGTTATTGGCCGATTTCAAACATGACCGCAACCGGCATGGCCATGTTTATTACCGCTGGTTCAATGAAATCCCGGTGGTGATATTGGTTGCGGTGGTGATACTGGTAGTAGTGAAACCCTAACAACCTTCAGGCGCCATTCATTCATCCATCGGTGCCTGCCCCGGAAACAGCACCTCGGTATAACCAAACAGGCGAAAATCGGTAATGCGCATCGGATAGAGTATGCCTTGCAGGTGATCGTATTCGTGCTGCACCACGCGCGCGTGGAAACCTCCCACACTGCGGTCGATGGGCTTGCCGTACTGATCGAATCCCTGGTAACGCAATCTGGCAAAACGCGGCACCATGCCGCGCAGACCGGGAACGCTCAAGCAACCCTCCCAGTCCTGTTCTATCTCCTGTGTGAGCGGTGTCAGCACGGGATTTACCAGCACGGTGTAAGGCACTTCCTCGGCATCGAGATAGCGCGGATTGCGCTTCACGCCGAAGATTACTACCTGCAGACCGATGCCAATCTGCGGCGCCGCCAGCCCCGCGCCGTCCAGCGCTTCCATGGTGTCGTGCATATCCTGAATCAGCGTATTGAGTTCAGGGGTACCGAATTTCTCTACCTTGTCCGCGATTTTCAGCAGACACGGATCGCCCATTTTCAAAACAGTTCTAATCGCCATCGAGTTCCACCAGTTGTTCAAGAATATTTCTGACACTGACCATCGCTTTTTCCAGAACGGCATGCACATCTTCCAGACGGATGATATGCGCACTTGTCCCCCGTCCCGCCGCATAATTGGCCACTACCGCGAGGGTCGCATAGCATAACCCCAGTTCCTTCGCCAATGCCGCTTCCGGCATCCCGGTCATGCCCACCATATCGGCACCGTCCCGTTCCAGCCGGTTGACTTCCGCCGCACTTTCGAGGCGCGGGCCCTGGGTGGCAGCGTAAACACCACCGTCGATTATTTTCTCGTTTGCCTGCTTTGCCGCCGCCAGCAGATGCCCGCGCGTTACTGGGCAGTAGGGCTCGGTAAAATCAATATGGGTGACCGGCCTGTCAGTGCCGTCAAAATAAGTAAACTTGCGGCTATGGGTGTAATCGATAATCTGATCGGGAACCGCGATCGTGCCGGGCATGAGATCGGCACGGATACCGCCTACCGACGCAACTGACACCACCCGTGTCGGCTTGAGTGATTGCAGCGCCCACAGGTTGGCGCGATAGTTCACTGCATGCGGCGGGATAGTGTGGCCATACCCGTGGCGCGCTAAAAATACGATCTCATGGTTGCTGATCCTGCCAAACGTCAGCGGCCCAGATGGCTCGCCGTAGGGCGTTCGCATAACCTGTCGATGCGATATCTCAAGACAGGAGAGCTGGGTCATGCCAGTACCACCGATGATTGCGAGCATATTTTTTCAAAAACCAGACTAGATGTAATGGAAAAGTTTCAATCTCTCATTGCATAAATCGCGGGCAAATTCCGCCATGCACCATGCACATCCATACCAAAGCCGAACACATAGCGATTCGGCAGTGTAACACCAACAAAATCCGCACTGATCGGCTTGGAGCGGCCAATGTCCTTGTCGGCAAGAACCGCACTGTAGAAGGCTGCTGCTCCGCTTCCCATGATCCGTTCGCGAATCGCGGCGAGGGTAACACCTTCGTCGAGAATATCATCCAGCACCAGCACTACCCGGCCCTGCACGTTTTTCCTGGGCATCACTTTCCACTCAATCTGGCCGCCGCTGGTATTGTTATGGTAACGGGAGGCGTGGATATAATCGAAATCCAGCGGAAATCTCAGTAGTGGCAGCAGTTGCCCGGTAAACACCACCGCGCCGCCCATTACGCTCAGCACCAGCGGATAGCGATCCGATAGCGCCGCAGTAATGTCCGCCGCCATGCGGCTGACGGTATCAGCTACAACGTCAGCAGAGTAAATCAGCTCCGCCGTATCAAGTATTCGTTTTGCTTCTTCGGAAGAGAGCATCAGTTTCCGGGGTGTTGGATGTGACTCGAGGTTTCAATGTGCCATTAATCGACAGGAATATTGCAACCCTGGGCAGCCAGATAATCGGTAAATTCTTCCCTCACTTCGGGATGCTTGAGCGCCAGCGCGATAGTGGCCTTGAGGTAGCCAAGCTTGGTTCCGCAATCAAAACGGGTTCCAGAAAATTCGTAAGCCAGCACTCGCTCTTCCTGCAACAGTGATGCGATGCCGTCGGTAAGCTGGATTTCTCCACCAGCGCCGGGTTTGACTCGCTCCAGATGCGCAAAAATTCCGGGAGTAAGAATATAGCGGCCTACCACTCCGAGCGTTGAAGGTGCGTTCTCGGGTTTGGGTTTTTCCACGATACCGGTGATGGAGTGCGGCCCTTTTTCTTCTGTCTCGCATTTGACGATGCCATAATTCATCGTATCTTCCAACTTGATATTCTGTACGCCCAGTATCGAGCAGCGACTTTGCTCATATAACTGGGTCATTTGCCGGATGACCGGATCGCTGCTGTCGATCAGATCGTCTGCCAGCAACACTGCAAACGGCTCGTTACCTACCACAGGCCGTGCGCACAGCACGGCGTGGCCCAGCCCCAGGGCTTCCGGCTGACGAATATAAATATAGGAAATATTCTTTGGCACAATGCTGCGCAGTACTTCCAGGGCATCGGTCTTGCCGCGCGCTTCCAGCTCCGCTTCCATCTCGTAGGCTTTGTCGAAATGGTCTTCGATGGAACGCTTGTTGCGCCCGGTGATAAAAATCATTTCCGTGATACCCGCCGCGATGGCCTCCTCCACTGCGTACTGAATCAGTGGTTTGTCCACGATTGGCATCATTTCCTTGGGACTGGCCTTGGTGGCGGGCAGAAAACGGGTGCCCATGCCTGCCACCGGGAAAACGGCTTTGGTTATTTTTGGCATAAATTTATCAGCTACGTTCTATGTGAATCTTGCAATAATTGTAACAGTCCCGCCTCGTCGAGGATGGTTATTCCCAATTCGATCGCTTTGTCATACTTGCCACCCGGATCGGCGCCTGCCACCACATAATCGGTTTTTTTCGAAACGCTCCCGCTCACTTTCCCGCCCGCAGCTTCGATTTTCTCCCTGGCATCTTCCCGCGTCAAATCCGGCAAGGTCCCGGTCAATACGAAAGTCCTGCCACCAACCTCGCTAGCGCCCAACTTTGCCTGCTGCGCGCCATCGCCCTCCTGCCAGCGCACACCGGCCGCACGCAACTGCTTGATGACTTCACGATTGTGCCTCTCGGCGAAAAAATCGGCAATGCTCTGGGCCACCACCGGGCCGACATCCGGCACCTGCTGCAAGCTTTCCATATCCGCCGCCAGCAACTGCTCAAGATTGCCAAAATAGCGGGCCAGTTCTTTGGCGGTGGTCTCACCCACATTGCGAATTCCAAGCGCATAAATGAAACGCGCCAGCGTAGTGCTTCTGCTTTTCGCAATAGCCGCCACCACGTTGTTCGCGGATTTATCCGCCATGCGCTCCAGGCCGGCGAGCGCCGCAATACCCAGCTTGTAAAGATCCGCAGGTGTTCTGACGATGGCGTGGTCCACCAGTTGCTCCACCAGTTTATCCCCCAGACCTTCGATGTCCAGAGCGCGGCGTGAGGCAAAATGCAGCAGCGCCTGTTTCCGCTGCGCCGGACAGAACAGCCCGCCGGTACAGCGCGTCACTGCCTCCCCCGGCAAGCGCACCGCCCTGGCACCGCATACCGGACAGTGGTCGGGCATAATGAATTGCCTTGCATAACTGGGGCGCTGCTCCGCCACCACCGCCACTACTTCGGGAATCACGTCACCCGCGCGCCGCACGATCACATGATCGCCGATCATCACATCCTTGCGCCTGATCTCATCCTCGTTATGCAAGGTCGCATTGGTCACGGTGACGCCGCCAACCAATACCGGTTTCAATCGCGCAACCGGAGTCAGAGCACCGGTTCTACCTACTTGCACATCGATTCCCAGCAGTTCGGTCACCGCTTCCTGTGCCGGAAACTTGTGCGCCACGGCAAAGCGCGGCGCACGGGAAACGAACCCCAGTCTCTCCTGCTGTGCCAGATCATTGACTTTGTACACCACGCCATCGATATCGTAAGGCAGTTGTTCACGCATAGCCCCTATCGCATGGTAATACGCCAGCA
Organism: Nitrosomonadaceae bacterium; assembly: GCA_919902515.1. Lineage (GTDB taxonomy): Bacteria > Pseudomonadota > Gammaproteobacteria > Burkholderiales > Nitrosomonadaceae > VFJL01. The sequence goes on along the minus strand of CAKKRD010000043.1, from coordinate 34,060 downwards.
ATCCGGCTGCGCCGCTCACCACCTGGCGCTCGCGCGCCACCGGAAAATGCAGCGACGCAAGATAATCCATCACGTGGCTGTGTTTGTCGCACGGCACGCCGCCGCCTGCATGCGTGCCGATGCCATACGCAAAGAATGTCAGTCTGCGGGTCGCGGTAATGCCGGGATCAAGCTGGCGCAGCGAACCGGCTGCAGCATTGCGCGGATTCATGAATTCCTTCTCGCCTCTGTCACGCTGCTGCTGGTTGAGCTTTTCAAAATCAGCTTTCAACATCAGTACCTCGCCGCGCACTTCCAGCAGGGTGGGATGGCGAGTGCTATGCAGACCGCCAGGCAAATGCAACGGGATGGATTTGACGGTGCGTAAATTCAGCGTGACATCTTCGCCGATGTAGCCATCACCACGGGTCGCACCCGTCGCGAATACGCCGTTTTCGTAACAAAGACTGACGGCCAGACCGTCAAATTTCGGCTCCACGGCATATTCCACGTTGTCCGCTTCCAGACCCTGACACACACGCCGGTCAAATGCATCCACCTCCGCCTCCTCAAACGCGTTGCTGAGAGAGAGCATCGGGGTGCGATGGGTAACCTGGGAAAACTCCTTAAGCGGCGCAGCGCCTACGCGCTGGGTGGGGGATTCGGGCGTGACAAGCTGGGGATAGCGCTGTTCAAGCTGCTGCAATTCGCGGAATAGCCTGTCGAATTCAACATCCGGGATAGTCGGTGCATTCAGTACGTAATAACGGTAATTATGCAGCTCGACAGTCTCGCGCAGTTTCTGCGCTTGCTGCCGGATATTTTCCAGAATGCTCATTCACGCAAACAGCCTCAACGCGATCTCGCCGCCGGCGGGAATATTGCGCGCTTTCATCATGGCCTGCATGCTGCCCAGATGCTGTTTGATTTTAGCGATGCCGCTATCAGTCAGGGAAACGCGGTTGTCATCCACCAGCATACCGCCCAGGGTGGTGGAAAAAATCCCGGCGAGATGCATCATCTGATCGAAAACTCTTTCACCGTTCTTCACTCTGGGCACGTCAAGCAGGAAAGTAACGCCATGCGTGGTGAGTGTTCTCATGTTATCAGGCAGAAACGGCGTGGATTCAAAGTTGTTGAGCGAAAATAGAACGGCGCCATTTTCATCACGGTAGCTAAATGCACCCCCCGTCTCCAGTTTGAGCCCAGATGCTTCCGCCAGGGCCCGGATTTTGGTGCCGGTGAATGCGCCACCGTCCTTGCTGATAATGTTGATGCCCACCATCACATCCACTCCCGCACAGAACTGGTCAAGCACCACTGCCTGCGCATGCGCTTGCCGGATGTCGGGAAATTCGGCAGCGGCGTTCACGTGTGCCGTGAAATTTTTTGCCATGTCGCAAAACTCGGACAGGCTCACTTCACTCACGGGGCCGGAGCGATCGACAAACTGCAGACAACCCTTCAAGCCGGCATAGCCACCCTTGCCGTCATTTCCCTCTATGGTGATTTCTTCCCAGGATGCGCCTGCATCCCTCTGTCCCAGCCAGTACACCGATTTGCCGAAATCGAACTTCCGCCGCAATACCTCGGTCAGGTCTGAGGCGGCAATCAATGCTTCGCCTCGGATGTTCACGATATAATCCATGGCGCTGGCACTATCAACCTCAGCCGTTTTCTGTTCTGCCGGCACCGGTGTTACAACCTTGGCTACGGCATCTGGCTGGGAAATTTCTGTCGGCTCAATTGGTTCTATTCCCGGCTCAGTAAGTCCTATACTCGGCTCCGCCTGAAATTCCTGCAACATCTCCCTGCCGAGTTGCGGCTCGACCCGTCCACCCTCCGCAACAATCTCATCAGCTCCGAGCAGCACATCTTCATGCTTGCGCTCAAATGCCTCTTCTGCGCCGCGCCGGTAGCGCCGCTGCTGCATCCAGTTGAACAGAATAACGCCCGCGACCACGACAATGCCGATGGCAATCAAGCTGATTTGTAAATCACTCATGCCCATCGTGTCCATTATGCCACCGCCGCCACATCGCTCAGTTTGACAGCTTCTTCGATGTCCACCGCGACTATGCGCGAGACACCCTGTTCCTGCATGGTGACACCTATCAATTGCTGCGCCATTTCCATGGTGATTTTATTGTGGCTGATGAAAAGGAACTGGGTCTGACGCGACATTTTCTTCACCAGATCACAGAAACGTTCAGTATTGCTGTCGTCCAACGGCGCATCCACCTCATCCAGCAGGCAGAACGGTGCGGGGTTAAGCTGGAACAACGAAAACACCAGTGCCAGCGCAGTCAGCGCTTTCTCGCCACCGGACAGCAAATGAATGGAGCTATTCTTCTTGCCTGGCGGCTGCGCGATAATCTGCACACCGGAATCAAGAATTTCCTCGCCACTCAGTACCAGTTTAGCCTGTCCGCCACCGAATATAACCGGGAACATTTCGCTCAAATGGCTGTTGACCTTGTCGAAAGTTTCCAGCAAACGCTCGCGGGTCTCGCGATCTATCCGGCGGATGGCATTTTCCAGGGTTTCCACCGCTTCCCTCAAATCCTGTAATTGCGCATCAAGATAAGTCTTGCGCTCCTGAGAAGCTTGCAATTCCTCCAGCGCAGCGAGATTGACAGCGCCCAGAGCAGCAATTTCGGTATTCAGGCGATTGATCTCGGCCTGCAATGCGGTAGGCCGCGTTTTGCCCAGAGCTGGCAGCAATTCCTCCTCGTTGGCCTTCGCCTCCGTCAACTGTTCGCCAAACTGATTCTCGGTAATGCGCGCTTCCTGCTCCTTGAGGCGCGCCTGGCTGATGGATTCCCGCAACGGATACAGCTTCTGTTCGGAAGTCATGCGCTCCTGCTCTATTTCCCGCAGTTCGTTGGCTGCACCTTCCAGCGCATTGCGCGCTGTTGCCAGTGCCAATTCACGCTGCTCACGCAGCGCCAGCCATTCCTGCAACTGACTGTTCAGCGGGGTTTCATCAAAACCACCTTGCTCGACCTGCAATTTCTCCAGATTGCTTTTTAGTTCGGCAATATTCCCGTCGAGGATGCGGATGGAATTCTCCACTTCGACGATTTTATTCTGGCAGGTTTTTTCATAGAAGGCAGCTTCCTGCATTTCCCTCGCCGCATTCTGCGCAAGCTGGCGCTGAGTGTTGAGAGACTGCTCCGCCGCTTCCCCCGCCAGCTTTCCCAGTTGTACCTGCTCCCGCAGAACCGCAATCTGAATTTGATATTCCGCCAGCTTTGTTTCAGCATCCTGTTTCTGCGAAGCTTCCGTCGCTGTCTGCTGCGCGATTTCTGCCAGTTCACCCTCAATCTGGCTGCGGCGCTGGCTGGCGCGTTCGGCCAACTGGGTAAGCTTCAGCACTTGTATCTGCAGATCATGGTGCTGTTGCTGAAGTTGCTCACTGTCATGACGCAAGCGCGCGACTGACACTTCCAGTTCGCGACAAGCTTCTTCTGCTGCTGCCAATGCGGATTCCTCCAGGGCGAGGCCGCCCCTTAGCGCATCCGCTTCGATACTGATCTGGGCTATCTCCCGCTGCCGCGCCAGCACTCCGTGCAATTGCGAGTCAGGGGCATAGTAAGTGAGGCTGTGGCGGGTGAAAATATGGCCTTCGCGCGTTACCAGCATCTCGCCACAAGCCAGTTTCGTTCGCTGCGAGAGACCGTCCTGCATACCGTCAACCACAAATATTCCACTCAGCCATTCGTTCAACACGGCTTTTATTCTGCTGTTATCACAAGTCAGATATCCTTGCAGCGGCGTCCAGCCCCCCTCGCTCTGCCGCCTGTCTTCAGCTTGCGCGGCCGGTTCGGCCGCTGGCATCGTTGTTTCGAACAGCGCCCATTTCCCTGGGGGCGAGTCACTCGCCCAGTCCTGCGCTGTTTCCAGCCGTTCGATCTGCGCGCTGTTCAGACGCTCGCGCAGCACCGATTCCAGCGCATCTTCCCAACCTTTTTCAATCTGGATGCTTTGCCACAAACGCGGCGACACATCCAACTGATGCTTGGTAAGCCATGCGCTCAACCCTTCGTTGCCTTCGAGCCGATGCTGCAAGCGTTGCAGCGCATTAAGCCGTGCCTCCGCCTGGGTGATCTGCTGCTCCAGCGCCTGCACTTTGCGCGCGAGCTCGCGTTTGCTTTCCTCCGCACTGGGTAGGCGCTCTACCGTTTGCGCGAGCGCTTCCTGTTTCTGTTTCAGGTCCGCGGCAACACTCTCCGTCTCGCGCTGCAAACGGAACAACCCCTCATCGTCGGGTTGTGGCAGCGCCCCCTGTTCCTCCAGCAGCCGTTCGCGACGTGACTCCAACTGTTGCAGGGTTTTCTCGGCATGGGTGCGATGACTCTCTTCCAGTTGCCCAGTCTGTTCGACCAGCAACAAGCCGCGCTGCATCTCCCCCAGTTTCTCCTGGCACGAGCGGAAGACGGATTCTGCCAGCGGCAATTTCTCGTTTTCCGTCGCGGTTTTTTGTTTGCCGGCTTCGTGGGTCAGCTGTGCCCGCGCGAGTTCGCTGTGCCAGCGGTTCAAGCTGTCAGCAGCACTCTCCACCTGTTCTCTGTGATGCTCCAACTGACTCTTCGCCGCCGTGATCTGCAACTCCATGCGCTGGCGGTTCTCGCGCAGATGTTGTATCTGCTGTTCGATCCGCGCCACTTCCGCATTGGCAGCGTAAAGTTCGCCCTGCGCCTGATGCAGGCTGTCGCCAGCGGCATAATGCTGAGCGCGTTTTTCTTCCAGACGTTTTTCCGCATCGCGCAGACGCGTGGTTTCAGCTTCTAGCTCCATTTCCAGCCGCTGAATTTCCTTTTCCGTGCGGATACGCTGCGCCGCTGCTTCCTGTTTGCGCGCCAGCCACAGCAGGTTCTGTGCAGTATGCAACTGGCTTTGCATCTCCTTGAACTGGCTGGCGACCCTGGCCTGCTCTTCCAGGTGCTGCACCTGCTTCCCCAGTTCCTGGCAGATATCGTCCACCCGCAACAGGTTTTCGCGAGTGTCGTTCAAACGTAATTCGGTTTCGCGGCGGCGCTCGCGGTATTTGGAAACCCCTGCGGCCTCCTCCAGAAATACGCGCAATTCCTCCGGCTTGGCCTCGATGATGCGGGAAATCATTCCCTGCTCGATAATCGCGTAGCCGCGCCCGCCTATACCGGTGCCGAGAAAGATATCGGCGATGTCGCGGCGGCGTACGTGAATATTATTGATGTAATAGGTTGATTCGCCATCCCGCAACAACACTCGCTTGATGGAAATTTCCGCATAGCTCGACCACTGTCCCGCCGCCTTGCCCAGACTGTTGTCAAATATCAGCTCAACACTGGCACGTCCCACCGGCTTGCGATTGGCGGAACCGTTGAAAATCACGTCCTGCATGGATTCGCCGCGCAGCGCGGATGCTCTCGATTCGCCCAACACCCAGCGCACCGCATCGATCACATTGGATTTGCCGCAGCCGTTGGGGCCAACAACTCCTACCAGATCGCCAGGAACAGGGATATTGGTTGGATCAACGAAGGATTTGAAACCGGCAAGTTTGATGTGGGAGAGACGCAATTTATTGTTTGTAACCAGTTATAATCGGGCAGAACAAAAAACCGTCCTAAAAAGACAGCCCCAGGGCAGATCATTCTAACCGATTTAACCGAGATAAGAGAATGCCTAGCCGCCCCGCGAAAAAACTGGAAACCTTCCCCAACCCGACCCCGGCCCGCGATTACCATATTCACATGGAGATTCCGGAGTTTACCTGCCTGTGTCCGAAAACCGGACAGCCGGATTTTGCTACCCTGATTCTGGATTACATCCCCGATAAAAAATGCATCGAGCTTAAAAGCCTCAAGCTCTACATCTGGTCTTACCGCAACGAAGGCTCGTTCCACGAAGCCGTCACCAACCGTATACTCGATGACCTGGCTGCCGCCCTGAAGCCGAGATATATGCGCCTCACTGCCAAATTCTATGTGCGCGGCGGCATTTTCACCAATGTCGTGGCGGAACATCGCAAAGCGGGATGGGAGCCGTTAGCGGTGGTGGAATTGGGGGAATTTGAGGGTCAGTCCAATATGCGTGGGTGAGTTTTCCAGACTCGATATATCGCTATAGAAAATCCTTGCGAAACCGGGTGTGGTTGGCTACCATCAGCCTGGTTTTTCATGCCGTCAGTCGGCAGATGCGCCCGCTATGGGTTTATTTGGAATCTTGAGTTGGTAACAGCCCATAAACTAATAACAATCAATACCATGCGCATACAACAATCAGCCATCCTGATTATCAGCTTAATGCTTGTTATTGCAAATTCCACAGCAAGCGCAGCGGCACCTGCCGAGCAATCCCTCATTCAACTTGTGCCGACGGCAGCAAGCGGAACCATCGAGGATGCCCCCACCACGGAAAGCCTGGCTTTAACGCCGTCCATGGAAATGTACGGCTTCGCTGCCGATATGTCCACACCGCCAGCCGATCTGTGGGAACGCATACGCAACGGTTTCGCCATGGCCGAATTGAACAGCAAGGAGGTGCGCAGTAGCGAAAACTTTTACGCCAGCCGCCCGGAATATATCAACCGCATTGTCGAACGCAGCAAGCTCTATCTGTTCCATATCGTCGAAGAGGTAGAGCGCCGCGGCATGCCCACCGAAATCGCGCTGCTGCCGATTATTGAAAGTGCCTTCAACCCCACCGCCTATTCTCGCAGCCATGCCTCCGGCATCTGGCAGTTCATCCCCTCCACCGGCAAGAACTACGGTCTGCAACAGAACTGGTGGCACGATGACCGGCGCGACATTGTCGCAGCCACCAGTGCCGCACTGGATTATTTGCAGAACCTCCACCGCATGTTCGGCGATTGGGAGCTGGCGCTGGCTTCGTATAATTGGGGTGAAGGCGCAGTGGGGCGGTCACTCACCAGGAACCGTAACAATGGCTTGCCGACGGATTTCCGCAGCATCAGAATGCCATCTGAAACCCAGCACTATGTCCCCAAGCTGATCGCAATGAAAAATATCATCTCCAATCCGGCGGCCTTCGGCATCGTGCTTGAATCCATCCCCAATCAGCCATATTTTGAACAGGTCGCAACCACTCAGCATATAGATGTAAAACTGGCGGCAAATCTTGCGGATATTTCCGTGGATGAATTCAACGCACTCAATCCCGCCCACAATCGGCCAGTCATTAATGTCAGCGGCTCGCGCACCCTGTTACTACCGGTGGACAAGGTGGAAACCTTTATGGCCAACCTGGAAAATCACGGCAAACCGCTGGTGTCATGGCAAGCCTATCAGGCGAAGAGTGGAGAAACTGCCGATAGAATCTCGGCACGGCATGGCATCAGCGTGGCGCGGCTGAGGGAAGTCAACGGCATTGCACGGCATGGCAGGATTGCGCCGGGGCAGACTTTACTGGTGCCGCTTAACGGTAGCAGTGTTGGTATGGACATCTCTGCCATGCGCAACCAGCCCGTCGCACCGAAAATACTCGAACGCAGCCTGGCCTATGCCGTCAGAAAAGGCGATACGCTCTCCACCATCGCCATGCGTCATGGCGTCAGCGTGGCACAAATCCAGTCATGGAACAGTCGTAGCGAACGTCTGGCCATCGGCCAGAAACTGGTACTCAAGCAAATCGCGTCCGGGAAAACCCGTCTCGCTAAAGCCCCTGCAAAGAAACCTGCCGCCCCGGCGAAGAAAAGCAGTGTGATATTGGCTGATGCCAACAAATACAGACGCTAAGCATTCTGTCTGATGCAATAAACAATTCCAGTTCCAGTTCGAGAGTGAAACGAGGCGATGACGAACGAACGCCGCAGACAGTACTGATAGTACAGCCAGGCGTAAGTGAGGATATCAACGAAGTGTCACTGATGAAATGGGATTGGAATTACTCAGTCGCTCAAGCTTGGTTCGTACCAGTTCAATATGCCCTCTCAATTCATATAAATGCTGAGAGAACGAGACCGGCAATCGCAGCCCATTTACCTTGTCTTCGATATTACCGAGTTCCGCCAGGTATTTTTTAAATTCCTGTTTGTCAGTATTGGCCTGGATCTGGGTTTCCAGAAAACGCAATTCACCGTAGTACCTGAATAGTTTCATCTTAACCAGCCGGATATAGATTACGGGAATAATCTTGGTCAGCGGAATGAGCAACGCCAGCAAAGGGACCAAAACAATCAGCATCCGGTTGACAAAAGTAGCCGCCCAGAACGGCAGGTACTTATCCAGAAACGGCAGACCGTTCTGATAGAAATTCTCGGCCTGTGCGCTCAGAGGAAAATCGGAATCCAGGCTGGCGGGAAATTCACGTTTCTTATTCAGCAGTCCTGCGTCGCCATGTATCTTCGAGACTATTTTCAGCATCAGGTAAACAAGCGCCGGATGCACATCGTCACGCACGACCAGCACTGTGGTGGGCGCAAGCAAGTGCACCTCATGCGCGGGGATATTGTTCGCTATATCCAGAGAGCCTTCCGGCAGAATGAGATGATGCAGGTAGGGAAATTGTCTGGTGTAGGCGTCTGCCTGATCCAGGCTTACCAGGCGCAGGGCGGGGTCTCTGGAAATCTCGCGGATTAATGCCGACTCGGGCGTGTCCACAAAGATTGCCGCATCAACCTCTCCTTTGCGCAGCGCATCAGCGGCCGCCTGACTGCCAATGGAAACAAGCTGGGTGTTGTCAACATTGACTCCGCTGGAATTCAGCAGGGTCATGGCCAGGGATCGGGTTCCGCTTCCATCCTTGCCGACTGCGATTTTGCGGCCTTTCAAATCGGATAAGTGGGTGATCTCTTTTTTGCAGCGGCAGAAAATCCAGACCGGCTCGTAATACAGGCTGCCCAGCGACACCAGATTCCCTGACCCTTCTGCACTCGCGACCCCATCTTGTATGAAAGCCATCTCGACATTGGAATCAGGATTCTTCAATTTTCTGATGTCGTCAATAACACCTTTTGACGCATGCAGCTCCAGGTTGATTCCGTTCTCTTTCAGGAATACCTGATAAATCGTGGCATAGGCCTTGTAGTTGCCTTCTTCCATGCTGACGGACATCGTGAGCCGTTTGGGTGGCGCGGGATCCACGTATTTGTAGATCAGGAACACGCCCAGCAGAATCAGCAGCAAGGTGGGAAGAAACGCCTGCAGAAGTTCTATGGAGAACTTGGGGGCAATGCTGGAAATGTAATTATTTACTTTCTTTCTCATTGCCGAGATTGTCCATGACAGGAATCAGGATTGATGCTGCCGCCGGTTATGCTTAAAACGGCGGACGAGATTTATTCAGCGGACGGGCATTCCACTGTTTGAGATCAGATCGATGCGCCGCTGAATGCGAGAGACTTCTTCTTTATCATTCAATTGTTCTGCGCGACGGGCCGCGACGCCCAGCCACGCAAGCAACGGGCGGCGCCATCCCTGATCGGAAGCGGTGTGGATGGCAACGGCAATGGCATCAGGTGTCAAGCGGCCCGCCTGCAACAGTGTCCCAGCCGCGACCAGCCGCGCCAGCGGATCTTCGATGGTATTGAGCGCCGCACCCGTACCGGCAACCACTGCACGATGTTGCGCAGGCAGCAGCGCCGTATTCAGTCCCGTCCAGCGCCCCGCCAGGTACTCGGCATAAGCGCGTTCCTCAGCGGCAGCATCCTGGGCCAGTGCCTGAAATGATTCGCAGTTGTTAAATTCGAGACTGGCTACTTGGGCCGCACAGCGCACCAGTTCGGCGCGCGCCAGCAAGTCCGCGCGCCCGGTGCTGGCAATTTCTGCACGCACACGGGAAAATTCCACAGCGGCCAGCTTGGAGTTTCCCACCAGATAAGCCGTGACCGAGTTTTTGAGCGAGCCATGCGCGTTGAACTGCCAGTCTGGTGGCACAGGACTGCTGGCGCACCCGGCAAGTCCGATGATTACCGTAGCCCAAAGTAGTCTCATGGCAATTTGAGCTCCGTATCGCGCGCCAACGGCCATTTTCGGTTAATTTCGTCCACCAGGTGCTCCACCTTGCGCAGATTCATTTCCACCTGCTCCCGCAAAGCACTCAGGTCGGTGGTGGCTACTCGAGCATTGGCGCCAACAGCCTGGGCTTCCGCCAGCACGGCATCGACACTCTTGAGACTGGTGCGTACGTCACCTAGAATTGCGTTGACCTGGATCATGGCAGCCTTTGATTCATCCAGGGTGGCAATGGCTTTTTTCGCATGCGCTTCGCTGCCCAGTACCACGCCTAGCGCACCGTACGGCCCCTTGAGGTTTTGTGTGACGGTCTGCAGATTATCCAGACTCAGGTTCAGGCTGGAATCTGACTTGGTTATGTTCTGCAGATTCTCGACCAAAGTACGTACGGTGCTCACGAGTTGTTGAATTTCTGCGGTGGCGTCGCCACTCAACACTGTGCGCACAGCGCCATCGGGCAGCGGCGGATCTGTTAGCGCCCCAGTGAACGCACGCAGGTGGGTGCCGCCCACCACGCTACGTTCCATGGTAAAGACGCTGCTGGTACGCAACCACTTGGCATCCTCACGCGCCACCTCGATCACGATGCGGGCTTTGCCGTCATCAGCCAATTCAACGCGCTGCACACGCCCTATCGGAAAACCCGAGAACGTCAGATCCATGCCGACGATCACGCCCTCGGAATCATCCGCGACCAATACCACCCGCTGGGTACTTTCGAATACTCCGCGTGCATACATCACATACGCCAGTGAACCGAACACCAGCACCACCATCAGAACCAGCAGCAGCGCAACCTTGAATTCAAGGTTGGGTGGCGGCGGTACTGATTGCAATTGGGATTCGGGGTGCATATGTTTTATATTATCCGCTTTAAATATACTTGGCCGCCAGAGAAACACCTTCAATCAGTACTAGCACCAGAAACAATCGTACCGTACCTTGCGTCACAGTATTCGATTCCCTGGCGAGCTCGTGCTGCGCCTGCAGCGTCGAAGCGAGCGGAATCACCGCAACCGCCAGACTGAACCATACTGTCTTGAGAACAAAGGTAACGGTGACGACCGGATCGAATACGCGCCCGACCATGTGCGTATACTCAGCCAGACCCCATGGCGACAAACCATAAACGACCAGATAGGCCAATACCAGTGCCACCACGCTGCTCACTGCGGCCAGTGTCGCCACCGAGAATGCGATGGCAATCATGCGCGGAACATGCTCGATATGCAGGGGGCTGGCCGTCGATCCGGTATTGGTCAGCATGCCCGAGCGCAGCACCACAAAAAGGGCAGCACCCAGTGGAATCAACTCCAGCACCAGCACCCGCACCACCATCTCCAGCGCATATTGGGACAAACCGTAACTGGAAGCCGTGACTACAACGATGCGGATCAATACTAGGCTGATAAGCGCGCACAGCACCGTGAACCAGAACAGCACCTGCCAGGTGCTGGCATAAATATTCCAAGCGAGCGCAGCGCGGCTTTCCCGGCCATAGGTCGACGGTGACAATGCCAGAACCAGCGCGACGGCGCCAAAGTGAATGAGTCCCCACCAACTGCTGACTGAGCGCACACATGCGTGGCCGAGGGCGCTCAATCCGGAACGAGGTAAAGAATGTTGGCGCATGGTGTGATGGTGCAAACCGAAGGATAGGGAATTGAACCAAAGTATCGCCGACATTGCTGCCCCGGTCAAACCAGGGAAAGGCTGAATTAGCTACGTGGAGGCAGATGCCCCATCTTGCCGCTCTGGTAGTCCGCAATCGCCTGACGAATCTCTTCGCCAGTGTTCATGACGAAAGGGCCACTGCCGGCAATCGGTTCATCGATCGGCTCGCCGCAGAGCAGCAACGCGGTGACGGCATGTGCGCTGTCGATGCAGAGGTGTCCGCCCACCCGGTCAAACAGTCCGACCTCTGCCGCACCGATGGTTTCAACAGCGTTCACGCGCACGGAACCCTTGAGCACTACCAGCGCAGCAGGGTAACCATCCGGCACCGCAAGATCGAATGACTGCTCACTTGCCAGCCGCAGATCCCATACATGAACCGGCGTAAATGTCCGGGCTGGCCCGGCAAGCCCACCGAATTCACCTGCAATCACGCGTATGCTGCCCTGGCCGCCGGGAAGATTCACGGTGGGAATCCGGCTGCTCGGAATGCTTTGATAATGCGGCGACGACATCTTGTCCCTGGCGGGCAGATTGACCCACAACTGCACCATCTCCAGTATGCCGCCATGCCGCGCAAAATCGCGCCCATGCAATTCTTCGTGCACCACCCCGGATGCCGTTGTCATCCACTGCACGTCGCCGGGACCGATGCAGCCACCGCCACCGGAACTGTCGCGATGCTCCACCTCACCCGCGTAAACGATAGTCACTGTCTCGAAGCCGCGGTGCGGGTGCTCGCCGACACCCAGGCGTTGCTCTGTTGGCGGGAATTCCATCGGGCCGGCGTAATCCAGCAGCAGGAAAGGGCTGATAAGCGCCCCCAGTTCCGAATAGGTAAGCAGCGTGCGCACCGGAAAACCGTCGCCGACCCAGTGATGCGCCGCGTTACGCTGGACAGAGAGAAGTTTTTTGGCCGGTTTCCCGGCATCTCTTGTTGGCATGGACTATCTCCTTCTTATGTTGAGCGGCTACCACTGATGCCGGATGGCGATGAGAATTTCAAGCAAACTTTTTCACGCCCGCTTTTTTCGCAGCCTTCTGCAAATCTTCGTCAAACGTGGCCAGCGGTATGCCTAGCCTCAGCGCCAGCTCAAGGTAGGAGGCAGCATAAGCGGATAATTTGTATCGCCGCGCCAATTGAAGAGTGTGTGACAGTGCGTGTGAGAATGTGGCCATGTCTACTTCAATCGCCACACCTTCCAGCATCTCAAGAAACACCCCGCTGCGCGCTTCCGTCACCAAATCTTTTGCTTCCGCCCTGGCAATGACGTTTGCCACCTCAAGCCCCCATGTTGCTGGTACGCGAGCACTGGTATTCTTCATCGCATCAAGTACCTTGCCCGCATAGGCAAGGTGTTGTGGTTTGCCGTCACCAAAGAACCAACGCATGGTCACCGAGTTATCGAGGACGAAGCTCACGCGCGCCCTTCCTCAATGAGAGCCTTGATATTTACACCACGCACCGGATTAGCCAGCATGAACGCCTTAAGCCTTTCTGCTGCCGCAACTTTGTCCTTCGCCCTCGCGCCCACGCTGGGCACCAAATCTGCAATAGCTTCCCCGCGATTGGTGATGGTAAAGCTCTTGCCGGTTTTTACCTGCCTCAGTAATTCAGGCAGCTTTGTTTTCGCCTCATATGAACCAATTTCGATCTTCATGGTTTTCCCCCGCAATGTAAATTACATGTAGACCAGTATATAGACCAGTCCAATAAAATCAAGCGGAAGAGGAGCGGAAGGAGACAGACCCAATGCTGTTCCCAAAGCTATCCAAATGATGTGTCATGCTATATTGGCTGCGGGGCCAGGATTTAATCCGATCTAGGCCCCTTTAATTCCGTATGTGACAGGTCAAGTCCCAGCTATCAAAAACTTTTCCCGTCCGCATGCTTTATAGTAAAATATAAACCTCAAATATACATTGAGGTCAAGAAAGCATGAGTAGCAAATCTACACTTGAATATGCTGCAACGTCTGACAAAGACCCCAATGTTCGTATTGCTGCAATTCAACAACTTGATTCAAAAGAAAGCAAATCTACACTTGAGTATATTGCAACGTCTGACAAAGACCCCAATGTTCGTATTGCAGCGCTCCGTCAATTGAAAGCGTAAGACCCTCTGGGAATCTGATGCTGCCATAGGCCGCGAGATGGACCAGAAGGAAAAAAGTACATCATTAGAAGATCCCTCGCCTTGGCGCGGGCCGCGCCAACCGCCATAACTCTGTTTTACTGTTTTTGATTGGGCACGACTGGCATTTCAAGCCCCAGAATAATTTTTGTGTCGTGAGCGGCTGATTTTATGCTGCTGAGATGTGTGTCAATTTGCATACTTGGAGAAACTCGCGCTTTAGTTGTCTGAATGGCATCGACACCCTCGTCCACCCTTGTCATCAAGGTGTCAAGAATTTTTCTATCCCGAGCCGATAAAGCAAAAGACTCAGGTTCTGTTGATTTCGCTTCACTCGGTGTACCGGGCGTTCCGCTAGATACGTCGAACAAATTCATAAATAGTAATTGTCCAATCAGTACAAAGGCCACGAGCACCGCGTTGAGCAGTGAGGAGCTACCCTTTTCTGCTTGCCCTTGGGAAATCGTTAGCTGCCTGTGTAGCTGTTCAATGCTAGCTTCGATTTCAAGCTTGAGCATAGAGGGGGTTTTGTTGAAGTCAGTTCCCGACATTGTGGTCTCCTGATTGATTATCAATCGTTCGTGGCGCTTCCAGTGTCTGGTCTGTGGAAGCTAATCTAGACTGCAGAGATTGTGCTTGCGCTATCGATGTCTTCAGTTGGCGTATGCCATCACCAATTCCTCTAGTTTCGATCATTCTCTGAGCAAGAGCCAAGCCGCTTTCGGCGTTCTGGTTCGCTCTTTCAACAATGTTTATTTCCTTGTCCGCGGTAATATTCTCTGATATGGCTCGTCCGCTTTCAGAAAGCTGTTCGTCAACCGCCAACAGCATGGTGACGACGCTACTGGTGTGGTGTCTAAAGCGCTCAAGCAGGAGGTCTTTGGACTTTTTATCAGCGACAGATTCAATTGCACCGAAGAGCTCTTGGGAACTGGCTGCTGTGAGCATCACTGCATTTCGTGCAACTTTTGACAGGCGATCCATAGTCTCTAACTCATGGTCAACGCTTTGTAGTCTCTGGTAGTCAGTTATGAGATTTTTCAAAGCGTCAAGTTTGAGCGCCATATGCCGCTGAACCTCTTTTTGACGTTTGTTCGCAACGAGAAATGCTACCAAGGCGGGAAACAGGGTGAAGGCTGTTCGCAAGATTGCTACGATGAACTGACCACTTGGGTCGCTTGGCTTTATCCATGTGCCGACGGCATACCATCCGAAAGCGCTGAATAGAGCAGCACCACCAATCGCCACATAACCAGGGCCTCCTATTGAGATAAAGTCCGACTTATTAAATTCAGGGAGTGTTTGCATTGAATCGATCCTTATTAGTGTCAGCTACGCCCGCTGATTATAATACTCGATCGCTTCTGCAACTGTGGTTTTCTAATAGGAGACGTGCCGCAGCAGTTCATCCAAGAAACGGCACGTTTTGTACTTTAAGCAAACGTACGTTCTAGCATTATTCCAAACCGACTTTCGAGTGTCACCTGTCGCCGGTAGAAATTTTTCTTAATCTCCAGAGCGTCGATTTCTGTGCTACGCTTTTCCAGCTCCTGCTTTAAAATTAAAGAAATTAAAGAGAAATTAAAGGGCCAGGCTCGAATATCTCCCGGCAATAATCGTCAGGCCTGTTTTTTTGGGGCTGAAGATTACCGCTGTGTTATCTGTGTTTTCCTGTAAGGCCCATCCATGCGGACAGTAACGGTTATTACGCAAACACCCGTTTCACCCATCCATATAGGTCTGGAACACCAGTCCGGCATGCTCGCGCAGCCGGTGGAAGTTGATCAGCTTCCAGCTTTCCTCGGCGACACTCAACTCGGCGCCAAACGAGGCCAGGAAGGTGGGGGCATCAACTGCGTCGTAAGCGACACGATGTCCGTTGGTATCGATGAACCGTTTCAGTTCGCGCGGATCATCAGCCGTGACCCAGCGCGCCATCTGGTACTTGGCGGAAGCGAGGCGGGTGTCCACGCCGTATTCGTGCTTCAATCGGTGCGCCACCACTTCGAACTGCAGGGTGCCGACTGCGCCCAATAGCAGCGCACCGCCGGCGTGCGGCCGGAACACCTGGATCGCGCCTTCCTCACCCAATTGGGTAAGCCCCAGTTTAAGCTGTTTGCCGCGCATGGGATCGGCGAGCTCGACTGTCTGGAAGATCTCGGGGGAAAAGAACGGCAGGCCCGTGAACTGCAGCTCTTCGCCTTCCGTCAGCGTGTCCCCCAGTTGCAAGGTGCCGTGGTTGGGAATGCCGATGATATCGCCCGGATAGGCGACATCGAGCAGTTCGCGCCGCTGGGAGAGAAAAGACACCACGCTGCCGGGGCGGATGTCCTTGCCGCTGCGTACCACATGCAGGTTCATGCCGCGTTCGAACCGTCCCGAGCAGATGCGCACGAAAGCGATGCGGTCGCGATGGGCCGGATTCATGTTGGCCTGGATCTTGAATACCACGCCGGAAAATTTGGGCTCATCCGGTTGCACCACGCGCTGGATGGCTTTGCGCGGCCCAGGTGACGGCGCCAGATCGATCAGTGCATCGAGCACTTCCTGGATGCCAAAATTGTTGATGGCAGAACCGAAGAATACTGGGGTCTGCTGACCGGCAAGAAAAGCCGCATGGTCGAATTCCTCGGAGGCGCCGCGGATCAGTTCGATTTCCTGCCGCGCCTGGGTGAAACTCTCGCCAAAGCGTGCCGTCATTGCCGGATTGTCCAGCCCTGTGATGATTTCATCATCGTCGCCCAGTTTATCCTCACCCGGTTGAAACACGCGCATGCTGTCGCGCTTCAGGTCGAATACCCCGTGGAAATGGTGACCCATTCCCACCGGCCAGGCGAAAGGTACTGTCGCCATGTGCAGCGTCTGCTCGATCTCGTCGATCAGGTCGAGCGGTTCACGCACTTCGCGATCCATTTTGTTGACGAAAGTGATGATGGGGGTGTTACGCGCGCGGCATACTTCCAGCAGCCGCAGGGTCTGGGCCTCCACGCCATTGGCGGCATCGATCACCATCAGCGCCGCATCCACGGCGGTCAACACGCGGTAAGTGTCCTCGGAAAAATCCTGGTGGCCCGGCGTATCCAGCAGGTTGATGACGCAGCCGCGGTATTCCATCTGCATCACCGAACTGGCCACGGAAATACCTCGCTGCTTCTCGATCTCCATCCAGTCGGAGGTAGCATGGCGGCTCGCCTTGCGCGACTTGACGCTGCCAGCGATGTGGATGGCGCCGGCAAACAGCAGCAGCTTTTCGGTGAGCGTGGTCTTGCCTGCGTCCGGGTGCGAGATGATGGCGAAGGTGCGCCTACGCTTTACTTCCTGGTCAATCGTCATGCGATAGTCTCTGCGCCTTCCGGCTGTAAGGTGGATGAATTCTGTTGCTGCGGATAAAGATAACACCGCGCCGTATGGGTTGAACTGAAGCTGCTGGTCCCCGGATAAGTCTCGTGGCACACCGGCATGGCGTGAGGGCAGCGGGGATGAAAGTGGCAACCCGCTGGCGGGTTGGCAGGTGAGGGTAAATCTCCATGCAGGCGTATGACTTCACGTTTTGGATTAAGTTCGATTACCGGCACCGCCGACAGCAGCGCCTGAGTATAGGGATGTTTGGGATTGCCCAGCACTTCGTCCACACTGCCCCATTCTACAATTCTCCCCAGATACATCACAGCCACTTCATCAGCAAAATATTCCACCACCGAAATATTGTGCGTGATGAACAAATATGCGAGCCCCAGACTGGCCTGCAATTCCTTCAGCAAATTCAGAATCTGCGCCTGTACCGATACGTCCAGCGCGCTGGTGGGCTCGTCGCAAATCAACAGCCTGGGATTGACCGCCAGAGCACGGGCGATGGCGATACGCTGACGCTGACCACCGGAGAATTCGTGCGGGTAGCGCCATTTGGTTTCCGGCGGCAGCCCTACCCGCTGCAACAGTGCGTCCACTTCTTTCCCCGCTGGCAGCGAGGGCTGATGCTCAGCGCGGCCTGCTTTGCCTCTGACATTCAGCGCATTCATGCCTTCCTCGATAATGTCGATAATACGCATTCTCGGATTGAGCGATGAATACGGATCCTGGAATATGATCTGGAATTCGGCGCGCTTCTCGCGCAACTGCTTGCGCTCGAGCCCCACCAGCTCCAAGCCGTCGTAGCGCACACTGCCGGCGGTGGGCGTGATTAATTGCAGGATGCTCTTGCCCACTGTGGTCTTGCCGCAACCTGATTCGCCCACCAGCGCCAGCGTTTTGCCCCGCGCAATTGTCAGCGATACCCCATCCACCGCTTTGACATACCCTATCACCCGTTTCATCAGACCCTTATGGATGGGGAAGTAGACTTTGAGATCAGTGACCCGCAATAATTCGGAATTAAAGGCAGCAGATTGAGCAGCGGAGATTCCTTGGGGAGCAATTTCTGCTGCTTTAACCGAATTGGAACTGGAATGAATCATCGATCCCGCATCCTGATTAAACCCAGATTGTTCATTAGCCCGTTCGTGGTGAGCTTGTCGAACCACACGCACTGTAAAACCTAACCCTTCGACAAGCTCAGGGCGAACGGATTCTGGCAAATCCCATCGTTTCGAGCCGAACGAACAATCTGGGTTAAAAAGATGACATCTCACCTGGTGGCCCGTAACCACCATGCTCCATCCCGGTGCAGTAGTACGGCACAAATCCCAGGCGTGATCGCAGCGGTCGGCAAAGCGGCAACCGACGAATTCCTGCGACAGCGGCGGCACGTTGCCGCTGATCATTTCCAGCCCCAATCCCTGCCGACGTTTTGCTCTGCCCGGCAGCGCGGCAAACAATTTGCGCGAATAGGGATGCGCGGGACTACGGAAAAAATCCTCACGTGTCGCTGTCTCGACAATTTCACCTGCGTACATCACCGCCACCCGCTGCGCCATTTCCGCCACCACGCCGAGATCGTGCGTAATCAGCAGTATCGCCATGTTGCTACGCTTCTGCAATCCGCGCATGAGCTCGAGCACCTGGGCTTGAATGGTGACGTCCAGCGCGGTGGTGGGTTCATCGGCGATCAGCAGTTCCGGCTCTCCGGCCAGCGCCATGGCGATCATTACCCGCTGCTTCATCCCGCCGGAAAATTGGAACGGATATTCGGTCATACGCCGTTCTGCATCGGGTATCCCCACCTGGTTCAATAATTCCAGTACGCGCTGTTGTTGCGCCGCACCACGCAAATTGAAATGCCGCTGCAACACTTCACCAATCTGCTCCGCCACCGTCATCACCGGATTCAGGCTCAGCATCGGCTCCTGAAAAATCATGCTGATGCGCTTGCCGCGCACGTTGCGCATGGCGGCTTCCGGCAACAGCAGCAGATCCTCTCCGCCGATCTTGATCGAGCCGGCAACGATTTCGCCCGCCTCTGGCAGCAGCCGCATAATGGAAAGCGCCGTCATGGACTTGCCGCAGCCAGACTCTCCCAGTAACGCGAAGGTTTCACCCTGCAGGATCTGCAGCGTAATCCCGTCCACCGCCCGCACCGGCGTGGCACCGGTGTGGAGTATGGTCTCGAGGTTGTCTATTTGCAGCAGCGGACTCATGGCGAGCTGGAATCCTTAACCGCAGCGGCGACAGGTTTGGTTTCCGGATCTTCCCCGCGTCCTGTGCGCTGTAGTTTCCCGGCTTTCAGCGGCCAGGTACGCACGCGTGGATCAAATGCATCCTGCACTGCATCGGCAAACAGATTGGCGCTCAGAACCAGCGTGAACATGAAGCTGAAAGCTGACAGCAGCGCCCACCACACCATCGGCTCGCGCGCCATTTCCAGGCGCGCAGCATTAATCATGGTGCCAAAACTGATCATGGAAGGGTCAACGCCGACGCCGACATAAGACAGCACGGCTTCAGCCAGAACCAGTCCGCTGAAATCCATCACCGTGGCGATCAGCACGATGTGCATCACATTGGGAAGAATGTGGCGGCTGATGATGCGCCAGTGAGAAACACCGAATGCGTGCGCTGCCTGAATATATTCCATCTCGCGCAACTTCAAGGTTTCACCGCGCAGCAGGCGGCATAAACCGGTCCAACTGGTGACGCCAAGTATGATACAAAGAAACAGCAGACGCAGATCGGCGCGTGCGGCGATAGTATCGAACAGCTCGGGATGAGTCTCCATGTATACCTGCATCATCAATACCGCTGCCGCGATCAGCAATACGCCGGGAATCGAACTCAGCGTGGTGTAAATGTATTGAATCACGTCATCCACCCAGCCGCGGAAATATCCCGCCATGATGCCGAGCAGCAGCGCAAATGGCAGCATCATCAGCGTGGTGAGCGTGCCGATCACCAGTCCGGTGCGGATGCTCTTGAGTGATTGATAAAATACGTCCTGTCCTACTTTGTCAGTACCGAATATGTGGTAGTGGGTAGACAACGCCAGTGCAGCGCCCAGCAGCGAGAGTATCAGCACTAGCGTGACCAGCACCGCGTTCCATGGAATTTCAGTCGCGCCGCGCCGGATGGCGGAGAGCGTAGGCAAGAATCTTTCGTTATCCCGACGCGCCAATAACGCACTCAACAAAACCACCAGCACGCACCAGACCAACACACCCAGTCCCGCGCCTGCCGCTGCCCGCCAGGTCACGTCAGCGGCAAGTTGTGCTGCAGGATTCTGCAAATGCGCCCCACCAAATTGCAGGCGCGGGAATTCCCTTATCTGTCCGCCATCCGGCAGCTCGATCGTTTCTCTGGCGTAAAGGTGTGCGGCAAACGGTGCCGAGTAGGTTTTTTCCACACGCGTGCGCAATGGTTCGGCGATGACATCGAGCAGGCTCAGCACTTCCACGCTATAAACTTTCTCGCTATTGCCGCTGTTCTCGACTGCGGGACGGAAATGCACCGTGTCGAGCAGTCCGATCGCAATAAAGAATACCAGCACCGTGAGTGCCGCCATGCCGCTTGCGCTATGCCCCACCCGCCGCCACGGCGCCAGCATGTGCTCGTTGCGCCGCACATACCAGACAAAGGCGAGCACCACCATCACCAGCAGGTAGATGAGCGCATCGGTCCAGAGAATGACGGGTTTGAAGAGCATGCTCATTCCAGCCTTATCCTGGGGTCCACCAGCGTATAGGAGATATCCGTCAGGATCAGTCCGATGATATACAGCAGCGATCCAAGGAACACCATGGCGCGCACTACGGCAAAATCCTGCGAGTTGATCGCGTCGATGGTGTAACTACCCAATCCAGGAATACCGAAAAACGATTCGGCGATAAGACTACCGAGGAACAGCAATGGAATCACCACCACTGCACCGGTAAGAATCGGAATCATGGCGTTCCTGAGCACATGTCTGAACAGCACGATGCTTTCCGGCAAACCCTTGGCACGCGCAGTGCGGACATAATCCTTGCTCATTTCCTCCAGAAAAATGGTGCGATACCAGCGGGTGCTGGCGCCAGCGCCGCTGATCACGCCGATGATGACCGGCAGCACCAGGAACTTGCCAGCATCGAGTCCGCTGCCATAGCCGGAAATGGGCACCAGATGCCAGAGCTTGCTGATAAGAAATTGCCCGCCAATGATGTAGAACAGGCTGGAAATCGACATCAGTGCGACGCATAGCACCACCCCCCAGAAATCCACATAAGTGGCGCGAAAAAATGCCATCACCAGCGCAAAGGTGATGTAGGCAACCAGCCCCAGCAGAAATACCGGCAGCGCGATGGCGAGACTCGGCAGCATGCGCGTCTTGATTTCGTGAGCAATGTCACGCCCGTCGTCAGCACGCCCGAAATCGAAAGCAAACATGGCAGCCGACTTCTCGAAAAAAATGGTGCGAGTGAATTTCGCCGCGCCTTCTTCGCTATCGTTGAACATCAGCGGTTTGTCGTAGCCCCGCTCATGTTTCCACTTTTCGATGGCCTCGGGGGTGACACGCTTGATGCCCAACTGCATCCGCGCCATGTCGTCGGGAGTGTTGACTACAAAGAACAAGGTGAAGGTGATCAGATTCACGCCGATCAGGATCGGGATGGCGTAGAGTATGCGGCGAATGATGTAATTAAGCATTGCCTGCTCCCGCTTCCTGCGCAACGGACGAGGCCTGCCTTGTTCCCGTGCCCTGCTCCCTGCGGCGATATGCGATTATCGCAGGAACCAAGCTTGCCACCAGCGCCAGCAATCCCAGCACAGCAGGCCACAGTACCGGTTCATTCCATTCGCGCCGCTTCTGTTCGCGCAAACTGCCGTCAATGCGGAAGTACTTGATGTTATTGTGCGATAGCTTGTTGGATTTCACATTGCCGTACCAGGCGTGGTACAGCCCGTAATCCTTGGGATGATATCCCCATAGCCAGGGCGCATCGTGTCGCAGGATCTCCACCATGCGATCGATGATCTGCTGGCGCTTAGGGCTGTCTTCCATGTTCTTCATCTGTTCGAACAATCGGTTGTATTCGGGATTATCGTAATTGGCAGCGTTCTGGCCATCGTTGTCGACCTTCCGTTCCGCACCGTTCAGCAGGAACAGGAAATTCTCCGGATCGGGATAATCGGCGTTCCAGCCCCACTCGAAAATCTGTGCATTGCCCTTGCGGATCTTGTCTTGAAAACGATTGTAGTCGGTGCTGCGCACCACCAGTTGAATGTTGAGTTTCTGAAATTGCTTGCGCATCCAGTCGAGACTCGATTTGTCGTCGGCGCCACGGGAGGTCACGTCGAAATACAACACCAGCGGCGTACCAGTTTTGGCATCCATCCCGTTGGGATAACCCGCCTCTGCCAGCAACGCCCTGGCGGCTGCAATCGGTTTGCGTTGCGGCCGCTCGTGCAGCCAGTCATACACCACCGAGTTAACTCCTTCCCTGCCGTCACGATGGCCGGTAATGCCCGGCGCGATCGGCCCCTGTGCCGGAATGCCGCGACCATTGGCGAAGATTGAAACATACTCCTCGTAATCCACCGCAATGGAAATGGCTTGGCGTAATTTTCTGGCAGACTCGGAAAGCCCGCCCACCACCGGATCCAGCATGTTGAAACCCATATAATAGGTGGAAGTCGCGACCGCCGTCTCCAGCCGGATACCCTGCGCCTTCATCGCCTCGGTCACGGTCGCCTCTCCCTGCCCCGTCAGTTGCACAGCCTGATCGAAACTGTCGGAGCCGATTCCCGATGCATCATAATAGCCCTGCAGGAATTTGTTCCAACGCGGAATGCTTTCCTTGTCACGGCTGAATACCACCCTATCAATGAAAGGCAGCGGCTTGCCCGCGTCTGCCAGCAAGCCCGCCTGTTCATCTTCCGGCATCCCCTCGGACGGATAAGTCTCGCCATGAAAATTGGGATTCTTTTCCAGTATCATCACCCGGTTGGGATCATTTTCGGTGAGCATGTAAGGCCCGGTGCCAACCGGATACCAATCGAGCGTGATATTTTTTTCCGCCAACCCCGGCTGAGTGTAAAAACGTTCTGCCTCCCATGGAATCGGCGCGAAAAAAGGCATCGCCAGCCAGTACATGAACTGCGGGTACTTGCCCTGAATCTTGATGCGGTACGTGTGAGCATCCACCACCTGCGCACCTTCCAGCGGATAGCTGTTCAAATCCAGATAACCGTCCTTGCCTTGCTGCCCAGCCTGCGCCCCGGCTGCCGCCTTCAAGGTCGCGGAATATTCCTTGAGACCGATAATGTAATCCGACATCAAACCGAAAATCGGTGAATGCAGCCTGGGGTGCGCCAGCCGCTTGATCTCGAACACATAGTCTTCTGCGGTCAACTCGCGCGTGCCGGTACGGGAAAAATCGCTAAGCTTGTAAATCTCAGCCAAATCCTTGGCAGTCAAATCGTGATAGAGGAATTGCCCCTGCTCATTTTTGGCGAATGCCGGATGCGGCTGATAGCGAATGCCGGGGCGGATGGAAATTTCATAAATTGTATAAGCGATTTGCACAGCATCAACATCATCTGGCAACTGCGTACCATTCTTGTCGAAATACTGTGCCACCGGCATCTTGGTCGTTGTTGCTGGAATCAGCGTATAGGGACGTTTCAGATAATGGTATTGCAGCGGCGGTTCGTAAATCTGTGCAGTCAGCAGAATTTCATTGGAACTGTACGACTGCACTGGATCAAGGTGTTTGGGACGCTCGGCAAACGCACTATAGAGGATATTTTTTCCCGCATCGGCGGCGGGATAGGGATTATTCCAGGGATTGCCGCCACAGGCAGACAGCAAAGCCACAAGCGGCGCCAGCAGGTATTTGAACAAAGCCTTCATCGGCTTGATAGTTTAGCGTAAATGCCGGCATAGAGTGGGGTGGAAAAACCACTACCCCGATCTATCTTCCCATGATTCTTCAGATCCGACAGGCCTTGGGCTATAATTTGCCGAACTCCTCAACCGTCATAAGGATATAACGTGGGATTTCTCGCCGATAAACGCATTCTCATCGCCGGACTGCTCAGCAATCGTTCCATCGCCTACGGCATCGCCAAAGCAATGCAACGCGAAGGCGCGCAACTTGCCTTCACATATCAAGGAGAGGGAGTACGCGAGCGGGTTGGGAAACTTGCTGCCGAATTCGGCAGTGATTTGCTGTTTTCCTGCGATGTCGCGAGCGACAGCGAGATCAGCCAGTGCTTCGACGATCTGGGAAAACGCTGGGACGGTCTTGATGGTATTGTTCACTCCGTCGCCTTCGCCCCGCGCGAAGCATTGAGCGGGGACTACCTGGAAAGCGTGAATCGCGAAGCTTTCCGCATTGCCCATGATATCAGCTCTTACAGCTTCGCTGCGCTGGCAAAAGCCGGGATGCCGCTGATGCAAGGCAGAAATGCTGCGCTGCTGACACTCACTTACCTGGGTGCAGCGCGGGTCATGCCAAATTACAACGTAATGGGACTGGCCAAGGCAAGCCTTGAAGCCAACGTGCGCTTCATGGCATCCAGTCTTGGTCCCAAAGGAATACGCGTCAATGCGATTTCAGCCGGCCCGATCAAAACCTTGGCGGCAGCGGGTATCGGCAATTTTGGTAAGCTGCTGAGCTATACCGAGAAAGTTGCGCCGTTACGGCGTAATGTTTCTATTGGGGAAGTCGGTAATGTTGCGGCCTTCTTGTGCAGCGATCTGGCCAGTGGGATTACCGGAGAAATTACCTATGTCGATGCCGGATTCAATACGGTTGCTTTCGACATCAGCGAGCCGTGATTCCAATTCCATTTCATCAGTGACACTTTGTTGATATCCTCACTCACGCCTAGCCGTACTACTTGTATTGTCTGCAGCGTTCGTTCATCATCGCCTCGTTTCACTTTCGAACTGGAACTGGAATAACTCGTTCAGTTTCACTGCTGCATTCTCAAACTCTATTTTTTTATCGTCACGTCAGATCGTTGCCTGATTCCAGCAAGAGTAGCCGCGAGCTCTTCCTGAGCAAGTAACTGTTGCAACTGCATGCCAAAGGCCTTGCGCTTGGCCCCATCCGCAGGCGCTGATTCGGTTACACGGCTAATACGGAGCAGAGTAAAGCCGCCTTGAGGATTGACTACTCCGGTATAGGATGGCAATCCAATTGATCCAGCCTTGAAAATTGCACGCAAGGTCTCATTATCCATGCCTTGCGGTTGCTGGCGGGAAACCTGCTGGACGGGACCCCACGCAACGATGCTGTTTTCGCCTTTTTGCAACCGTGCGATCCTCTCCCTGCCTTCCTTGACAGCCGCCTCAGCCGCTTGTTGACGAATCACGAGCATGGTGATTTCATCTTTTGCCGCTGCCATAGAACGCATGGCTGCCGGCTTGTGATTCAGTACTCTCGCTACAACCAGAGTATTGGGTGTAACTTCGACCACCTCAGTGTTACGCTTGTTCTTGATCGCGTCTTCTGAGAATATTGCTTGCAACAGCCTGCCATTGGTCAAGTAGGGGAGTTCACCCCCTTTCCTGCTGACCCAGTCACTCTGGCGGATAGATAACTTGAATTTCTCTGCAACTGGCTGCAGGCTGTCGCTCTGCTCATACACCATGTTGCCGAAGCCTTCAGCCATTTCGCCAAACGTCTTCTCGGCCTTTTGTTTCTTCAGTTCCTGCTCAGCCTGGTTTTTTACTTCGCCAAAATTTACTGCCTTGCCGGCTTTTATCGCAGAGAGTTTGATGATGTGAAAACCGAAGTCTGTCTGGATCGGCCCGCGAATTTCTTCCGGCCTCATCTGAAAAACCGCATCTTCGAAAGTCTTGACCATCATGCCGCGTCCGAAGAAACCAAGATCGCCGCCTTTGGCCGCCGAGCCGGGATCCTGAGATTGCTGCCTGGCGAGATCAGCGAAGCTTTGCGGTGTCTGTTTGACCTGTGCCAGCAACTGTTCTGCCTTGGCGCGCGCCGCAGCCTTGTCCGCATCGGATGCGGTGGCAGGCACGCTTATCAGGATATGGCTTGCCTGACGCTCTTCCGGCTGTCCAAATCCATCCTTGTGTTCTTCGAAATACTTCTCGGTTTCGTCGGCACTCACCTGCATTTGTTTAGCCAATTCATCCAGTGACAACACCAGATACTCGACACGCACTTGTTCTGGCACCTGAAACTCGGTCTGGTGGAGATCGTAATAGGATTTGATGGCGGCATCATCCGGCCTCATCTGTGCCAGGAATTGCTCCGGCTGGATTCGGATCAAGCTGACTTCACGTTGCTCCTCGCTCAAGCGCATGACTCTCTCTGCCACGGTGTCCGGAACAAAGCCACTTCTGGTATAAGCATCAATCAGTTGCTGTTGCAGCATTTCCTGACGCACACGTGCTTCAAACATCAGTGGGGTCATCCCCTGTTCGCGCAGAAGTTCTTCATAGCGCTTATTGGAAAATGCGCCATCCTGCTGAAATGCCCCAATACCCTGGATCACCTCCACCAACTGTGGATCCAGCACAGTCAAGCCAATGCGCCCTGCCTCCTGCTTCAGCAAACGCTGCTGAATCAGTCTGTCCAGCACTGCGGACCGCACTTCTGGGTCATCCTGCATGGGGGCATCCTCTCCGGTGCCCCGCATACTCTCCTGCTGGTTGCGCATTGCCTGGTCAAGTTCCTGGCGCTGAATCTTTTCGCCAGACACCAACGCGACGTAATCTTCGCCATCACTGCGGTACGACTCAACTCCCCAGAACAGGAATGGCAACGTTGCCAGTACCAGGATGAACTGAACCACACCTTTCTTTTTATGAACGAAATCAAACACTGTTGGAATCCAGGAAACGAATAAAAAGGGCGAACTTGCGTTCGCCCTGGTTTAGCGCAAAATTTGGCGGAGTGGACGGGACTCGAACCCGCGACCCCCGGCGTGACAGGCCGGTATTCTAACCAACTGAACTACCACTCCTAAACTATTAGTTGGTGGGTGCTGACGGGTTCGAACCGCCGACATTCGCCTTGTAAGGGCGACGCTCTACCAACTGAGCTAAGCACCCTACTCCGGAAAAGGCGCTAGTTTACTGCATCCTTGAGTGCCTTGCCAGGGCTGAATTTCGGAACCTTGGCTGCTTTGATTTTGATAGCTGCACCAGTACGAGGGTTGCGGCCGGTGCGGGCTGCGCGTTTGCCCACTTTGAAAGTTCCAAATCCGACCAAGGTAACACTTTGTCCTTTTTTAAGAGAGGCTTTAATCGCGGACAATGTCCCGTCCAATGCATTACCTGCGGAAGCCTTCGAGATGTCGGCAGATTTAGCGATGGCATCAATCAGTTCAGATTTATTCACGTAATTCCCCTTTCGTTATTGGTAAGAAAGTTACAGGAAAACCCTGCAACTGCTTTTATATCAAGCCATTTGGGCTTGGTCAAGCAATTGTGAAAATATTTTCGCCAATCTTTTATTGTAAAAAATATTTTTCCTGCGCAAGCAAAATGGCGAAAACACCTTCAATTCCTCGTTCTATGAGAGTTGCGCTTTATCTTCATAGCCTTACTTGATCTCCCTCATCCCCCATTTCTTGCTCGTGTCGCACAAGGAATTCTTTAGTGCTATCGATACCGCGTAGCTGCAAAACATAATTCCGCACCGCTGCCTCTACCAGCACTGCCAGGTTACGTCCCGCAACAACCGGGATGATGACCTTGCGGATATTAATGCCCATAACACTTTCGTTGACGTCGTTGATTGGCAGCCGCTCCAGCGAGTTAGCATCTGCACTGCTTGGTTTTTGTAGATGCACAATCAGCTTCATGCTTTTCCGCCGCCGTACTGCGGTCTCACCAAAAATGGTCCGAATATTCAGCACCCCCAGTCCGCGCACCTCGAGGAAATCACGCAGCATCGGTGGACAACGTCCCTCCAGGGTTTCTGGTGCAATGCGACGGAGTTCCACCACATCATCTGCCACCAGGCCGTGGCCGCGACTCACCAGTTCCAGCGCCAATTCACTCTTGCCGACACCACTCTCGCCGGTAATCATTACTCCCATTCCCAGTACGTCCAGAAGTACGCCATGCAGACTGGTGGATGGCGCCAGGACGCGTCCCAGGTAAGTGCGCAACAACCAAATCACTTCCAGACTGGAATATGGTGAACGCAGTAAAGGCATGCGGGTGGAATCGGCCAATGCGCGTAGCGGGGCTGGTACGGATGCGCCGCCTGCAACAATGATGCACGCTATACTGCTTTGGGCAAGTTGCTGCATATTCTGCCGCAAGGATATAGGGTCAAGCCGGTTGAGATAATCAGTTTCGGTGTCACTCAATACCTGCACCCAGTTGGGGTGAATGAAATTGAGATGGCCGACCACCCCCTGGGCAGACTGAGCGATGGTTTCATCGTCGAGTTGTCTGTCACTACCGTCCCTGCCCGCTTCCCAGGTCAGATCCAGTTTCTCCCGTTTGTCCTCAAATAGCTGTGCGATGCTGATCTGGGGCATTTGGCGTCCAGTTGGAAATAAGTTGATAGACCTCCGCCGCGTCCTTGCCGGTCAGCAGGCTTTCACGGAAATTCTTGTCGCTGAACATTTGCGCCAACTCGCTCAGAATTTGCAAGTGCTGATCAGTGGCTTTCTCCGGGACCAGCAGGATGCAGATCAGACTGACTGGCTTGCCATCCGGCGCGTCGAATGGAATCGGCTCCTTCATGCGGATAAACGCTGCAGCAGCATCGCGCAGCCCTTTAATTCTGCCATGCGGAATTGCCACACCTTGGCCGAGGCCGGTAGAACCCAGTTTTTCGCGCGCAAACAGACTATCAAACACCTGGCTGCGTGCGATGTGCAAAGTGTTTTCAAACAATAATCCAACCTGCTCGAATACGCGCTTCTTGCTGGCGGCATCCAATTCTACAATAACGTTAGACGGGGGAAGTAGCTGTGCAATGAGATTCATAAAAGATAAATTGGGGTTCGGTTAATTCAATCAAGCCCGTCGAATGACGGCAATAGACTGGCTTTCGCCTCTACGCTCAACTATTCCAACTGCTACGATTCATCATCCTTTAACGGCGCAGCACTATTACGGCGATCCGCATTTTTTTCCTTGTGCTTGAGTATCTGCCGGTCGAGCTTGTCCACCAGACTGTCAATGGAAGCATACATGTCGGCGCTGTCAGTTTCGACAAAAATATCTTTGCCGCGTACGTGTACGTTGGCCTCGGCCTTCTGCTTAAGTTTTTCCACCGACAGAATCACACTGACATCAATGACGTGATCAAAATGGCGCCTGATCTTGTCCATCTTAGAAGTAACGTAATCACGCATGGCTGGGGTGATTTCCACATGGTGACCGGTAAGGTTGAGATTCATCATGCCTCCTTGGCTTTGGTTAAAACGATTTACGAAGACTAACTGGGGGAATCTGCATGGACTCACGGTATTTTGCAACCGTGCGCCGGGCAACCACGATGCCCTGCTGTCCAAGAATTTCAGAAATCTGGCTATCACTCAGCGGCTTCTTCACATTCTCGCCATGCACAAACTGCTTGATCAAGGCGCGAATCGCTGTAGCGGAGCAAGCTCCGCCAGTGTCAGTCGCGACATGGCTGCCGAAAAAATACTTCAGTTCAAATATGCCGCGCGGTGTGCGCATGAATTTCTGCGTAGTCACACGAGAAACAGTAGATTCATGCAAATCCAGAGTATCTGCTATTTCCCGCAGCACTAGCGGGCGCATGGCGACCGCGCCGTGTTCGAAGAATTGCCGCTGGCGTTCGACTATGGCACAAGACACCTTCAGGATGGTGTCGAAGCGCTGTTTCACATTCTTGATGAGCCATTTGGCTTCCTGTAGTTGACTGCTCAGCCGTTGTGCCGAATCATCATGACTTTGCTTCAAGATGGAAGCATAGTAGCGATTGATTCCGAGGCGTGGCATCGCTTCCGGATTAAGGTTGGCTACCCAGGCACCACCGGTTTTGGTCACAATCACATCAGGCACGATATAGCGGGCCACCGTAGTATTAAATATCGAACCCGGCCTGGGGTTCAGGTGAGTGACAAGATGCTGGATTGAGCGCAGGCAATCATCATCGCAATGCAATGATTTCTTGATCAGACGGAAATCCCGCGATGCCAGACTTTCCAGATGACTGGTTACCAGCAGCAGCGCCTGGTCGCGGTAGGGCGTATCCTCCGGCAGAGCACGCAGTTGCAGCGCCAGACATTCCCCCAGGTTACGGGCGCCCACACCTGGCGGGTCCAGATGTTGCAAGTATTCGAGCGCGATGTGCAAATCATCAAGGTCTATTTCAAGTTCTGGCGGCAGCAGGCTAACAAGCTCTTCCAGGTCCTGAGTGAGATAACCATCGTCATCCAGACCATCTATCAGCAAGCCTGCGATCCTTCTATCGCGCTCGGTGACCTGACTAAGACTGATTTGCAGATTGAGATGTTCACGCAGGCTGAGGGGTTCGGCTGCTTGTTGCGGGAATTCATGTTCATCATCGTCATCGCGCGCACCGCGAGAACCGCCGGCGCCCTCAAACCAGTCCGGCTCGTCGATCAAGTTTGTTTTCGTCTCGGCGTCATCCTCGGCAGCAGGTGGATTCACCGTGGATTCACCCTGCGGCTCCGATAAATCCGCTGTTGCTGGCAGCAGCGGTGGATTGTCGGGCTGGAAACCCTGGTATTCGGCGCTATCATCAAGTTCCAGCAGGGGGTTTTCCTGCGCCATGCGCTCTATCTCCTGATTCATCTCAAGCGTCGAAAGTTGCAGCAACCGTATGGATTGTTGCAACTGCGGGGTGAGTGTCAGATGTTGCGACAGCTTAAGCTGGAGGGTAGGTCTCATAATTTTGGAAAAACAACGGACAACCATCGATTCGGGCAGATCGAATCTCTACTTTCACAGCCGGAAATGTTCTCCCAAGTACACCTTTCTTACATTTTCATTATAAATGATTTCATCAGGTTTGCCGCTGGCCAGTACAGCGCCCTCGCTGATAATGTAGGCGTGGTCACAGATTCCTAATGTTTCTCTGACATTGTGGTCGGTAATGAGCACACCGATATCGCGCTCTTTGAGAAAGTGAATGATTTTCTGGATGTCCAGCACAGCAATGGGATCTACCCCCGCAAATGGTTCATCCAACAGGATGAAGCGGGGCTGTGTTGCCAGTGCCCTGGCGATTTCCACACGACGGCGCTCGCCCCCGGACAGGCTAATAGCGGAGTTGTCGCGCAAGTGACTGATGTGTAAATCATGCAGCAAATCGTCCAGGTGCTGCTGCATTTCGTAAGGGTCGTAATCCTGCAATTCCAGTACTGCAGAAATATTGTCTGCCACAGAAAGCCGTCGGAAGATTGACGCATCCTGCGGCAGGTAACTCAGGCCCATGCGGGCACGATGATGGACCGGCATCTGGCTCAAGTCGTGCCCATCCAGATATATGCTGCCACCGTCCAGCGGCACCAATCCCACCATCATGTAAAAGCAGGTAGTCTTGCCCGCGCCGTTGGGGCCGAGTAAACCAACCACTTCACCGCTGGCGACGGAAAGCGATACGTCTTGCACCACGGTACGTGACTTGTAATGCTTTTTTAGGTTATCAACCTTAAATTCGCTCATTTCTTCAA
Source organism: Nitrosomonadaceae bacterium (assembly GCA_919902515.1). GTDB lineage: Bacteria > Pseudomonadota > Gammaproteobacteria > Burkholderiales > Nitrosomonadaceae > VFJL01. The sequence continues at coordinate 2,299 of CAKKRD010000043.1, read as the reverse complement.
AACGCTAGTCCCGGGGTAGGATTGCACTCCTACTGACTCTCGGTCGCCGAATTCTCCTGTTTGTTCTTTGGTTGGATCACTATCCGTACTCTGCCGGCAGGACTAGCTTGGGTGTCTGTCTTTTCATTGCCGCCCGTTACCTGAAAGAATTCGCTGACCGCATCGTAGGAAATGTAGTCCCCCTCTACCTCGTCCTGCCCACGCTTCAGCCGCGCTTTCTTGAAGAGTTGTACCTTGTCTGCCTTGCCGTCATATTCCATACGTTCGCTCCAGCCTTCAATGTATTCATCCTTGCCATCACGTTTCTGCCGGAAACTGACGAGATTGCCGAAAGCAGTGGCGTGCCGGAACCCGCTGGAGTCTTCCTTTACTACCATTTTATCGGCACGGATAATCAGAGTGCCTTGAGTGAGCACTACGTTGCCGGTGAACACGCTAGTCCGGTTGGCGTTTTCCACGGTGGCGCGATCAGCCTCCAAGTGGACTGGTTTATCGCGATCGGCCCGCTCAGCCAGAACGTGACCGGCAGACAACAATCCCAGCAGCAATATGACAGAAAACGATTTCATACATACCTTATGAATAGGTTGGGACGCGACCGGCAGCCTAGCGTTTTTTGTCATGAACGACTTTTACCTGTGACAATAACTGGGTGACGTTAGCACGGTTGTCCAGTTCCATTCCGACAGCATTGATGGTGGTATTCCCTTCGGTGATGGTCACGGCTTTATCGGTTCTGGCGATGTCATCATCGGGAATGATACGCAAGGAACTGGTGACCATGGTCGCCTTATTCGAACCGTTACCCGCATTACGCGACAACGTGACATTCCCGCTAAGATAGACATCATCATTGCCGCCAGACAGTTCGCCCTGATCCGCTTTTATCTGTACCGCAGGTTTGCCGGGGGTAGCGTTGACAAGACGGGGCCGCTCCAGATGAGTGCTATCATCGTCCGAGTAATGCAGCATCTTTTTCGCAAAAAGTTTATAGCGCGCCACACCGTCATGATCCGTGCGGATAACCGAGAGGCCTTCCAGCATGTAATCGGGGTCGCGGTGCGCACTGCCATCTTCCACCGTGGCTGGTGGCTGCACTACTTTGTCCAGCCAGAATGTCGCCACTACCAGCAGGACCAGCAAGGCCAGAGGAAGCTTGGGAAGACCAGCAAGTCTAGCGGGGAGCTGTTTGATCATTTAAGGTATGCCGCCTGTTGCGCGTGCAGGGTATCCTGCGCCAGCATTATCATTTCACAGACTTCACGCACCGCACCGCGTCCGCCTTCAATAATCCGCATGTTTTTTCACCAACGCAGGGGCAGCAGGCACGCAAACGGGAAGGCCACAGCGTAGCATCACCGGCAAATCCACTAAATCGTCGCCGACATACGCGCAGGCAGAAGCATCCAGCCCCAGCTTCACCAACAACCCCTCGAATACCTGCAGCTTGTTTTTCGCACCCTGATAGACGAGTGTGATGCCCAGATCTTGCGCCCGCAAATCAACGCAACGCGATTCTCTGCTAGTGATGATGGCAAGCTCGACCCCGCTTGCCTTGAGCATTTTCATGCCGTGACCGTCATGACTATTGAACGTCTTGATTTCCTCGCCACCAGCCGAAAAATGAAGACCGCCGTCGGTCAGCACCCCGTCCACGTCGAAAATGACCATCCGGATTTTTCTTGCCTTTTCCAGTACCGCTTGCATCGAGATTCCAATAGGATAGTCCAGCGGGGATGCTCAAACGGGCAAGATCATCTCGGTGACTCCCGAGGTAAGTCTGTTGTGCCGGGTGATCGAGCCCACTTGCCCAGCGCAATTCAGCGTACTGACGGTGCCGAATGCTTCTCCTAATCCTGATTCCGGATTGCCCACGGAAAAATTATACCAGAACTCAACTGTCACCTCCCCAATACGAGCGAGATCCTGGCGCACGATATTGAAAATGAAGCCCTAAAAGATTGAAGGGACTGGACTGGTGTTGAAGACATGCCTTTGATAACCCGTACCGCCGAGCGAGGTGTAACCGCCGTATCTGCCCTGGCAACCAGCTCTATTCCTGATCCCTATCGCCGTCGTCATCGGCATTACGATCGCCAGAAACCTCAATAGTGGCAGCGATGAAGACAGCTTGAATAAAGGCTCTTCTCGCATTTGAAGCGCTTTTATCAAAGAGAACTTTTGTATCGGGGGGCGAATCGGTATAATGCTCAACCTCCGGGTCGTTAGCTCAGCCGGTAGAGCAGCGGACTTTTAATCCGTTGGTCGCGAGTTCAAATCTCGCACGGCCTACCAAACA
>CAKKRD010000042.1 GCA_919902515.1 Nitrosomonadaceae bacterium | reverse complement strand
TGGGAAACTGCCCGAGCCAAAATTTACCCACACATTTTACTGACGAACCATAAATTAAGGTCTTGGGAAACTGAAGCGGATTCTGTCTCAGTGACTCAATTGATTCGCTGCATAGACTATCACGGCGATGGTAAAAGTGGAATGCGGTTTCTTTCGCGCGAGTACGCGTAGCAAGATTGATGCAGCCCTGCTTTATGTCACAATACTGTAATATTAATAGTCCATTATATTAATGTTGCCATGTGGCGGCCATCTGATCAAACAAATGGAGGATGTAATGTTGCGATCGCACAATCTTAAAGTACTGGGCATGTTCACCGTATTGGCTGCGTTAATTGGCGCTGCCGGTATTGCGAGTGCACAATCGGTTGTCAAAATTGACGGCTCCAGCACTGTCTATCCCATCACCGAAGCGGTGGCAGAGGATTTCCAGATAGCCAAAAAAGGTGCAATCAGAGTGACGGTCGGCATTTCCGGCACTGGCGGCGGCTTCAAGAAATTCTGCCGCGGTGAGATAGATATCGCCAACGCTTCCCGCCCCATTCAGAGAAAGGAAATGGAGGAGTGCAAGAAAGCCGGGGTGCAATACATTGAAATGCCGGTGGCGTACGATGCGTTGACTGTGGCGATAAATCCGCGGAACACCTGGAGCAGAACCATGACCGTCGCGGAATTGAAGAAAATCTGGGAACCGTCTGCCCAGGGCAAAATCACCAAATGGAACCAGATAAACCCGGCCTGGCCTGATGAGCCCTTCAAGCTCTACGGTGCAGGCGCGGATTCCGGCACTTTCGACTATTTCACTGAAGCCATCGTTGGCAAAGCCAAATCGAGCCGTGGCGATTTCACCGCTTCCGAAGACGACAACGTGCTGGTACAAGGGGTAGCGAGCGACAAGAACGGCCTGGGTTTCTTCGGTTTCGCCTATTACAGCGAAAATCAAAAGAAAGTCACCGCGGTCGCCATAGACGCCGGTAAAGGCGGCGTTCTCCCATCCGCCGAAACAGTAGAGAACGCGACTTACCAGCCTCTGGCTCGCCCCATTTTCATCTATGTGAACATCCAGTCGGCGGAAAAACCCGAGGTCCGGGAATTTGTTGCGTTCTATATGAAGAATGCGCTTACGCTGGTGAAAGAAGTCCAGTATTTCCCGTTACCGGCAAGAGCCTACACCACCATCATGCAGCACTTCACCAACAAGAGGCTGGGAACGATATTCGGTGGCGTATCGGCAGTGGGTCTTTCGATCGACGAACTGCTCAAGCGCGAAGCCCGGCTGGAATTCGAACATAATTGACAGTCGAGTTCGTCTTAGAAACCGCTGAATAATCCCGCCGTGGGGGTGCGCGCCGCAGGCCGCACCCCATCTTAATTTCTGTCTGCTCCCCGCTCGACTCGCATTCACTCTCTTTTCTGCAGCGTAGTCTCTTCTGATTAGCCTTGACTTATTCCCGATAGATTCGTAGACCATTCCGACTAACTACTTATGTCAATTGTCATAGAATTGTCATAAAGTCGTAATACAGACGTCATAACTCATCAGTACCATCCCCTCAGTTTCATTAATCATAACTCTGAGGGGGAAATATGAAGTTATCCAGAATTACGGTGGCAGTCATTGCCGTTCTGGGCGCAGGCTTGGGCGCAGGCATGGCATCCAGCGCTTTTGCCCTTGATCTTTACATGGACAAGAAAACCAAACAGCTCTACGCAGAACCCGGACCCGGCCGGGAACGCCTTGGTTCTTTCAAGAGAGTCGACGACGCTGCCGCAGAATCCGCGATAAAAATGGACACGGTCGAATCAACCCCGATCCCTAGAGATAGATCAGCGGCAATGAGAGAAAAGATGGCGGGTGTACGTCTTGTCAACGATGTCGCGGAACTCAAGGAACGGGTCAAGGAAACCGAGAAAGTCCACCCAAAATTTGATGACCGAGGAATACACTTTGAAACCAAAGATGGCAATTTTACATGGTCGCCGAATGGTCGTATCCAAGTTGCCTCACAATACAATTTTGTCAATGACCCCTCCGCAGACCCAACTGGCACCGATCGACCGTACGAATTGAATAGCGGCATGAATATTCGACGTGCTCGTATGGGTATGGAAGGAACTTTTTACAAGATCTGGGACTACAAATTTGAATTCGATTTCAGCCGGGGAAATGGCTCGGTAGCATCCGGGATTACTGATGCTTTCGTACGGTTAAACCATACCAATGCACTGTCATTCAAGATCGGCTCCTTCAAGGAACCGTTCAGCCTGGAAGAAGCCGCCAGCAATCGCTACCTCACGTTCATTGAACGTCACATGTCTGTCAATTCGTTTGTTGACAACCCCAATACCTACAAAACTGGTATTGGCGTCAACTATGCAGTGCCGCGCTGGCAGACCGGGATTGCTTTTCAAACTGAGCCGGTTGGGGGCTGGTCTTTCGCTTCCTCCTCAGCTAATTCCAATGTCAGCACCCTTAGCAACGGTAACCAGAACCGCAATAATGGCTCCGGCGATATGGGCTGGCAAGGTCTGGCCCGGGTAACCGGCAGGGTGTGGATGGAAGGTGATACCAAATGGTTGCACATCGGCGCTTCGGGAGGACGCACCCACGTCAACACCCAGTACGCAGCTGATGGCTCCGTCGCTAACGGTGGCATGCAATTCTTCACCTTCCCCGGAACCAACGTTGACCGTAGCAACATTTTATTTACCGGCAACCTGAGTAATGGGGGTCTCACCTCTTCAACCAGGCATGAAATAAGTAGTTATGACCGCATGGGTACAGAAGCTCAATTCGTGTATGGCCCGGCCTCATTACAGGGAGAGTATTTGCGCACCAACATCAATGGCGTGGGATATAACAACGGCGAGCACCTGACCGGCGCTTACGTTTTTGGCAGCCTCTTCTTGACAGGCGAATCTAAAACCTACCACGTCAGAAACGGTGCGGCAAATCGGATCAGACCCATATCGCCCTTTCAATGGAACGGCCCGGGCTGGGGAGCTTGGGAGCTCGCTGCAGGTTGGGATTATATCGACATGAGCTCCGGTGCAGTCAAAGGCGGTCAGGCCGACATGCTCCGGTTGGGCGTAAACTGGTACCCACACGCAATGGTCAAATGGCAGACCAATTTTCAGCATATGTTAGCTATAAAAGTTCCGGAATCAGGGGCAAGTGGTTATGATAAAAGACGGAGTGAAGGCTGGAGTCATGGCAATTTGGATGTGTTCATGACACAACTTCAGGTCGATTTTTAAGGCAACGTGAACAGCATATAATCGAAGTGAGCGTACCACCCGAAGGCTCCGGAGATTATCCGGAGCCTTCGTCACGAGTGGGGTTTCCTGTTTACCGGGGCCAGAATTCTTGCTGTATCCGTAAATTGGCCGTCAGACCATCTGTAATCCGGTTACACCGCCCCACCCCACCTTCATTTGGCAGCGCCATACCGGGCAGTCCGGCCGCAATTCTCTGCCCAGCTTTTCTATTCCTGGCAGGCAAATATTCGCGATTCGCTCCGCGCAGGATACTGGCAACCAGATTCCTGTCTGCTATAAA
>CAKKRD010000041.1:18892-36094 GCA_919902515.1 Nitrosomonadaceae bacterium | reverse complement strand
TGTCAATTGTCTGGATTCCCGCTTGCGCGGGAATGACGGCTACGGTAATGGTAACCGTCATGAGTTATGTAAAGATCAATAAGGGGATGCGTAGTTCAATTTGATTTCCTGTGAAATATGTAGCATAATTAGCTACGAACGAAGCATAAAAGGAAACATTTGGTGCTGTCCTCATTACTTTTCAGCGATTATCGGCGGCGTGTGCTTGGGCTTTTACTGCTGCACCCAGACACAAGCTATCATGTGCGTGAGTTGGCGCGCCTGACGGGTACGTCTGCCGGTACGTTGCATAAAGAATTGACCAAGCTAACCCATGGCGGGGTGTTGCGGCGGCAAAAAGTGGGAAATCAGGTTCGCTATAGCGCAGATCGTGATTGTCCGGTGTTTGAAGAGCTGGCGAGCATTTTGCGCAAGACTTCGGGGCTGGTTGATGTGCTGGTAGCGGCACTAAGCAGCGTTGAAAAAAACATTGTCCTGGCTTTTGTGTTTGGCTCGGTGGCTCGCGGCGAACAACAGTCCAACAGTGATGTGGATGTGATGTTGGTGGGCGATTTGGGCTTTGCCGCTGCCGTGCAGGTGTTGCATCCTGTTCAAGCGACTTTGCAGCGTGAGATCAATCCTGTAGTGTATTCGTTGGATGAGTTTCGTCGTCGTGCCGCCAGTGATGATTCGTTTGTTCAAGAAGTGTTAGCCCAACCCAAGCTGTTTGTAGTGGGTAATGAAAATGAGCTTAGAAAATTTACTCAAGATCAATAAGCTGCAAACGTACCATCCGTCGCGCGAATCAGTACAGCGCCTGTTGCAAGCCGCAGCTCGCAACATCGAGGACGCGCGGTTTGCAGAGATCAGCGGCGAGACACGTCTCGATGCGGCCTATAAGTGCATCATGCAATGTGCGATGGTGGCACTATGGGCGAATGGCTATCGCACTTCTACCAGTCAGCCGGGGCATCATCAAACTGCTATTCAAACACTGCCAATCACCATCGGGGTGGATCAGAGCACGGTGATTGTGCTGGATGCATTGCGCAAGCAACGCAATATCAACGATTACGAGGGCGACCCAATCAGCGAACAGGCGGTCGTCGAGTGTATCAAACAGGCGGAGCAACTTTACAAGGTAGTAACTGCTTGGCTTGCAATCAATCGGCCTGATTTGCATTGAATAAAAGAAAATAGCCCTTATCGGGCTTTGCTGTGGTCTACCCGGGTACCGAGCGCTACCGACTGGCCACTGACATTGAGGCAATTTCTCTTGAAGGACTTGCGTCAGAATTGGCTGGGGATAGAAAAAATCATGCATAATTCACTTGGCAACCTTGATGGAAGTCAGTGGCCTTACGAGGTTGTTATTTCGAAATTTCAGGGGAAGTTTAAAAATGCGCCTGACTGACTACCAAATCCAAGCTATTCGCCAACTTGCTCGTCAAGTGGCGGGAAACCAATCCCGCGTGCGTGTTTTCGGCTCCAGACTTGATGACACCGCGCACGGAGGGGACCTTGACCTCATGCTTGAATTAACGGAACCCGTGGACAATCCCGCACTCATGGCCGCGCAAATGTCTGCCCAAGTATCACGCGCCATGCACGGACGCAAAGTGGACGTATTGCTCAGCGCGCCAAACCTCATGCGTCTGCCCATCCACGACATTGCATTCAAAGAAGGACAATTGCTATGACAGTGGAACCCAAGATCGCACTACGTCTGCAGTTTTTGACCCGGGTTGTACGCAAAGAATGCCAGCACCTCGTCACTACAGACCAGCGTCTGTTTGCCGGCATGTTTACTCTAAAGCAGGCAGCCCAGCTCGAAGCAGACCCCGATTTGGCAGAGCGGGTGGAAGCTTTTGTGGGCAGGTTTGGCCGCCTACAAGACACAGTGGGCGACAAACTGTTGCCCATACTCCTGACTGCCCTGGGTGAAAAAACATCTGCCGCCATCGATAATCTTGATCGTGCCGAACGCTTGGGGCTGCTCAAGTCTGCTGACGAATGGATGGTCATGCGCAACCTCAGAAACCAGATGATCCACGAATACGTTGAAGACCCAGCCATACTCATCAACGCCCTGCAATCTGGTCATGCTTTTGTGCCGACGCTCATTGCCGGAGCCGACAGGATGATTGCCGAAATCGAGCTGCGGGGCTGGGCGTGATGCCAGTTGGTGAAGTTGGCCCCTTCGCGCCTGAAGGCACCCCTACCGAATGATGAGGTTGAAATGCGGCTGTAGGAGCCCCTTCAGGAGCCATGTGAGCTTGATTAATTTCCAAAAAGGTCGGTATGGGAACCGGTGCGCGATAGCCACAAATCCTTATCGTCGGCTTTGTAGATCAACAGCCAATCGGGCTCAATGTGCAGGTCGCGATAACCTTTGAATTCGCCGCGCAGAGGGTGATCATTCAGTTCTCGGGGCAAAGGCCGACGATGCACCAGCAATTCGATGATGGCACGCATCTTTTTAGTATCCTTGCCCCGATGTCTTGCAAGCTCAACCTCCTTTTCAAATCTGTTTGTGGTGTTGAGCCTGCGCGGTTCCATCAGATACCCATCTTGTTATAGAAATCGTTGGTGCTGGCGTAAGTATTTACTTCGCCGCGCTCAACGGCTTCAATAGCAGCAATAGTTTCAGCATTGGGCAATTCTTGATGGGCAATGTAAGAGCGCATCAACTCGCGCACAATCTGCGCCGCCGGGCGATGCATTGCAGCGGCTGCAGCCATGAACTGCTCGTGCAATTCCGGCTCCATTTTTATCGACATTTGCACTTCTTTAGGCATGATCGTCACTCCGGTTGGTTACTGACAGGGCAGCCTAAAAGATACCTTACGAATAGTCAATAGATACCTAATTAACATTCTATGATCTATGGTTAGTTCTTTCGCGCCTGAAGGCACTCCTACCGAATGATGAGGTTGGAATGCGTCTGTAGGAGCCCCTTTAGGGGCGATTGGTTGGTTCTTTCGCGCGTAAACGCACTCCTACAAAACGGTAGGTTAATCCTTTCGCGCCTGAAGGCGCTCCAATCACGATGCTGGTGCGGCCTTGCATCAGGGTTGCCAGCGCCGCCTGCACCTGCTGTTCGGATTCGGCGTCCAGTTCCGGGGCAATTTCGTCCAGGATCAGGATGGATGGATTTTTCAGCAGCACCCGGGCAATGGCGATGCGCAGCCGCTGGCCATCAGAAAGCTGCACGCCCTGTTCGCCCACCATGGTTTGCAGCCCTTGCGGCAATTCCCGGATAAATTCCGCCGCGTGCGCGGCATGCATTGCGGTGATGATCTCCGCTTCGGTGGCATGCCCCTTGGCGCCATAAGCGATGTTGGCCGCCACTGTATCGTTGAACAGCGTCATCTCCCGCGATACCAGTGCGATGTTGGCGCGCAGGCTGGCTAATGTGAGGGTCGCCAGATCCTGACCGTCGAGCAAAATTTTCCCGCTATCAGGCTGGAAGAAACGCGGCACCAGATTGGCCAGCGCAGAATCCATCAGCGCCAGCGTCTCACCCGGCTGCAGCGTCAGCGTAATCTCTTCCGGCGCAGTGTCCGCCTGCGACTGGCAGCGAAAGCCGATCTGTTCGAAGCGCAACTCCCCGCGCGCGCGACCAATGACGACCGTACCGGTATCCGCCTCGGCCTCCTGCTCCAGCAGCGAGAATACGCTTACGGCGGTGGCCAGTCCTTGCTGCCGAGACAGGTGAGCAACGGTGATGCGTTTCACCGGCAGGATCAGCAGCAGCATGGCCACGCTGAGCGAAACGAAACTGCCGGTGGCTCCATCAGTAGCAGCCTGCTGAGCGGCGGGATAGATGGCAACCGCCAGCACCACACCAACAGCCATATGCATCAGCGCTGTACTGAAAGCTTTGGCAGTAGCCTGTTTCATAGTGGCGCGATGCACCCGGTCGACTTCACTCCGGAGGCGTTGGCTTTGGTACTGCTGGCCGCCGTCAAGCTTGATTACTCTGTAGTTCCTGATCGACTCCTGTAATACCTGGGTCATGCCGTCCAGCATTGGTGACGTTTCCCGATCGCCTTTCTGTAGCTGTCCATTGCTCAACCGCACAATCAGCATGATCGCCGGAATCATCGACAACGCCAGCAACGCGGGTTTCCAGTCGAGATAAAACATCCATGCCAGCAGTGCGATGATGGTCAGCACATCCCGCGCCAGCACGGTTACCGCAGCGGCAGCGGTGGCAACGGTTCGGTTCGTGTCGGCGGTGATTGTGGCAACAAGGTCGTCACTGGCGTGATCGGCATAATAACGGGCAGGCAGCGTCAACAGCCTGTCGAACATGCTCATGCGTAAATCCACCACCAGCCTGCCGCTCACCCAGTCAAGCGCATAGATGCTGAGGTGGCTCGCCACTCCGCGCATTGCAAAAAATGCAATGACCACCAGCGGCACCAGTTGCACCAATTCATGCTTCGGGTTGACAAGCGTTCCGTCCAGCATCAGCTTCAGCAATAGCGGCAGCGCCGGTTCGGTGGCTGCCAGCACCAGCATGCCTGGCAGCGCCAGTGCAAGCATTCCCCAATAAGGCGCGACATAGCCTGCCAAGCGCGTGTACAACTGACAGCCGGTCATGGTTTGTGCGTTTTGCATGCGCGCACAATAGCAGAACCAGGGAAGAAATGAAAAAGCGGTGCTGCCGGCAATTCCGGCAGCAGCATTCAGAAGGTGTGCGTGACGCTTGCCCAGACAGTTCGTGGGATGCCGTTAAAACCAACCGCTGGCTGATACCTCTTGTCGAGCAGGTTGTCGATCTGGACCCGCACAGTAGGTCCCCGGTTGATCTTGTACGCCGCGCTGAAGCCCGCAATCACCATCGCTGGCAGCTTGTGGGTATTCTCCGTATCGTCGTAGCGCAGTCCCTCTCCTCTTGCTATCGCCTCGGCGGAGAAATTCCCGGAGGCATAACGCAGCACTGTCGTCCCAAACACCTTGGACCTGCGCGCCAGAGTGGTGTGGGTCTGTTCATTCTGAGGATTCTGACCGGTCACGTTGGTTCGTACCGTCCAGTTCTTGCCGATCGGCTGGATTCCGCTAAATTCGACCCCGTCGATCCGGGCGTGAGAAATATTCTCCATCTGCGAAAATATCCCGTTAATTACGATGGCATCCTGAATGTTATTAATGAAATAACCCAGTCGATAGCTGGCACCGTTCTGGTCATACGATATGAACGCCTCATGCATCCGGCCACGTTCGGGTCTGAGATTGGTGTTGCCGCCGAATCCCCAAGCCATCGGCCAGTAAAGATCGTTGAAGGTTGGCGCCTTGAACGACGAAGAGGTGACCGCACCTATCCGCCAGGCATCACCCAGCTTGCGCGCGAGTGAGAATGAGTAAGTGTTGTAGCCCCCGAACTGGCTGTTGTCATCGTGGCGGAACATACCCTCTGCCACATGCCGCCCGGTATTCAATTGCGATCCGATGAACCCTGCTACGTTGGTCCGGTTGGTAGTAGTGAATTGCGTGGTGCTGGTCACCTTCTGAATCTCGTGATCCATCCCGGTAAATATCCGTCCGAAACTCAGTTTCTTCTCCAGTTGTACCGTTGCCTGGAGCGATTGGGTATTAAATATGGCCGGGTAGGCTCCGCGCACCGTCGATCTATCGAGAGAACCTCCGTATGTCGCCATGATGCTGAAATTCTGCGGCAGCGAATAGATTCCTCTGAGATTCGCCATCGAAATCGACTGTAGGTTTACATCGCTGGTTGTAGGAGAAGCGTCGAATGAGGTTCTGACTGCGGAAGTCAGCGCAGTGGCTTCCACCTGGAAGTCCGGCGTTATCCAGCCGCCTGCCTTGGCTACGATCCCCACGCGTTTGCGCGGATCGTTGTCCGGATTAAAAGAGCCAAAAGTATCATTTCTATTCATTGCAGACCCCTGCCGAATAATATCCTGCACCATCCGAACCCCAGCGTAATACGAGTCCCCGCGCGTCCCCAGGCTCGCGGCTGTCCTCTCCGAGAATCTCGAACCGCTCCCGGCTGATACCATCAATCCCGTCGGGATATCAATGTTGCCGCGAATCACCCCTCCCACCGCATTGGATCCAAAAGCTGCCGACGTCCCACCCTGAATCACATCAACCGAAGACAGCAAACCTGGGGCAATTGCAGCAAAGTTTGGCGCTCCGGTAGTTGCCGACGACATTCTCACGCCGTCTATCAGAAACAGCGTCTGGTTCGAATTGGAACCCCGCATAAACAGAGAGACCGGGCCGCCTGGTCCGGTCTCGTTTATCTGCACCTGCTCCTGCAACACGGTCTTCCAGTCATTGTCCTCGACCTTCAGCTTAACCGTGTTGATGCGAAGATTCGTTAATTCTTTGGATGTGGGAATGCGGTTCCCACCATAGATGGTGAGCTCTGGAAGTATCTTTGGCGAGTTGCCGCTCGCCATCGCTAAAGTAACCTGGGATGTTATCAACCCCAAAGCCAACAGCCGTCCTAATTTCATGCGTCATTCCTCGCAGTAATTCACCAAAAGAAGACCTCTGGATAGCGCCATGGAGTTTCTTTAGGCTGAGCAGGCCCGCCGTCTGCTATTGAATAAGGGGAAATACCGCAGGGAGAATTGCTTGAACGAAGAAAAGACGTCGATCAGGATACCGCCCCACGCGATATTTCCATACGCGTTAAAGGCCGGTATCCGGGCTCACAAGATTTGACATATCGCCTTCCCATGAATTGGAGAATTCACAGTGGCATTAGTGGATATGTCCACGCTTGCTTACCGTTGCGGGGGCAGCCCAGGTATTTCACCTGGTTCCCGTTTAACTCGACTAAGCAACCTCATTCAGCCGAGCACCTCAAACGTGGCACGGATTCTACCAGAATCGGAAAACCCGGTCTGAAAGATTAATCGTATGTCTTATATCAACAAACCAGGTTACTGGAAATAACATTTAAAAAATCCCGTTACCAGTTGACTCAATAAGGATTTTCAAACTATAGTGCGCCGATGGAAGCAGAACTGAAATCGCTGGAAGAGAAAATCAGCCAATTCGTGCAATTGTGCCGGCGCCTGCGCTCGGAAAATATCCAGTTGCGCCAGCAGCTCGCTGGTGCCACCAGTGAAAACAAACACCTGACGGAAAAAATAAGCACTGCAACCAGCCGCCTGGAAACCCTCCTGACCCAAATCCCTGAAAACGAACAATGAGTGCCAGCAAAACCATGAACGTTACCATCATGGGGCGCGAATTCCGCGTCGCCTGCCCTGACGAGGAACGCGAGGAACTGCTTCAGTCGGTGTCCTATCTTGACAAAAAGATGCGGGAAATCAGGGATAGCGGCAAGGTCGTCGGTTCCGAACGCATCGCCATCATGGCGGCGCTCAACATTACCCATGAACTGCTCACCACCAAAATCAGGGGGGGGTTTGACATGGGTGAATTCAAGCGTAGAATCGACCGCATGCAGGCAGCACTTGATGCGGCGATGCCGGAACAGGACAAGTTGTTTTAGCCAGAGTTACACGGTTCCCAAGCCAGCCCCACCAGATTTCCAGTTTGTATTCGGCCAGATTCTCTGCTTGAATACAGAGTGGATTACAGTTGTTCCCTGCGGTGTTCGTTTAGGCTCATATTCTTTGAACCATTCTTTGAGAACTGGTTGCTAACCATAGTGATGCTGTTGTGCGCGTCCCATGCGGAAGCGCCTGATGCGTCCGGCAAGCGACCACCTTGGACCTTAAGGTTCAAGATAATGGCCTGACGGCATTTGCGGGGGACTTTATTTGCAGAGTACAAAAAAAGCGGCATGGCCGCTTTTTTTGTCCCTTCGAGTTTATTGCGACTAACCACTCTCTCCAGAACCATGCGCTACTGGCTGATGAAATCAGAGCCTTCCGATGTGAGCATCGACGACCTTGCGGCGATGCCCGGGCAAACCATTGCGTGGTATGGCGTGCGCAACTATCAGGCACGCAATTTCATGCGCGACCAGATGCGCGTCGGCGACCAGGTTTTTTTCTACCACTCAAGTTGCGCTGAACCGGGCATCGCTGGCATCGCCGAGGTCTGCAAGCTCGCCTACCCCGATGCCACCCAGTTCGATCCCGCCAGCAAATATTTCGACCTGAAAGCCACTTCACAGAATCCGCGCTGGTTCAACGTGGAGGTGAAGTTCATCAAGAAAACCCGCCTGGTGGGCATCAAGGAACTGCGTAATTATCCCGACCTGGCCAGCCTGCGCATTCTGCAGACAGGCAATCGTCTGTCCATCACGCCAGTCGATCCGGCGGAGTGGGCATTCATCATGGGAATTTTGTGATGACCAGCCCGCAGTGCTGAAACGGAATATCGACCGGGGCAAAACGTAGCATGGAATGGTGGCCGGCTTATTTGCTGCTGGGTGCAATGGTCGGCTTCTTTGCCGGGCTGTTGGGTATTGGCGGCGGGTTGATTATAGTGCCGGTGCTCACTTTCATTTTCAGCGCCCAGCATTTCCCCGTTGACCGCATTCTGCATCTCGCCCTTGGCACCACCATGGCGGCAATCATTTTTACTTCCGTCTCCAGCCTGCGCACCCATCACGCCCACGGCGCGGTGAACTGGCAGGTGGTGCGGTACATGACGCCGGGAATCATCGTCGGCACCCTGGGTGGGGCAACGCTGGCAGGCGCGCTATCCAGCCAGTTTCTGAGCGTGTTTTTTGTCGTGTTCATTTTTTATGCCGCCACCCAGATGCTGCTCAGAATTGTCCCCCAGCCCAGCCGCCAGCTTCCTGGCAAGGCCGGAATGTTCGTGGCCGGCAATGTGATCGGTGCAGTCTCCAGCCTGGTCGCGATCGGCGGCGGCTTGCTGACTGTGCCGTTCCTTTCCGTCTGCAATGTCAGACTGCAACAGGCCATTGGCACTGCCGCCGCAGTGGGTTTTCCCATCGCTGTGGCAGGAACCATCGGCTATATCGTCAACGGCATGGCGCAATCGCAACCATTGCCAGAATACAGTCTGGGGTACGTCCATTTACCGGCACTGGGATGGATCGTGCTGGCCAGCATGCTAACCGCACCGCTGGGTGCAAAGGCCACCCATGCCGTGCAGACCGACACGCTCAGAAAGATTTTCGTGGTGCTGCTTTATCTGCTGGGAATCAAGATGCTGATCGGGCTTTTTTAGCAGCACCTGCAGGCACAAAGATTTCAAGCGCGAAGCATTAAATCCTCGCGCCTGAAGGCGCTCCTAAGGCTGAAGGGTTAAGGTAACGAGTGTAGGAGCCCCTTTAGGGGCGATACGGATGAGAACGGTGCGACGGTTTCGGGGACGAAATAATCGCGCCTAAAGGCACTCCTACGAAGGCGAGATGTAGGGATCTCCGGATATTCTCACGCCTGAAGGCGCTCCTTCCCCTGATAATTATCCTGTCAGCCGCCGCAAGGCTTCCTGATATTTTTCCGTGGTTCGGGCGAGCACCTCGGCGGGCAATGCGGGCGCAGGCGCTTTCTTGTTCCAGTCCTGCGTTTCCAGCCAGTCGCGCACAAACTGCTTGTCGTAGCTGGGCGGATTTTTTCCCGGCGCATACTGCTCGGCCGGCCAGAAGCGGGACGAATCCGGAGTGAGTGCCTCGTCGATCAGATAAAGCCTGCCTGCCTCATCCCGACCGAATTCGAACTTGGTGTCGGCGATGATAATACCTTTGGTCGCAGCAAAATCCGCCGCCTCGGTGTAGAGGGCAATGGCCTTGTCGCGCAAGTGCGCGGCCAACTCTCTGCCCAGTAGTTTCTCTGCCTCGGCAAACGGAATATTTTCATCATGCGCCCCCATGGCCGCTTTGGTCGAAGGCGTGAAAATCGCGCCACCCGGCAGCTTGGCGGCTTCCTGCAGTCCGGTAGGGAGCGTGATGCCACAGATCGCGCCGGTTTTTTGATAATCCTTCCAGCCGGAACCGACTACGTAGCCGCGCACGATCGCTTCTAGCGGCAGTGGCTGCAGTCGCTTCACCACAAATGCTCGGCCAGCCACTTGCTCACGCTCCGCTGCCGCCACCACCGATTCGGGCGCAATGCCAGTGAGATGATTGGGCATGATGTGACCAAGCTTCTCGAACCAGAAGTTGGACATGGCGGTGAGCACACTACCTTTGCCCGGCACCGGGGTCGGCAGGATCACGTCGAATGCCGACAGCCGATCGGTCTGGACGATCAGCAGTTTGTCTGCATCCACCGCGTAGATGTCGCGCACCTTGCCGCGATGCAGAAATTCGAGGCTGGCAAGACTGGATTCAAATAATGCCGTTTTGGCTGGATTCATATTAAACCTACTCAAGTTCAGGAAGGGTCATCGCCCTGACTTTTTCTGTCTGCATTGTGCGGAAGGCTTCAAGCGCCCGGCCATTGCAGGGAGTGCCAGCGATAATTCAGTCACGAAGCTCGGTGCCCCTCGAAGGAATATGCTCCGGGCAGGAATAAGAGGTGACAGGTAGTGCATTGATTCTGCAATATCCTGTCAGGAGCAGACAACTGCTGATTTTACCTGTTCCGGGTGACAATTCCATCACAAATGCGGCATTGAAGGCAAGACGATGGCCGTCGCGTTCAGTATCAGCCAAGGTACCGTCAACGTCGAACAACACCGCGTGCAATTGATTGTATCTGTCTGTTTTCATCTGGGTTGCAACTTGTCAAATGGCATGCAACTGGCGCGCTGCAACCGGTCTGCAACCGCCAGCCACGCCGGATCAGCAGGCGGCGCTTCCACCAGCAGACGATCAAAGCGCCCATGATCGAAGCGGCGCAGGGTTGCATACAACTGGCTGCCATAGGCGAATGCTTCACTCGGCATGGGAAAATAAAGAATGCTGCTGTTTTCCGGGCTGACCGGTTCCGGCTCTGACCACTCTAGCACCACCACCTGCAGCCCTTGTGCTGCCAGTTCACGCACACGCTGCCACAGCGCTTCGGTCGGCCACACCTCGAGCGGCGTTAGCGGAGCGTAATGAGAAGCCAGCGTGCCCGGCACCCGCACGGTGGAATCCTTTGCTTGCGGCAAGACCACTTTGCCATGCAGCACTTCTGCCAGTGCGGCCAGCGAAATGCCGCCGGGCCGCAGGATCGTGGCAGTTTGGCCACTGAAACCGACTATCGTGCTCTCCAGACCGACCTTGCACGCGCCGCCATCCAGAATCATGTCTACGGCATGCCCCAGCTCCTCCTGTACATGCGCTGCCGTGGTCGGACTGACGCGCCCGAAGCGATTGGCCGAGGGTGCGGCCAGCGCCTTTTCAGGCCCCAGTTCGTGCAACAACGCAAGCGCGACGGGATGATCCGGTATTCGCAGCCCCACCAGGTCTTGCCCGCCGGTGACATCCGGCGGCACATGGCGACTGCGCGGCAATATCAGTGTCAGCGGCCCCGGCCAGAAATGTTCGGCCAGTTGCCAGGCTGCTTCCGGCACCTCCTGTGCCCAATGCTGCAGCCGCGCGGCATCAGCGAAATGCACGATCAGCGGATGATCGACCGGCCGGCCCTTGATTTCGAATATGCGCCGCACTGCGGACGGATTGGAGATATCCGCTCCCAGACCGTAGACGGTTTCTGTCGGGAAAGCCACCACTCCGCCCGCCCGCAACCGGGCAGCGGCAGCAACAATCTGGTCATGCATTTCCAGTGTGATCACGAAGTCTGTCCGGTGATTAATCGGTGATTCCATACTGCATCATTTCCCATACTCGGGCCGGTCGTTTTCCCGGCCATAACCCACCAAACCCTGCAAATAGCGTACTACGTAGTAGCTCACCCAACTCATGGTGCGGATAAACCAGGACTGCTTTTTCCAGCTCTCCCGCAGCACCTGTGCCGATCCCTCGGCCATTGCCTGCTCCAGGCTCAAGCGCAATTCAGCCGCGAACGATGCATCGGCCACCACCACGTTGGCCTCCCGCGCCAGCAACAGGCTGAAGGGGTCAATATTGGAAGAGCCAACGGTAGCCCAATGCCGGTCTATCACCGCCACCTTGGCGTGCAAATAACTCTGGTGATATTCGTGGATTTCGATGCCGGCATCAAGCAGGCTCCCATAGAGCGCATGCGTGGCGTAATGCAGCAAGCGGTGCTCTACTCTGCCCTGTAACAGCAATACCACGCGGACGCCGCGCCGGACGGCGGCGCTCAGCGCATGGCGGAAATTGCCGCCAGGCAGGAAATAGGCACTGGCGATGATGATTTCACTGCCTGCATTGGCGATGGCATGCAGATAAGCCTGTTCGATATCGTGCCGGTGACGCAAATTGTCGCGCATCACGAACGCCGCCAGTTGACTGCCGCAGGGCTTGCCGGCCGGGTGCAATATTGGATAGTCTTCGCGGCGCTGGTTGAAGTGTGCCCATGCCACCAGCATCCATAAACGCCTGGCCGCCGGATGAATCTCGCTCAGCAGCGGACCCTCGATCGAAACTGCGTAATCGAAACGCGGCGGCAGCGGCTCGGGGTTGTGCAGATCGTCGATGATGTTGATCCCGCCGACAAAAGCAATGCTTGCGTCCACCACCGCCAGCTTGCGATGCATGCGGCGCAAGCGGTTGCGCCGCATGCTCAAGGGTGAAATCTTCTGCCGGAATATGAGTACCTGCACACCGGCATCGAGCATCTCCTGGATTACTTTCCGTGGCAGATCCTGGGAACCGAATCCGTCCAGCAGCAAATATGTTGCCACGCCGCGCTGCGCCGCCCGTTGCAATGCCCCGGCAATGCGTATCCCGGTGGCGTCATGCTCGAATATATAGGTTTCAAGATGCACCTCCTGCTGCGCCCCATCGATGGCGCTTTCCAGCGCCGGAAAATATTCCGCGCCATTATGCAGCAGGGTAATGCGGTTGCCGCCGACGAAACCGGACGGGTTCATTTGCGGATCATCCTAGCCGACAGCACTGCATGATCGGAAATTTTAGACCAGGGGCGGCCTTGATGGACTTGTGCATTCTCTACATGAAAACCGCGCACATAAATGCGGTCAAGGCGGAATAGCGGCAATGCGGAGGGGTAGCTGCGCGCGGCCCGACCTCCGGTCAATTCAAAAGCCTCGGTCAGATTAAGCCGCTCCACCAGAACCTGACTGGCTATTTCGCGCCAATCGTTGAAATCCCCGGCGATGACCAACGGCGCCTGTGGCGGCACCAGTTGCTCAATGCGGCGCTCCAGCGCCAGTAATTGCCGCCGCTGTCCACGCTTGAATAATCCCATATGGACACAAACGCAATGCAGATTCTCCTGCCAGCCGGGAACGCTGATTTCGCAATGCAGCATGCCGCGGCTCTCGAAGGAGTGTGCGGAAATATCCTCGTTATCCCAACGCACGATGGGATAACGGCTCAGAATCGCGTTGCCATGATGCCCATCGTCGTATATCGCGTTCTTCCCATAGGCGAAATCAGCCCAAACCGAATCAGCCAGAAACTCGTGCTGCGGCCTGCCCGGCCAGTTCTCGAAGCGCGCGGCGTGGCCCTTGTGATGACCGACCACTTCCTGCAGAAAAATGATATCGGCACCAAGAGTGCGCAAACTATCGCGCAGCTCATGCACCACCATGCGTTGATTGAAATGCGAAAAACCCTTGTGGATGTTGTAAGTGGCGATATGCAGCTTGTTGGGCATGTGATCGGGCAGGATAAGATTTGGTGATGCAAGGGATGATCCCTACGAAACCTCCAGCATCCGTTCCAGTGCAAGCTTCGCCAGTTTCGCTTCGGCTTGCGGTACTCTGATCTGGTTCACCACTTTTCCTGCCAGCAGATTCTCCAGCACCCACGCCAGATGCTGCGGGTCGATGCGGGCCATGGTGGAACACATGCATATGGTTGATGCCATGAACTGCACCATCTTCCCCTGCGGCTTGAATTCCTCGGCGATGCGGTTGACCAGATTCAGCTCGGTCCCGACCAGCCAGCGGGTTCCCTCTTTTGCTGCACGGATGGTGTTGATAATGTAATCGGTGGAACCGACATAGTCAGAGTTTTTGCACACCTCAAAACTGCATTCCGGATGTGAAATCACCAGGCCATCGGGATACTGGTTGCGAAAGCGCAGGATGTGCTGCGGCTGGAACATCTGGTGCACCGAGCAGTGCCCTTTCCACAGCAGGATTTTGGCTTTCCTGATCTGCTCCGGGGTAAGCCCGCCCAACGGCTCGTCAAAATCCCACACCGGCATTTCGTCCAGCGGAATCCCCAGCTTGTACCCGCTCCAGCGCCCCAGATGCTGATCGGGAAAAAACAGCACTTTTTCGCGCCGGGAAAAAGACCATTGCAGAATTTTGACGGCGTTGCTGGAAGTGCAGACAATGCCGCCATGCTCGCCGCAGAACGCTTTCAAATCGGCGGCGGAGTTGATATAAGTCACGGGCGTGACGGTTTCGTCGGGATCCAGCACTTCCTTCAGTTCACGCCAGGCCCGCTCCACCTTGGAAAGATTGGCCATATCGGCCATCGAGCAGCCTGCGGCCAGATCGGGCAGGATGGCGATCTGCTCTGGTTTGGAAAGAATGTCAGCCACCTCGGCCATGAAATGCACGCCGCAGAATACCAGATACTCCGCATCGGTCCCGGCGGCAAGGCGCGACAATTGTAGCGAATCGCCAGTGAGGTCGGCGTGTCTGTAAACATCCGCCCGCTGGTAATGATGCGCGAGGATCACTGCTCGTTTTCCCAGCGCGGCTTTGGCCGCAACGATGCGCTGCGCGCAGACATCATCCTGCAGCGTGTCAAACCGCTCAAATGCAATGGCTTCTGCTTGCATGCCTACTCCATCAGCCGATCAAGAAAACACGTTAACGTCCTGAGACAAGAATACCAGATGCGGGTTCGCCCGACGGATTTCTATCGCTGCTGGCGGGAAGCCAGTTCGCGTATCGCAGCCGCATTACTCCATGAGAAAACTTTTTCCGCCGCTTCCTGCCAGGGCAGCCAGACAAAACCCAGATGCTCGCGCGCCGCCACCGTGACCGGAACGGGCTCCGGCAACAGCAGGCCGAACACATGCTCGGTATTGTGCGTCTCCCCCGGCGGGTAACGCCAGCGCCACTCCTGGTAAATCTCGAATTGATTCTGCAGGTTCCAATCGGTCAGCGGATAGCGGGTCGCGTCCAGTCCCGTTTCCTCGGCCACTTCGCGCACCGCCGTTTGCATCAGCGTTTCACCCTGATCCTGGCTGCCAGTCACCGATTGCCAGTAACCGGGATGATCGGCCCGCTCCAGCAACAAAACCTGCAGGTCGGCTGTGTGGATGATGACTAAAACAGAAATGGGTGTTTTGAACATATACACCGTAGAAGTGCAAACATATTGAACCGCGGAGGACGCAGAGGAAAACTTCCATGATACAAAGGGCAGTTTGCTTTGCTCCTCCTCCGCGACCTCTGCGTCCTCTGCGGCAAACGCTTTTAATCTCTCGCTTGTAGTTAGCCTTTCACGCTTCTACATGCCGCAGCCGGATATGCAGTTCGCGCAACTGCTTTTCATCCACCGTGCTGGGCGCGTGGGTCAGCAGGCATTGGGCGCGCTGGGTCTTGGGGAAGGCAATCACGTCGCGGATCGATTCGGCACCGGTCATCATGGTGACGACGCGGTCGAGGCCGAAAGCGATGCCGCCGTGCGGTGGTGCACCGTATTGCAGCGCTTCCAGCAAAAAGCCGAATTTCTCCTGGGCCTCATCAGCGCCGATGTTCAGCGCGCGGAATACTTTTGACTGCACTTCCTGCCGATGAATACGCACCGAACCGCCGCCGATTTCTGAGCCGTTCAGCACCATGTCGTAGGCTTTGGACAGCGCCTTGCCGGGTTCGCTCTCCAGCAGATCTTCGTGACCGTCGGCCGGGGCAGTGAACGGATGGTGCAGTGCCTGCCAGCGATTTTCCTCCTCGTCCCATTCGAACATCGGGAAATCCACCACCCACACGGGCTTCCAGCCAGGCTCGCTGAGTCCCCGCTCATGTCCGACCTTGGCGCGCAGCGCCCCCAGTGCTTCATTCACCACTTTGGCCTTGTCCGCACCGAAGAATATGAGATCGCCATCCTTGGCACCGGTGCGTTCCAGGATAACTTTTACTGCCGCCGCCGGCAGGAATTTCAGTATCGGCGACTGCAGTCCTTCCAGGTCTTTTTCCAGAGCATTGACCTTGATGTAGGCCAGCCCTTTGGCACCGTAGATTGCAACGAAACTGGTGTAATCGTCTATTTCCTTGCGCGACAGTCCGCCGCCTCCCGGCACGCACAATGCCGCCACGCGCCCGCCCAGTTTTTGCGCGGCTTCGCGGAACACCTTGAATTCCACCGTCTGCATCACGTCGGTGAGTTCGGTCAGTTCCAGCGGCACGCGCAAATCAGGTTTGTCGGAGCCATAACGCAACATGGCTTCGGCATGGGTCAGGCGCGGAAACGGGTTCGGCAACTCAATCTTCATCACGCTGCTGAACAAGCCGCGAATCATTTCCTCCATCAGCGCCATGATTTCGTTTTCACCAAGAAAAGATGTCTCGATATCGATCTGGGTGAACTCGGGCTGGCGGTCGGCGCGCAGGTCTTCGTCACGGAAGCATTTGGTGATCTGATAATAGCGGTCGAATCCTGCCACCATCAGTAATTGCTTGAACAGCTGCGGTGACTGCGGCAACGCAAAAAAATGCTTGGCGTTGACGCGCGACGGCACCAGATAATCACGCGCACCTTCCGGGGTAGATTTGGTCAGCATCGGCGTTTCTATATCAATGAAACCGTGCTGGTCGAGGAATACGCGCACTGCCATCGCCACTTTGTAGCGCAGCCGCAAATTCGCCTGCATCTGCGGCCGCCGCAGATCGAGATAACGATGCTCCAGCCGCACGGCTTCACTCAAGTGCTCGTCGTCCATCAGGAACGGTGGCGTCAGCGAGGCATTGAGAATTTCGATGGACTGCACCAGCACTTCAACTTCGCCACTGACAAGATGCGGGTTGACCGTGCCTTCGGGACGATGCCGCACTCTGCCGCTGATTTTGAGTACGAACTCATTGCGGATTTTTTCCGCGCTGTGGAAGGTAGTTGCATTGTCGGGGTCGCATACTACCTGCACCAGACCCTCGCGGTCGCGCAGGTCGATGAAGATCACTCCACCATGGTCGCGGCGGCGATGCACCCAGCCGTAGAGAGTGACGGTCTGATCCAGGTATTGGGTATTGATGAAACCGCAATAATTAGTGCGCATGGCGTATTGGCAGTGG
>CAKKRD010000041.1:0-18792 GCA_919902515.1 Nitrosomonadaceae bacterium | reverse complement strand
TCGGAATTAAGCGCTCAGCGTGAAGGCGGGCTCATTCTGAAATGCCGCTCGTT
The DNA here is from genome assembly GCA_919902515.1 of Nitrosomonadaceae bacterium. GTDB lineage: Bacteria > Pseudomonadota > Gammaproteobacteria > Burkholderiales > Nitrosomonadaceae > VFJL01. Next base: position 18,739 of record CAKKRD010000041.1, on the reverse strand, counting down.
TATTGGCCTGGACTCTTTTTGCCGTTGCCATTGTCGGGGGATACGACACCCATGGAAATGATGTACTTCAGCGCCGCATCCACGCTCATGTCGAGTTCGATTACATCGCTTTTTGGCATCATCAGAAAAAATCCGGAAGTGGGGTTGGGCGTAGTCGGCACATAGACGCTTACATATTCGCCCTTGAGGTGGTTGACCACATCGCCCCCCGGCTGCCCGGTCATGAACGCAATGGTCCACGATCCCTGGCGCGGGTACTGCACCAGCAGCGCCTTGCGAAAAGCTTCACCCTGACTGGAAAACAGCGTGTCGCTCACCTGTTTCACGCCGTAATAAATTGATTTTACGACCGGGATGCGCCACAGAACCCCTTCCCAGAACAGCAGCAGCCGCTGGCCAATGATATTGGTGGTCAACAAACCGGAGACAAACACCACCAGCAATGTGAGCAACGTACCCACGCCCGGAATATGTACACCCAACAGCGTTTCAGGATGCACACTGCTGGGTAGCAGCAGCAATGACTGATCCATGGTGCCGATCAGGAATTTCAGTACCCACACGGTGATACCGAGGGGCACCCAGATCAGCAGTCCGGTGATGAAATAGCGTTTCATATCGAGTAATGCCCGTGCCTGGTATTCATTCGGCGGCGCAAGCCGGACTCGCTTCTTTGACAGCAGTGGGCGCAGCAGTGGGTGCAGCGGCGGGCGCAGCGGCAGTTTCGCTGTTTGCTGCCGCTGCTTTATCCGGTTTCGGTTTCGCGGCATTCTTGAAATCAGTGGCGTACCAGCCGCTGCCTTTCAACTGAAAGCCCGCAGCGGAAATAAGTTTGATATAGGTATCGCTGCCGCAGGCGGGGCAGACCGCGATGGGTGCATCGCTCAGCCTTTGCAGATGTTCCTTTTCAGAACCGCAAGAACCGCAACGATATTCGTAAATTGGCATGACAACCTCCAGCAATGCATTCTCGGAAAGATTCGGATTATACCTTAACCACTTTGCCTAACAGCTGGAATATGCGGGCGTTACGCGGAAAAACAAGATATGAAAATGATCGGAAACGTACCCGCAAAAAAGCCGCAGGCCGGCTCGTCTGCCATGTAAAGCCCGCTCAATCAGCGATCTTTCCTCTCGTGACTTTGACCTGACCCCGCCGGGTTTTGCTGTCGAGCCGCTTCTGCTGCGAGCTGCGAGTCGGTTTGGTTGGCTTGCGTTTTCTGGGCACCCGGGCCACGCTCTCAATAATCTCGCGCAATCGTCGCAATGCTTCTTCCCGGTTTTTCTCCTGACTGCGGTATTCCTGCGCCTTGATAACGATGATGCCTTCCGTGGTGATGCGCTGATCTCCCAATTTCAGCAGTCGTTCTTTATAAATATCTGGTAGCGATGAAGCACCGATGTCGAAACGTAGGTGGATCGCGCTGGAAACCTTGTTTACATTTTGTCCACCCGCTCCCTGAGCCCGGATTGCGCTGATCTCGATCTCGCTGTCGGCGATGGTTATGTTTTTGGAGATTTGCAGCATGATTTCCGAGCATGGGGAATATTTCTTGCCATTGTGGACCAGAAAAACTTGTGAAACCAGATAAAAACAGCCCAGCCATGTAGTTACGCTGGATTGGGACGCTTCCCGGTCGTCTGTATCGCCCCCCTTGAAAATATTTTGCTTTAGGTCTTGCATTTCATCCATGATTGAATATAATTACGAATCATTCTCATTAATTATCACAAAGAGGTGCCAAAATGAGTTCACTAGTGGATTTAATCCTGGACAAGCCAGACGTAGTTCCGGAAACCGCCATCGACCAGCACAAATTTGGTATGCCGGATCGGAACGGGTCCATCTACAGCGATGCCCTGTTCTCGCAGGGGGACGAAGTATTTATCCAACACCAGGGCGCACAATACCGTCTGCGTCGCACCCGTAACGGCAAGCTGATTCTGACAAAATAGTGAATTTGAGGCGCTCATCATGTATATTTGTATTTGCAAAGGTGTAACCGATAGCGCAATCCGCGAAGCCGTCTGTCAAGGCGGAGTTGACCGGATGCGTGATTTGAAGGCCTGCCTGGGCGTAAGCGAGCAATGTGGGATCTGCGCCTGCTACGCCAAGGAAGTGCTGGAACAGGCACTGATGCAGAAAACACTGACGCAACACCATTCCAAAACCCACTCGTTGATACGAGATCCAGCCTGAGGAGGCAAACATGAAAAGCAGCGTAAACATAATTCAGTTGTTGAACCGTCAATTGCAGCTTGAGCTGACTGCCATTAACCAGTATTTTCTCCATGCCCGCATGTACGAGCACTGGGGATTCAACAGCCTGGGTAAACACGAGTACGAAGAATCCATCGAGGAAATGAAACATGCCGATGCGCTGATCGAGCGCATCCTGTTCCTGGAAGGACTGCCCAACCTGCAGGAGCTCGACAAACTCTTGATCGGTGAAAAAGCTGAGGAATGCGTGGCTTGCGATCTCAAGCTGGAAATGATCGCGCGGGAAACCCTGCTTGCCGCCATTGCCGCCTGTGAAACTGCCCAGGATTATGTTTCGCGGGAAGTGTTCGAGCACATTCTGGAAGATACCGAGAAACATATCGATTTCCTAGAGACTCAACTGGATGTGATGCAGAAAGTCGGCCTCCAGAACTGGCTGCAGAGCCAGATGTAGCTTTATCCGTTGCCGCTGGGTTTCTCCTACGCCAGCGGCATTTCAGCCAGCCAACCCCTCCCGGGCAAGCCAGCCAATTTTTTTATTTGACTTGCCAGGGAGCAGGGGCTTTGAAACAGCCAAAAACAACCACCTCGGGTGCCGTCACCCTTTTTCCGCTCGTGGACCCGGCTCGCGCCGGGGAGCTGCTGTTTGCCTGCCTGCATGGCGTAGAAACCATGTCCCGTCACCTGCAGCGCGCCCCGCTTTCCGGTCGTTTGCAGAAGTTGCTGGAAAGCAAATTCAGCGGCATCCTCAAACAGCTTTTCGGGGCCGGCGACGAAATCCCCCTGCTGTGGCGCGAACTGCCGTTGAGAAAAACGCGCCCGGTGGAAACCGGGCTGCGCATCAGGCAGGTTGCGTCGGAATCCGCACTCACCAGCGGCGAAGCCCACATTCCACCCGGGAAAGATTGGGTACCGTTGATCAAGGCCGCCGCGCCTGCCGCAGTATCTCCCCCCGCATACCTGTCCGGTGCCGAAAATGGTTCTGACCTCGCGGGGCGTTGTGTCCTGTGCGTGGGAGGACGTGCCGCGCTCTACCCGGACTATCGCCGCGTGGTGGAAACATCGGGTGGCAGTTTGCTGATTTATCGCGGCGATCAGCGGCGCGACTTGGATCATCTGCCCACGCTGTTTGCCCGCGCCGATGCGCTGCTCTGTCCGGTCGATTGCGTAGACCACGATGCCTATTTCGCCGCGAAACGCTACTGCAAACATTCCGGCAAGCCCTGCGCATTGCTGGAGCGTTCCGACCTGCCCACTTTCCGCAAGGGAGTGGAAGCGCTGGCTGCATCAGCCACTACGGCTCCAGCAATTTCATTCTCCAACTAACGGCAAGCCGCATTCGTCACCAACTGAAATCGCACATGCCAAAGTTCTCCATTCTTCCGCTGCTGCATGGCAGCGGTTTTTCCCACCGCCAGCCAGCCTATTGCGTGCAAGCCAGCCTTTGCCTTGACACTGACCTTGCAGGAGAAACAACAATGTGTACCCTTAGTCCCATACTTTCAAAATCGGCACAAAAACGTGCCGCTGTCCAAGCTCGACACCGCCATCGCAAAACTCAACTCGCAGTCGCATTGCATGGCGCGTTAATCTGCTTCGGGGCAGCCACGATGGTTTTACCCCATGGCGCCCATGCAGAGACAAATGTCATTACCAGCAATACCGTACAGGCATACAACATTTCCGCAGGTTCGCTGGAAGATGCACTCAATCGTTTTGCCAGACAAACGGGCATTAACCTTTCCTTCAATGCTGCCGAGATAAAAGGAATGGCGACACAAGGATTAAACGGCAATTTCTCCATTCAGGATGGATTAGACCGTTTATTGGCTGGCAGTGGTCTGCAAGCGGCGCCACATGCTGATGGTTATGCCGTGAAGAAGTCACCAGCATCTACCTCCGGTACTGAGCCGGCCACCAACGTGACCATGCTGCCGCTGATCAAGGTGGCGGCAAGCACTATGGGGGGTTATGCTGCCGCGTACAGCACCACTGCGACCAAGACAAACACGCTGTTGCGTGACGTACCGCAATCCATAACGGTGGTGACGCGGGAACTGATCAGGGATCAATCCATGCAGAGCATGGCTGACGTGGCGCGCTACGTACCGGGTGTGGGCGTGTCACAAGGTGAAGGCAATCGCGATGCGCTGGTTTTCCGCGGCAATCGCTCAACCGGGGATTTTTTTACTGACGGCGTACGCGATGACGTTCAATATTTCCGCGACCTCTACAACGTAGAGCGAGTTGAGGTATTGAAAGGCGCCAACGGGATGATTTTTGGTCGCGGCGGCTCGGGTGGCGTGATCAACCGGGTAACCAAGCAGGCTGGCTGGGACCCGATACGCGAGTTCTCGTTCGAGGGGGGCTCTTACGACAAGAAACGGCTGGCAGTTGACGTCGGTCAGGGCATTAACGAAGTCGCTGCTGTCCGTTTCAATTCCATGTATGAGAATTCGGGCAGCTATCGTAACGGCGTAAACCTGGAACGTTTTGGTATCAGTCCCACAGTCACGCTTAAGCCAAGCCACCGTACCAACGTTGTTTTAGGCATGGAGCACTTTCAAGATCACCGCACAGCCGATCGCGGCATCCCCTCCTTTCAGGGCGCGCCTGTCAACACCAGCCCATCGACATTCTTTGGCGATCCCCGGCGCAGCACCGCGGATGTTACGGTTACCGCATTCAATTCGCTGATTGAGCATAAATTTGATTCTGGATTCAACTTCCGTAACCGCACAAACTATGCCATGTACGACAAGTTTTATCAGAATGTATTTGCAAATTCCGCTGTCAACACTGCGGGAAACTTAAATCTTGCTGCTTATAATGATACGTTTACCCGCGATAATTTTTTCAATCAGACAGATCTCTCGTATTCACTGAACACGGGGCCAATTAAACATACACTGGCGGTGGGTGCCGAAGTGGGTCGCCAAGTGGGAGATAATTTACGCAGAAACGGTACTTTCAGCAATGGCTTAACCTCACTGACTGTGCCCCTCAGCAACCCGATCACTGCAGATCCCATCACCTTCGCAACAAGACCGCAAGATGCAAACAACCATAGTGTCACAAGAATTACCTCGGTCTACGTGCAGGACCAGATCGTGTTGTTGCCTCAGCTTCAGGCAATTGTCGGCGTGCGCTATGACCGGTTCGAAGTGGATTTCCGTAACAATAACACCGGTCAAAATTTAAACACCGGCAATGACTTGCTCTCACCACGGTTTGGACTCATTTTCAAGCCGATCGAACCAGTTTCTGTTTATACCAGCTATAGCCAGTCTTTTGTACCGCGAGTGGGCGAACAGCTTAACGGGCTAACTGTCACCACCGCGACGCTTGCTCCGGAAAAATTCACGAATCTGGAAGCGGGTATCAAGTGGGATATTCTTCCCAACCTGGCTTTGACCACTGCGGTGTATCAGATAGACCGTACTAATGTGATTGCTGCCGATCCAAACAATTCGGCAGCGTCCATTTTAACCAAAGGCCAGCGTGTTCAGGGCGTTGAAGTGGGTCTAAGCGGTCAAATCACATCGGCATGGCGCGTTATGGGAGGATATGCCCTTCAGGATGGTGAACTCACCAGCACGCAGAGCTCCTCCATCAAAAAAGGCGCAACTTTAGCGGAGCTTCCCAGGCACTCGTTCTCGCTGTGGAATCGATATGATTTTACGCCGATGTGGGGTGCGGCATTTGGCGTGATCCATCGTAGCGACATGTTTGCCGCGCTTGACAATAAGGTCGTGGCACAGGGCTTCACCCGGGTAGATGCGGCAGTATACGCTAGACTTAACAAGCGTCTGCGTTTTCAGGTGAATATTGAAAACCTGCTCGACACCAAATACATTGCAGCCGTCCATAACAACAATAACATGACACCCGGCTCCCCTATAGCTGTGCGCGCATCGGCAATATTTAATTTCTGATCGGCGTATAAAAAATATATGTCTGCCGGACCGGCGGGTGCCCTGCTTAATTGAGAGAACAACAAAATGAACGCAATCCTGAAAGAAGAATTCGCCGCCCTGGAACAAGCCCGCCACCCGGTACGGTCAATGAATGCCGCCCATATGCTGCACCCGCATGAGCTGCTGGACATCCTGCTGAATCGGCGTTTTGGGGTGGAATACCAGCCGCTGGTGGACACGCAGTCGGGCGAAACCGTGGGCTTTGAAGCGCTGTCTCGTTTCTACCGGGCTAATGGCGAAGTGGTGGCGCCGGACAAGGTGTTCGAGCTACTCCACGACAATCCCCTGCTGCTGTTCCATGCCGAGATGGAGATGAAGAAGCTGCAAATCCTGCATGCCCCGGAAACAGGCCTGCTCTTTCTCAACCTTGACCCAGACAGTTTCCACGCCGGGCAGTCACCTGGTTGCAACCTTTTCACCAATCTCTTCCGCCGCCATCAGCGGCCGCAGCGGGAGATCCTGATCGAGGTCATCGAGAACCTGCATATTGGCGACGTGGCGCTCGCCCGCGCCATGATTACCGATTTCAAGGATGCCGGCATCAGGGTGGCGATGGATGACCTGGGTGTTTCCAACGGGCTGGTGTCCTTTGCCGCCTTCTGCGACTCCGCTTTCATCAAGTTTGATCGTTCCTGGCTCGCGGGGCGCACTAACCGCAAGCCTGCCGTCATGAAATGGTTCCACGGCATGGCGCGCGCCGCAGGCGGGCACACCGTACTGGAAGGAATAGAGACTCTCGCCGACTTGGCTTTTGCCCGTGACATCGGCTTTGACTACGTGCAGGGCTTCTATTTCCGTGACCGCTTCGTTACCGCAGCATGGCGGGCACAGGGGCAGATATGAAGACGCCGACCTGCCCGATCCAGGGCAGGATTTCCGCCCTGCTGGTTTTTATCCTCGGCATTGGCTGTGCGCTTCCGGTGCAGGCAGCGGTGAGGGAATACTGGATCGCTGCGGAAAAAACCTCCTGGAATTATGCCCCTTCCGGCCGGAATCTGATCGAGCCTGATGACGGGCTCGGCGTGTGGGGGCAAACGCTGACGTACACCAAATACCGCTATATCGGTTATAGCGACGGCAGCTATGCCACCCCCCTGCCGCAGCCTGCGTCGATGGGAATACTGGGACCGCAGTTGCGCGCCGTGGTGGGAGATACTCTCAAAGTGCATTTTCTGAACCGGACGGATCGGCCATTGTCGATGCACCCGCATGGGGTGCGCTACGACAAAGACAACGAAGGCGCGGATGGCGGCGCCGGATCAAGGGTAGCGCCGGGTGAACGCTATACCTACACCTGGATCGCGGATGCAGCCGCGGGTCCGGGACCGAAAGACCCCTCGTCGATCGTCTGGCTCTACCATTCGCATGTCATGGGAGAGGAAGAAACCAACCTCGGCCTGATCGGCACTCTCGTCATCACGCGCAAGGGCATGGCACGCTCCGCATCAAATCCCGTGCCGCGCGACGTGGACCAGGAATTCACCGCGCTATTCATGATCTTCAACGAGGAAGACGACAAGGAAAGCGGACTGAAGCATACGATTAACGGGCGCATTTTTGGCAATCTCGAAGGCTATGAAGCCCGCCTGGGCAAGCGCGTCCGCTGGCATGTCGCCGCGCTGGGTAACGAACAGGACAACCACACCGTGCATTGGCATGGGCAGACAGTGCTTGCTCACGGCCGCCGCACCGACGTGATCGAAGTGCTGCCTGCCAGCATGATCTCGGTCGACATGGTTCCGCGCTCGCCCGGCGACTGGCTGCTGCACTGCCACGTCAACGACCACATGCTCGCGGGGATGGCCACCCGCTGGCGCGTGCTGCCGTAACCAGAACCTGACCACAATCCCTCTGGAACAAAATGTCTCTGGGTAAGAATTTAGAAATTCATGATTTATCTTGACTATGTAAATAGTAATCATTATCATTCGTATCTATGAACAAGCAATTTCACGGGACTATTAAATCTGCGGATTTAGATATCCCGCAAAAACAGAGCGCAATAGCGCTTTCACGATCGTGCTTGAATAGCACGAAACTAAGCACGGAACTATTCGGTACAGCGCGCGAAGTAGTCATTGCGCACGAAGGCGAGGAATACCGCCTGTGCATTACCCGTAACGAGAAACTCATCCTCATCAAATAAGCAACCTGCCCCGCCAGCCAGCCTTTCAAGCCAGCCAGGAACCATTTAACTGTGTCTGGAGGCTGTATGAACAGGAAAATAAACAAGGAACTGCATTGAACCTGGGCCAAGTGCCGGAGCACCGGCGTTGCCGCTGCTTCGTTTGACCGCTTCATCCAGCCGGGACGAAATTTCACCATCAGTTATTCCATGAAGTTTTAACCAAAGGAGAACATCATGCTATCCGTTAAACCAAGTCCGCAGCACACCACCGATGAAGCGGTCATCGCCGCCACTCTGTGGCTGATGACCCGTTATCAGCAGACTCGATGCAAAAAGCTCGCCCGCATGGTCGAACAGCATCTGGCCTGGATAGGCGCGCGTAGCGACAACTCGACGCTGGCGCAAACCTGCAAAAAGCTCCGTTCTGCATGGCGTGCGGCATCAGGCGATGCCGCCAGTCTTCATCATTAGCACAAGGGGGAACCCATGATCAATACCGGTCAACCCATTCCCGTCAACAGTGGCGGAAACGCTCGATCTCGCGCGCTGCCCCGGCAGCTTCGGTGGTTGCAGATGCCTCATCGGGACGCGATGCTGGGCTTAAAAATACTACACCTTGAATCCGGAAACTCTTTCGCGCGTGAATGGGCGAAGGCGGCAACATGAATACATCCGCTTCCCTGAAACAACTCGTGGCTGGCGTGTTCTCGCAAGATAATGGCCTTGCTGTCAGTCTACCGGCACGCATGCCGGAAACTGTTCCCAAACCCATAAAGCGCACCAAGCTCTGGGAGCTCGAGACCAAGCATTACTGCCCAATCATCGGTACCTGCCTGCCCATGGATGATCTCGTGAGATTTGCCCGGCGCTTCGCCTTTGGGGTATCTCTCCGTGACGAATTCTCGCTGCATGTCGAGGCTGTGGACCGGGTGGGTGTGCGCAACGAGGTGTCCGAGGCTATCCAGAAGCACCTGGACATGAAATACCACGCCTGCATTACCCGCTTCGAGCTGGCCAAGACCGATGCCGACGTGCTGGCCCTGTGGCAGGAACATTACACCCGCGGCGAGGTGGCCGGCGCCATGTGGGCGGCGCTCACCCACAAGGCAGTCAGCGACAAAACGCGGCAGGTGGTCTATACCGATGTGCATATGCTCTCCCACCAAGTGGGCGCCGGTCAGGCGGCCGATGTGCGCCGATTGGCCCATCTGCAGAAGGAAAACGCCGAAGCCAGGGCCGCGATGGAACGTCAACAACGGCAACAGACCCGCGCTGAGGCCGAATTGCGAGAGCAATTACACAAGGCCATGGCCGAATTGGAAAGCCTGCGCCAGTCCGGGGACGAGGTGGCGGCGCTGCAAGCGCGCATTGCCGCTTTCGAATCCGGCATGGTCATGATGAAGATGAAGCATCGCCTGATGTGCCTAACGGCCGCCAACGAGCAGATGCGGGTTGTGGCGGAGCGGAGCGGGGCGCTGGAAAAGGCGCTGAAAGCTGCTCACAGCAAAACAACGGCGCTGAGCCGCGAACGCGACGAACTCGCCACTGAGCGAGATGCACTCGAATGCCTGCTGCTGGCAGGCAATGCCGGCGAGGATCCCTGCGACAGCCACCGCTCATCCTGCGGGCCTGCGATGCAAGGCTGCTGCGTACTCTGCGTCGGCGGCCGCACTGCACTGATTCCCCAATACCGGATACTGGCCGCGCGGCTAGGCATCCACCTGATTCATCACGACGGCGGTCAGCAAGAAGCACTCTCCCGCCTGCCGGACATGATCAACAGCGCGGACGCCGTCATCTGCCCCACCGATTGCGTCAGCCACTCCGCTTATTACCAGTTGAAGCGCCATTGCAAGCGCACCGGCAAGCCCTGCCTGTTGTTCAAGGGCGCGGGTGTCTCCGGCTTCGCCGTGGCGCTGGCACAACTGTCTTCCGGCCGGATCAGCCTACATGGGGAGGCCATCGAACTATTGCGGGAAGTGGCAGAAAAATGACTCCAGTCCATCCATCTCCCGCTCGATCTCATCATCGAATCCACACCACAAGCGTGAGATCGCTATCATGAACACGAAATACTTGTTCCAACCGATCATCTATATAGGTAGGGTAGGTGCTTGGGTGCTCATCGGTCTGCTCGCGCTCATTGGCCTGCTCGCGCTCATCGCCGCACTCGCCCAAGCGGATTTTGCCGATGCAATCCGAACGGCACAGACCATTGTGCACATGCTTGACTGCGTGAGCATGGATTACCCGGAATTCGTGTGCGATGGCGTAATTTCACCGGCAGTTATTCCATGAAGTTTTAACCAAAGGAGAATACCATGCTGTCCGTTAAACCAAATCCGCAGCACACCACCGATGAAGCGGTCATCGCCGCCACTCTGTGGCTGATGACCCGTTATCAGCAGACTCGATGCAAAAAGCTCGCCCGCATGGTCGAACAGCATCTGGCCTGGATAGGCGCGCGTAGCGACAACTCGACGCTGGCGCAAACCTGCAAAAAGCTCCGTTCTGCATGGCGTGCGGCATCAGGCGATGCTGCCGTTCCCTCCACTAGCCATCACTAACCCAAGGAGTAGCTCATAATCAATGTAAGGAAAATCATGAACACGCAAAAATACGTATCGACGTTTAGACACTTATATTGGATTGCTTTAGCCATTCTATTGGTAATGGTATCGATCAGACCGGTTATTGCGGATAATGTTTTGAGCAAGAAGAATAATCCGACTGGTTTCCTGGTTCTGACTGCAGATCGCGGCTTTGTTGGCAACGAAGAAATTAACGATGCGTTCGACATATTTATGAAAGAGCGCAATGCCTCATTGATATTTGTTACCGACGAGCGCACACAGAAATATCTCAAGGCCGGTCTGGATATGCTGTTGAATAAAGGTGCCGAGCGTATAGTGATAATTCCCTTATTCATTTCTGCTGCAACACCGCGCTACCAACTCGCACGCAAACTGCTGGAGCGCGAAAATCTTATTGTGCCCATTTCCTATGCACATCCTTACGGCGAAAGTTTCTTCGCGGTTGAAGATTTGGCTGACAAATTCCGCACTATCCATCACCCGGCAGACACCACCGTGTTAGTCATCGGCTATGGTGCGACCGATGACGACAGCGAGCAAAAGATGCAGGCAGATTGGCAACGCATTGCCGAGAAGGCAGCTACCGGCTTTGATTTTGCATCGGTTCAAACGCTGGTTGCTTATGAGGAAAAAGGCGAGGACGCAGAACGGCGCACCGCCGAGTTGAAACAAGCGCTGGCTGATAGCCACGGGGCACAAAAGCGGGCAGATAGCAAAGCCAAAACCATCGTCGTGCCGTTTCATTTTGGCTCTAAACACGACAACATGATGTCGTTCGATGCAAGACTCAAGCAACTACTGCCTTCCGGCGTCCAACTGCGCGCCGATGGCAATTCAGACACCAACAGTCTGGTCACCTGGCTGCAACGCGAAGCCAACCGCAGCCAGCAACTCGCTGCAGAAGATGTCGGCGTTGTGTTCTTAGCTCATGGCGCAGATTTTAATTGGAACGAGACGATGCGCGCGGCAGTTCAACCGCTGATGAAGCATTACAAGATTGAGTTGGTATTCTCCATGGCAGATCAGTCAACCATCCAACGCGCAATCCGTAAGTTGGAGCAGCGCGGTGCGCGGGCGGCGGTAATCGTGCGTGCATTTGCACTGGAAGAGAGTTTTCGTAATGATATCGAGCGTATGGTTGGGCTGGATGTTGAGGACGAGGCACAAGCCGTAGCCGATCATGCTGTTCATGCCGGATATGGACACGGTCATCACGGAGCGGCGGCAAGTCCGCCTGCCCGTATTCGCACTGCCCTGTCAATTCAGTCGGTCGGCGGTCTTGGTTCCAGCCCCTTGTTTGCGGCTGCATTACTTGACCGCGCGCGCGCACTGTCCGGGAATCCCGCGCGGGAGACGGTCATTCTGGTCGCGCATGGTTCTCGTAGCGACCAGCAAAATGAGCAGTGGTGCAAAACGCTGGAGACCATAGCGGATCACATGCGTAAGGCTGGCGGCAGCGATTTTCAGGCAATCAGGGTGGCTACCTGGCGCGAAGATTGGCCGGACAAGCGCGCACCCGCGATTGAAGAGATCCGCGCCATGATAGAAGACGCAAACAAGCAAGGCGGAAGAGCAATTGTCATTCCCGCACGAATCACCGGCCAAGGCTTCGAGAAAAAATTCCTGGCTGGGCTCGATTATGAGTTAGGCAGCGGATTTGCGCCGCATCCGCTGTTCGTACGCTGGGTGGAGGAACAAATCAAAGCAGGCGTAGCACAACTCAACCAGCATTAGGAGAAGGCGCTTCCAAGGACAGAACCATCACTCTAGCGAGAAATATTTTCAGCAAAATCAGACTTAACCTCTATTCAGCATAGATGGATAAGGTCTGATAATTGCGAAGCACCGCTCTAGAACGGAATATCGTCGTCCATGTCGTCAAACCCGCCGCCACTTTTGGCAGCAGCCGGCTTAGCCGATGCACTGGCCGGGGCGCCTTCTTCCCGATCCACCACTTCGAAGCTGCTGCTGCCGGGCTTGCTACCCAGCATCTTCATGTCGCTGGCAATGATCTCAGTGGTATAGCGTTCCACACCCGCCTTATCGGTCCATTTGCGCGTTTCCAGTCGCCCTTCGACGTATACCGGGCGGCCTTTTTTCAGGTATTCCCCGGCGATCTCGGCAAGCTTGCGATAAAACGTGACGCGATGCCATTCGGTCTTTTCCTGCTTCTCGCCGCTTTTATCTTTCCAGGTTTCGGTAGTGGCCAGAGTGATGTTGGTCACCGCCTCGCCATTGGGCATGTAACGGGTCTCGGGGTCTTTGCCCAGATTACCGATGAGTATCACTTTGTTAACTGATGCCATTTACGCTTCTCCCCCTAGTAATTGAACAACCCGCTCTTCGTCAAAACCCTGCATATCCACTTTCAGGTAAGCCACCCCTTCGCTCGCCAGCACCAGCGCTTCATGCACACCGGGCAGCGCCGCCAGTTCGCGCGACAAGCCACTGGCCCTGCCTGTATCCATTTCCTGCACATGATACATCCTGGTGCGCACAGCGGCTGGTGCTTTCATAGTGGCGGCAAGCACCAGCCATAATGCCAGTAGAATGCCGCAGAATGCAAATAATGCCAATCCGCCATGGTTGCCATAAAGATAGCCGCCTGCGGTGGCGCCGGTAAAGGCACCAAGAAACTGCACACTGCTATAGACGCCAATGGCCGTGCCCTTCGCGCCGACCGGAGCAATCTTGGAAATAAGCGACGGTAAACTTGCTTCCAGCAGATTGAATGCGGCAAAGAATACCAGCAACGCCGCTGCCGTACCCCACACGGAATCGAGCGTCGACGCCAGCAGCACCTGACTCACCAGCAGTATTGCCACCGCGATGGTAAACACCGGCTTGAGCTTGGCTTTCTTTTCCGCATAAATAATTGCCGGAATAATCAGCAGCATGGAGATAAGCAGTACCGGCAAATATATCTGCCAGTGCTGATCTGCCGCCAGCCCGGCCTGACGCAAGGATAATGGCACCACCAGCCACAATGCCATCAGCACCGCGTGCAATGCAAATACACCGAAATCCAGCCGCAGCAGTTCGGGATTGCGCAGCACATTGCGGAAGCGTCCGGCAGAGGCTTCGGTATCGGAATGGAAACGGCTGACCAGCGGATCGGGAATGATCTTGTACACCACCCCCATCGCCAGCAATGCCAGCACTCCGGTCATGGTAAAAATTCCCGGCACGCCTATCAAATTATTCAGCGCCGGAGCAACGATCAACGAAACAGCGAAAGTGGTGCCTATGGTCATGCCGATCGCAGCCATCGCCTTGGTGCGGTGCTCTTCGCGGGTCAGATCGGCAGCCAGCGCCATTACTGCCGCAGAAATTGCCCCCGCGCCCTGAATGATACGGCCGAAAATCACCCAGTAAATATCGGTGGCGGATGCGGCAATGAAACTGCCGATGGCGAACAGGACTAAACCCAGATAAATCACCGGCTTGCGCCCGATACGGTCGGACAGCCAGCCGAATGGGATTTGCAGTATCGCCTGGGTCAGCCCGTAGGCGCCGAGTGCAATACCGACCAACAGGTAGTTGTTGCCGCCGGGTAAATCCTCGGCATAGAACGCGAATACCGGCAGAATGATGAACATTCCAAACATGCGCAGCCCATAAATACCGGCCAGGCCGGCAGTGGCGCGCAGTTCAACTGGGGACATCTTTTCGTGGGATGATGATGCGGACATGAATCAGATTGGGAAAACGCTGTGAACTTGAGTATATTAGCAGGTTGACCGACACTCCGGTAGCCAATGACGGTAGTCGATGGAACTAATCAAAATTCGTGGTGCGCGCACCCACAATCTCAAAAACATCAATCTCGATCTGCCGCGCAACAAGCTGATCGTCATTACCGGGCTATCAGGTTCGGGCAAGTCCTCGCTCGCGTTTGACACGCTCTATGCGGAAGGTCAGCGCCGTTACGTGGAATCACTCTCGGCATATGCGCGGCAATTCCTGCAATTGATGGAAAAACCCGACGTCGATCTAATCGAGGGACTCTCGCCTGCCATCGCCATCGAGCAGAAAGCGACCTCGCATAACCCGCGTTCCACCGTCGGCACTGTCACTGAAATCCACGATTACATGCGCTTGCTGTTCGCGCGCGTGGGCGATCCGCAGTGCCCCGAGCACGGCATCACGCTGACCGCACAAAGCGTCTCGCAAATGGTGGATCATGTATTGCAACTGCCGGCAGACACGCGACTGATGATACTCTCGCCATTGGTGGTCGGGCGCAAAGGCGAACAGATGGACTTGTTCGATGAGTTACGTGCACAGGGTTTCGTGCGCCTGCGCATCAACGGCAAGGTGCATGAAATCGACGCGCTGCCGAAATTGCAAAAAACCAAGAAACACACGGTGGAAGTGGTGGTGGACCGACTGAAAGTCTCTGCCGACGCCAAACAGCGACTGGCTGAGTCATTCGAGACCGCGTTGCGTCATGCCGATGGACGTGCTCTGGCAGTGGAAATGGATTCCGGCCACGAGCATCTTTTTTCCGCCAAGTTCAGTTGTCCGGTGTGCAGCTATTCGTTGCCTGAACTGGAGCCACGGCTATTTTCCTTCAATAACCCGATGGGCGCCTGCCCCAAGTGTGACGGCCTTGGGCAAATCACATTCTTTGATCCCAGGCGGGTTGTCGCTTTCCCGCATCTGTCGCTGGCTGCCGGCGCGATCAAGGGCTGGGATCGGCGCAATCAATTCTATTTCCAGATGCTGACGAGTCTTGCCAGTCACTACCATTTTGATCTGGAAATACCATTCGAGCAGCTCGCTGCAGACATTCAGGCAATCATCCTCAACGGTTCCGGCAAGGAAAAAATCCTGTTCTCGTATCTCAACGAAAGCGGCCGCAAGAACAAGCAGGAGCATACCTTTGAGGGCATAGTCCCCAACCTGGAACGGCGCTACAAGGAAACCGATTCACAGGCAGTCCGCGAGGAGTTGGCAAAATATCTCAATTCCATGGTCTGCCCCGAATGCGCGGGCACCCGCCTGCGCAAGGAAGCCCGTCATGTCCGGGTAGGCGGGCAGGCTATTTACGAAATCAACGCATTGCCGCTGAAACAGGCAAAAATGTTTTTCGACCAGGTACAACTGAGCGGGCACAAGCACGCCATCGCCGAAAGAATCATCAAGGAAATCTCCAGCCGCATCCAGTTCCTCAACAATGTCGGGCTGGATTATCTGTCGCTGGATCGTTCCGCCGACACCCTGTCCGGCGGGGAATCCCAGCGCATCCGCCTCGCCAGCCAGATCGGCTCGGGACTGACCGGGGTGATGTATGTGCTGGATGAGCCTTCCATCGGCCTGCACCAGCGCGACAATGCGCGCCTGCTGGAGACTCTCAAGAATCTGCGCGATCTCGGCAACAGCGTGATCGTGGTGGAACATGACCAGGATGCCATCCTCGCTGCTGATTATGTGGTGGATATGGGGCCCGGTGCGGGTGAGCACGGCGGATTGATCATCGCCCAGGGTACGCCGCAAGCTATCCAGAAAAATGCAGCTTCGCTCACCGGTAAATATCTTTCCGGCAAACTGGCCATCGCCCTGCCGAAAAAACGCACCCGACCCACCAGCGGTCGCTGGCTCAGAATCGAAGGCGCATCCGGCAACAATCTGAAAAACGTCAACCTCAACCTGCCGGTAGGATTGTTCGTGTGCGTCACCGGCGTGTCCGGTTCGGGTAAATCCACTCTCGTCAACGACACGCTCTACCATGCTACGGCGCGACATCTCTACGGCAGCAGCGCAGAACCTGCGCCCCATCAGAACCTGGAGGGACTGGCTTTCTTCGACAAAGTCATCAACATGGATCAGAGTCCCATCGGCCGCACGCCCCGCTCCAACCCGGCCACTTATACCGGTCTGTTCACACCGATCCGCGAACTGTTCGCCGGGGTGCCGCAGGCGCGCGAGCGCGGCTATGCGCCGGGACGATTCTCGTTCAACGTCAAGGGCGGGCGTTGCGAAGGTTGCCAGGGCGACGGCATGATCAAGGTGGAAATGCATTTCCTGCCGGATATTTATGTGTCATGCGATGTGTGCCATGGCAAACGTTATAACCGCGAAACCCTGGAAGTTGAATACAAGGGCAGAAACATCAACCAGATCCTGCAAATGACCGTGGAGCAGGCGTATGACTTCTTCAGTCCGGTACCGGTAGTGGCCAGGAAACTCCGAACCCTGCTGGATGTGGGGCTCGGCTACATCACTCTGGGGCAATCCGCGACCACGCTTTCCGGCGGCGAAGCCCAGCGGGTAAAACTGTCATTGGAGCTTTCCAAGCGCGATACCGGCCGCACCCTTTATATCCTGGACGAACCTACCACCGGACTACATTTCCAGGATATCGATCTGCTGCTGAAAGTGCTGCACCGGCTGCGCGACCACGGCAATACCGTGGTAGTGATCGAGCACAACCTCGATGTGATCAAGACCGCCGACTGGATCATCGATCTCGGCCCCGAGGGCGGCGACGGTGGCGGCCAGATCATCGCCGAAGGCACACCGGAAGAAGTGGCAACACAGCAGGCGAGTTTTACCGGCCATTACTTGAAGAGTGTGCTCAAGCTGCGCTCCGCTCGAACGGCTAATTCCAATTCCACGGATAAATGAATCCGCACAAACTTCTGCTCAACAGCTTCAATGCCGCCATCGCCGCTGTTGACCCGCTGCATATCGTTCCCCGGCATTTACCCAAACCACCTGCTGGCCGCACGCTGGTGGTCGGCGCAGGCAAGGCTGCAGCTGCCATGGCCTTGGCAGTGGAAAATTATTGGCCGGAAACTGCGGCGCTGAACGGCATCGTTGTCACCCGTTATGGCCACGGCATACCGACCAACAGGATCACAGTAATCGAAGCGGGGCATCCGCTTCCCGACGAGCAGGGTGAACAGGCAGCCCGAAATATTCTTGCGGAAGTAAACAAGCTTGGCGCGGACGATTTGCTGCTGTGCCTGCTGAGCGGCGGCGGTTCCAGCCTGCTGTCATTGCCGGTAGCAAATGTTGCGCTGCATGATCTCCAGGCTGTCACCCAAGAACTACTCCGCAGCGGTGCGACGATCCAGGAAATCAACACGGTACGTAAGCATCTTTCCGTTATTCAAGGTGGCAGACTCGCAGCTTCCTGCCGTGCGCCGATACTGGCGCTGGTGATTTCCGATGTGACCGGAGACGACCCGACCCATGTCGCTTCCGGCCCATGTGCGCCCGACCCCACCACCTACCAGCAAGCACTTGCGATACTCGAACGCTATCAGATAAGCGCACCCGCAGCCGTGATGGACATACTGCTCGCGGGCAAACAAGGCAAGCTCGCCGAGACACCCAAACCGGAAAACGCTGTCTTCGGCAAGGTAGAGAACCGTGTGATTGCCCGCGCGCACGATTCTTTGGTAGCAGCGGGGGAATTTTTTCGCAGCCAGGGTATCCCCGCGGCAATACTCGGCGATGCAGTCACCGGAGAAGCACGCGCTGTCGCCAGGGTTTACGCTGCGCTGGTCAGGGAGATCCGCCACTACGGGCACCCATGGAAACCGCCTGTGGTGTTGATTTCAGGCGGGGAAACGACGGTCACGGTAAACGGCAATGGGCGTGGCGGACGCAACGCAGAATTTCTGCTGTCGCTTGCGATCGAACTTGACGGCGTCAAGGATGTTTACGCACTTGCCTGCGATACCGACGGCATAGACGGCTCGGAGCACAACGCCGGTGCAGTTGTCACACCGGACTCATTGCGTCGTGCTGAGCAACTGGGTATCAACGCCGCAGCTGCGCTCGCTGACAACGATTCCTATACTTTTTT
>CAKKRD010000040.1 GCA_919902515.1 Nitrosomonadaceae bacterium | reverse complement strand
AATGACGCCTCTTTCAAGCGATCGACCTCTCAGTGATCCAAATGACGATCTATTTGGTCATGCTCCTTTTTCCAAGCATTTAGCGAATGCGATTTGCAGCCAGAGGGGTGCTGACGGCATCGTGCTTGCTCTCTATGGGCGGTGGGGTTCTGGCAAGTCAACGGTGCTCGGCTATGTCCTGCATTATCTCAAGCAGGTGCCAGAGCTTGAGCAGCCGGTTGTGGTGCCGCTCAACCCGTGGCGGTTTGCGGGTCAGGAAAATCTATCATGAGGCCCTCGCGCATTCTAGTCGTGCTGATGTTGCTGGTGGCGCCCCATGGCGTGTGCGCTCAGCAGCAGGCGCAGCCATTGTCACTCACCAAGCAGTGTTACGTTCCGGTCGATCCACGATGGACGCCGCAGGAGAAGTTCGTCTGGAAGCGCGTCTGCATCGGCAACGCAGCGAATTTCAACAAGGAAAAAGGCTATGGCGGTCAGCTCGATCCTAAGAAGCCCGACGGCTGGCCGCAGAACCGCGTGCTACGGTCGGCGTTTCTTGAGACGATCCTGCTCACGGACCCATACCGTCGTGCGTTGACGCGGCGTGGTGTCGTCATCATTGGCGCTCGTTTCACTGAGGCCATCGACCTCGAAGGCGCGGAACTCCAGCATCGGCTTGGGCTGACCAATAGTCTTATCGAAAATGACGTTGATCTCAGACGGCTCAGGTCGAAATATCCAATAGCCCTTGAAGGTTCAAAAGTTGCCGGCACTCTCAAGGCGAATGGGCTCGATCTCGGGGCGAACCTATTGATGCGTTATGGGGAGTTTGCCACGATGGACTTTGTCACCGCTCATGTGGGTGGGCAACTTATTCTGAAAGGTTCGAAAGTGACCGGCAAGCTCAATATGTCTGGCCTTCGAGTTGACGATGTACTGCACATAGACGAGGCCGAGTTGGCTGAGGTGGACCTCATCGGCGTTCATGTGGGTGAGGAACTTGCTCTGAGTAGGTCGAAAGTGACCGGCAAGCTCAGCATGGTTGGCCTTCGAGTTGACAACAATCTGTACATGAATAAGGCCGAGTTCGCTGAGGTGGACCTCGTCAGCGCTTATGTGAGTAAGGAACTTACTCTGAGTGGTTCGAAAGTGACCGGAAAACTCAACATGAATGGCCTTAGAGTTGGCACCATATTGAATATGAACATAGCCGAGTTCGCTGAGGTGGAGCTCACCGGCGCTGTGGTTAGGTATCTTGTTCTGAGTGGTTCGAAAGTGACCGGCGAGCTCATCTGTTACGACATGGAGGTCGGGCAGCAGGTCTTCATGGACGACGCCGTTTTCGGTGGCCCGATCGATTTACGCGTCGCCAAGATCAAAGGTGATCTCCACCTCATGGGAAAGTTTTCCGAGAATGTGGATTTGACCGGAGCCGAGATCGACGGCTCCCTGAACCTTAGCTCCGCGCAATGGTCGCCTGATGTGACCCTCAGTCTTCGTAACGCCAAGATTGGCCTCATCCCCGATTTGGCGGATGACTGGGCTCCGAAGCTTGATTTCGACGGCTTAACCTATCTGGACGTAGGCAAGGCCGACCAATTTGAGCACTGGTTTCTCAAACTTGATAGCTACACGCCACAGCCTTACGATCAACTCGCCTCCGTTGTTGAGGCCCAGGGGGAGAGTACACTAGCGACGGCGATCCGGTACTCAGGCCGTGAGCGAGAACGCAGCCAGGCGACAAGCGCGCGGCGGGTTGGGCTGACCATTCTCAAATGGGTGATTGGCTACGGTTATTACCCTGAACGATCGGTTCTTTGGGTGTTTGGTCTCGTGGTCATGGGGGCGGTCGTCCTGCGGGTTTCGGGAGAGGGGTCACGGAATGGAATGCCGTTCGGCCTTGCCTACAGCTTCGATATGCTGCTACCGGTCATCCGGCTACGCGAGAAGCACTACAAGATTGATCTCCAAACCTGGGCTCGCTACTATTTCTATGGGCAGAAGATCATGGGCTATGTCCTCGCCTTCTTCCTGGTCGCCGCGCTTTCGGGCCTTGCCAAGTAGACGCATGCCACAGTTAACAGCGAAGCACTTCAAATCGGCGAAACGAGTGGATGAATCATTTTGAGCGATCACCGGATGTCGGCTTAGTGTCGGTTTGCAACTTTCGCCAGAGGCAGTTCCGTGTCGGCGCTTGCCCTTCGCCAAGCTATCGGATTTGGCTAACAGTCTGGACCAAGAGCAAAGGCACGCCGTTGAGTGGGGGCTGACCGAGGAGCAGTTGGCGCTGTTCGATTTGTTCAGAAAGGAATCACTGAGTGGACCGGAGCGCGTGCAGTTCAAGCCGAAGCGGAATTTCATCAAGTTGTTGGATGGGGTGGCGCAGAGTGCTGCCAAATGAGTGTCGGTATGTCCATTGGGCTCTCTTAAATCGCTCGGTAACTATCTGCTTCCATCGGTGCGCGATGTGTTGTTCTGGTGTCTCGCGCGAGTTATAAGGGCGCTTCTAAAAATTCAAAGTTCTAAGCAAGACGAGGCGCGAACAAAAAATGTAGACGCAGCATATGGCTGATATGTAAGGAAACATTTTTTGTAAGCAACAAAGTATTGTGACGAAATCTGGATTTTTAGAGGTGGCCATAAAATAGTCATAACATATTGATTGGGGAAGTAATGATCAAAGTTCTTTTTGTCTGCATGGGTAACATCTGCCGTTCACCCACTGCGGAGGCGGTGTTCAGGCATCAGGTTAAAGCGGCTGGTTTTGACCAAGCAATTCACATCGATTCTGCCGGTACCCATGATTATCACATTGGCGATCCGCCAGATGAGAGGGCGCAGAACGCGGCGCTGCGGCGCGGCTACGACATGCAGGAATTGCGCGCGCGCCAAGTGCAGATGGGGGATTTCGAGATGTTCCATCATATTCTGGCGATGGACGAAGACAATCTTGCCATACTCAAGCAGCAATGCCCGCCGCAGTACCGTCATAAGCTCGGACTGTTGATGCAGCACAGTAAGAAATTCGTTGAACGCAAAGAAGTGCCTGATCCCTATTTTGGCGGGCATCAAGGGTTTGAAGAAGTGCTGGATATGGTGGAGGAGGCGGGGCAAGAGTTGCTTGGCCACATTCGCAACAAAAAATGACGGGAGATTGCGGGTGGAGGGGGCAAAGCACGATCCACCGCAGTTGTACTCATGAATGGGTGGGGGTAGTAATCCCCACCCATTATTCTTTGTAGCCGTGATTATTTATGCGTTTCTATCTGCACCAGTGGTTCTTGTTCCACCGGCGGTGAGGATACGGGTTTTTCCCGTTGCCGCTTTGGTAGTGCCGGTTGTTCCAGTGCAGTGACCTCAATCGGTTTCACTTTTTCCGGAACGGTCTCTATCATGATAAGTCCGCTTGCGGCCAGATTCAGCGGCTCCGGCGTAGACGCTGGTTGCTGAGGCACGACGGACTCGGGTGCAGGCATTGCTACCGGTGCCGCCGCTGGGATACGTTCTTCCATGACGTTGTTTCCAGTTTGGTCGGGTTCTGTCATGACCGTGATGGCGACAGGTTTCGCATCAACCGGCATTGGTTCCTGGGCGGGCTGTTCTGTAGCCAATACTGTTTCTGTCTCAACCGCCGCCTGTGCCGTATCCGACACCATTGCCGACTCGGTTGCAACCTGAGGTACAACGATAGCAGTGGCTTTCGTCTCGTCAATTGTCCCCACTTGCAGGAAGGAGACGGTGGAATCGAGTCCTGAGGGCTCATGCGTTGGTGTAGGGGCAACTCCCGCTATAGTGTCTGCATCGCGCACAGTCTGGGTGGCAGCAGTTTGCTCTGCCGGACTGCTTTGAGTAGCCGTTTGCTGGTTTCCTTGCTCGCCACGTCCATGGCGTTCACCCCGCTCACGCTGCCTACCACCGCGACGTCTACGGGAACGCCCGCCGTCTTCAGCTTGCTGGGGCTGACTTTCTGCCGCTGGCTGCCCTTCTTCCGCCGGTGGTTTGGCTTCCGTCCGGATTTGCTCTTCCCGCGGCGGACGTGGCTGTTTTTTCTGGGCAGGCCGCTCACCCTTGGGTTCTTGTTCACCGCGCGGAGGGCGTTGAGCAGTGGCCGCACGCCCCTGTATCAGGGCGCCACCAGCCTCGCTACCGGCTTCACCACGCTTGCCATCCCGCCCCTCACGGCCACGATCATGGCGTCCACGCGGTTGTTCTTGCCGCTGCGGCCTGGTTTTGACTTGTTTCGGTTCCTCTTCTCTTTCCTCGCTACTCGTCTGCTTGAACCAGCCGAAGAGTTTGCTTAGAAGCGAGGACTCTTTGGGCCTGGGTTGCGGTTTTTCCTCGGGTATTGGAGCAGGTTGTGACGGTGTAATGCCTTTTACGGCCGCCTGTGGTCGCGCGGGCCTGGGTTCCTGCGCGGCTGACGGCAGAGTAATCTCTTCTGCCGGCTTCTCTACCATCTGGTAGCTGGTTTGTACCTCGCCAAGCTTGATGTCATCATGCCGCAAGCGGGTAATATTATAGTTGGGCGTCTCCAGGTGAACGTTTGGAATCAATATCACGTTCATTTTCAGACGTGCTTCGATGGCATGAATTTCCGCGCGCTTTTCGTTCAGCAAATAGGTGGCAACGTCCACCGGCACCTGAACGTGCAGTGCGGCGGTGTTTTCCTTCATCGCTTCTTCCTGGATGATCCTGAGGATATGCAGGGCAGAGGAATCGGTGCCGCGGATATGGCCAGTACCGTGGCAACGAGGACAGGAAATATAGCTGCTCTCGCCCAGTGAAGGGCGTAGACGCTGACGTGATAATTCCAACAGGCCGAAACGGGATATCTTTCCCACCTGTACCCGTGCGCGGTCATAACGCAGCGCGTCATGCAGCCGATTCTCCACCTCGCGCTGATTGCGAGCAACTTCCATGTCGATGAAATCAATCACCACCAATCCGCCCAGATCGCGCAGGCGCAATTGCCGCGCGATTTCGTCAGCAGCTTCCAGATTGGTGTTGAGCGCAGTTTGCTCGATATCGGAGCCACGGGTGGCACGTGCGGAGTTGACGTCAACCGACACCAGTGCTTCGGTGTGATCAATGACGATGGCGCCGCCAGAAGGCAGGGTTACTTGCCGTGAATAAGCAGTCTCAATCTGGTGCTCGATCTGGAAACGTGAGAACAATGGGACATCATCACGGTAGAGCTTGACGCGATTAACGTTGGCAGGCATGACGTGACTCATGAACTGACAGGCCTGCTCGTAAATGCTTTCAGTATCAATCAGGATTTCGCCGATCTCCTGATGGAAGTAGTCACGGATGGCGCGTATTACCAGACTGCTTTCCTGGTAAATCAGGAAAGCGCCGTTTTGACTCTGGGAAGCGTCTTCAATGGCGCGCCACAACTGCATCAAGTAGTTGAGATCCCACTGTAATTCTTCTTCACTGCGGCCTATACCGGCGGTGCGAGCAATGATGCTCATGCCTGCGGGGACATCCAGTTGTGACATCACGTCGCGTAGTTCGGCGCGATCTTCACCCTCGATGCGGCGTGACACCCCGCCGCCGCGCGGATTGTTGGGCATCAGGACCAGGTAGCGCCCGGCCAGTGAAATGAAGGTAGTGAGCGCCGCACCCTTGGTGCCGCGCTCGTCCTTGTCCACTTGGACAATGAGCTCCTGGCCTTCACGCAGCGCGTCCTGAATGCGGACTTTAGCCGGGTCGGAGCTTTCCTTGAAATAAACACGGGAGATTTCTTTGAACGGCAGAAAACCGTGACGCTCGCCGCCGTACTCGACAAAGGCGGCTTCGAGACTGGGCTCGAGGCGGGTAATGACTGCTTTGTAGATGTTGCTTTTGCGTTGTTCTTTGCCGGCGGATTCAATGTCAAGGTCAATCAGTTTTTGACCATCAACAATGGCGACACGGAGCTCTTCCGGCTGTGTCGCATTAAATAGCATGCGTTTCATTTTATGTCTCCCGCGCTCTGGTCACGGGCGGACAACCCACGCGTGTGCAGCACAGTGGCCGGCACACGAATATGAGAATTTATTAGTCAGGCAACTTGGTCATAGTGTCGGGCTGCTTGTTAATGATGACTATTCTCTGGTTTGTCACTAGGGTCCTGCCTCTTTGGCAAGCAGAACCGGAAATTAAGTTTCAGCTCGGTTTCAACCGGGTTCCGACTATGGTTTTCTCGGGAAACGGGTACTATGAAACTGAAAGCTGAAATCTACGTGTACTTTGAGCGCACAAATCAATTACTATCGCTACTTTTATTGGTGAGCGACGTTAACCAGGTTTCGGGGTCGGCTCTTTTCCATGAGCAGGGTAAAATTCCATCAACAGTGCCATTTCGCACACCGGATAGAGGATAGGCTGGAACTCCGAATTGGCAAGTATAAGTAAAATTAAGGATTTAGGCAAAGATTTTCCTTTGAATGCTGTAGTCAAGGAGATTGTTGGCGAGGATAGTGACGGCCAGCGTATCGATAATTTCTTGATCAAGCGTCTCAAGGGTGTGCCGAAAAGTCACATTTACCGGCTTCTGCGTAGCGGCCAGGTAAGGGTCAACAGTAAACGTATCAATGCAGATCACCATCTGCGACAAGGTGATACGGTGCGTATTCCGCCGGTGAGAATCGCGCCAGGCGAGTCGCTGAACAACAAAAAGATAACCAAATCCCGATTCATCTCGTTCGACGTGCTGTTTCAGGATGAGTCGCTGCTGGTGATCAACAAGCCTGCCGGAGTGGCGGTACATGGTGGTAGTGGCGTGAGCTTCGGTGTCATCGAGCAATTGCGTGCTCAGCATCCTGACTGGAAATTTCTGGAACTGGTACATCGGCTCGATAGAGAAACTTCCGGTGTTCTGCTGCTCGCCAAGAAACGCGCGGCACTGGTTGAGCTACACCGGCAAATTCGTGAAGGGCTGATGGAAAAGCGCTATCTGGTACTGGTAAAAGGCAAATGGTGCAATCCAAGACAAAGCGTGAAACTGCCGCTCAGCAAGTATGTAACGGCAGCAGGAGAACGGCGCGTGGCAGTAACCGCGGGCGAGAAAGAGGGAATGGCCGCCCATACGGTGTTCACCTTGCAGAAATCCTGGCAGGATTTCTGCCTGCTGGAAGCAGAACTGAAAACTGGACGTACTCATCAAATCCGCGTGCATCTTGCTCATCTTGGTTTCCCCATCGCTGGCGACGACAAATATGGGGATTTCGCGCTCAACAAGAAGCTGGCCAAGCGCGGCCAGAAATCAGGCCTGGGACGCATGTTTCTGCATGCCCGTACAGCCGTGGTGATGCACC
Organism: Nitrosomonadaceae bacterium; assembly: GCA_919902515.1. GTDB lineage: Bacteria > Pseudomonadota > Gammaproteobacteria > Burkholderiales > Nitrosomonadaceae > VFJL01. The sequence continues at coordinate 70,212 of CAKKRD010000040.1, read as the reverse complement.
CCGTAAGCGGCGAGCGTTTGTGTCTGGAGGCGCCGTTAGCAAATGATCTGCAAACATTTCTGGACACGCTGGATGCGGAAGATGGCCAATAATATGCATCAGGCCGCACGGTAACGTTCCGTAGATAAATTTCTGATGACCAATAAATTCGACCTGATAGTATTTGATTGGGATGGAACCCTGCTGGATTCCACCAATGTCATCGTGTCTTCAATCCAGGGTGCAGCCCGCGACGTGGGATTGCCGCAGCCATCGGTTGAAGATGCTCGCCACGTCATTGGCCTGGGGCTGAGCGAGGCTTTGGAGTATCTTTTTCCAGGTGTTTCCTCACAGCAAGCCGGGGCACTGACGGATCGTTACCGGCATCATTATTCTGTGTATGGGCAGAAAATTTCCCCGTTTGAGGGCATAACCGAGATTATCGAAACCCTACATGCAGAGGACTTCTTGTTAGCAGTGGCCACCGGCAAGAGCCGCACCGAACTCAATAAAACACTCGAATCCAGCGGATTAGGAGTCTATTTTCATGCCAGCCGTTGTGCCGATGAGACTTTCTCCAAACCCCATCCGGCAATGCTGCTGGAATTGATGGAGCAATTCGGTGTGGAAGCGGGACGCACGCTGATGATAGGTGACACCACCCACGATTTGCAAATGGCAATCAATGCCAAGGTCGCCGGGTTGGGTGTGGCATACGGTGCCCATCCCAGAGAGAATCTCAGTTCTCTGGCACCGCTTGCCTGTGTCAACAGCATCACGGAATTGCACTCATGGCTCAACGTGAACGTCTGATTTGCGCAAGCAGCGAACTGGCGGATGGCGGCAAAGGCGTCCGTTTCAATGTGGAGCATCCGCATGAATCCGGAGCCGTTCCGGCATTTGTGATCCGCTATCGCGGAAAGATCTATGCCTATCTCAACCGCTGCGCCCATGTTGGCGTCGAACTGGACTGGATGGAAGGCGAATTTTTCGATGATTCAGGGTTATACTTAATTTGTTCGACTCACGGTGCGACTTACGCGCCGCAAAGCGGTCTCTGCATTGGCGGCCCTTGCAGGGGAAAAAGTCTGCAATGTCTGGAAATTGAAGAGCGCGACGGCAACATCTTTTTGAAGGATTAAAACAATCATGGCTGATTCAGAAAATCGCAACGAAGGCTGGGAGAAGCAGGTGTTGGAGAAGCTGGCGTTCTCCTCTCTGCAGGAGCAGCGCCGGGCGCGGCACTGGGGCATATTGTTTAAATCGCTCACTTTTCTCTACCTGTTTATTCTGCTATTCCTCGTATTGGGTTGGATCGGCGGTAAAGATGGCCCCATTTCCACTAAACACACCGCTCTGGTAGAACTGCGCGGCGTAATTTCCGCTGACAGCGTCAGCAGCGCTGACAACGTCAATGCAGGCCTGCAGGAGGCATTCAAGGACAAAAAAACGCAGGGTGTGATTCTGCGCATTAACAGTCCTGGCGGCAGCCCGGTGCAAGCGGGTTATATCAACGATGAAATCCGCCGCCTGCGCGCTGCATATCCCGAGATTCCCCTCTATGCGGTGGTCGAGGATATTTGCGCCTCGGGCGGCTATTATGTTGCTGCTGCTGCCGACAAGATTTATGTGGACAAGGCCAGCATTGTCGGTTCCATCGGCGCACTAATGGACGGCTTCGGTTTTACGGGGACAATGGAAAAACTCGGTATCGAGCGACGGCTGCTTACGGCAGGGGAGAACAAAGGATTTCTTGATCCCTTTTCACCCTCCAATCCGCAGCAACAGGAATATGCCAGAGAAATGCTGGGTGATATCCATCAGCAGTTTATTCAGGTAGTGCAGCAAGGCAGGGGCAAACGTTTGAAGGATGCCCCTGAGATCTTTAGCGGGATCGTCTGGACTGGACAGAAAAGCATAGACTTGGGACTTGCTGACGCCATGGGCAGCGCCGAATATGTCGCGCGTGAAGTTATCAAAGCCGAGCACATCGTGGACTACACCACCCAGGAAGGTTTCGTCGAGCGCTTCGCCAAACGCTTTGGTGCGGTGGCGGCAAGCGCACTGGTCAGTGCAGCGGGGGGCGGGTGGGGGTTGCGGTAACCAATCGCGATTAAGGAGCCTTTTCACCCATGCAGCAGAAAAATCGCAGGTTTTTTGTTAATGTCGGGCAAGAGATGTTTCCATTCTTTCACCGTTCTGGTTGCAATGTGTTCACTGGCGAGGGTGATTTCGCTGGCGACACATAGATTGGTACTGGCGCGACAGGTCTGCACGAGCGCTTCAAGCAGCTTCTGGTTGCGGTAGGGGGTCTCGATAAATATCTGGGTCTGGTCACGGGTTATCGATTCTTTTTCCAGCTCGACAATTTTCATGAGACGTTTGTCAGGTTCCACCGGTAGGTAGCCGTGGAACATGAAGCGCTGGCCATTCAATCCAGATGCCATCAATGCCAGCAGGATGGACGATGGTCCAACCAGTGGCACCACCCGGATATTTTTCTGGTGGGCAATTCGCACCAACTCTGCACCGGGGTCGGCTATTGCCGGGCAACCAGCCTCGGACAATAACCCCGTATCGTTTCCTGCCAGCAGCGGTGCGAGCAGATTTGCAAAATCCTCGGGCCGGGTATGTTCATCCAGCACCTGTATCCTGATTTCCTGTAATGGTAGGGCGCAGCCGATTTGTTTTAGAAACTGTCTGGCGGTTTTTGGGTGCTCCACTATAAAGTGGCCAAGACCTGCGACGCATTGCCGGACTGCAGTGGGAATCACCCAGGTGATATCACCTGGGCCAAGCGGTGTCGGGATGAGATAGAGCGTGCCGGGACTCACACTATTTCTATGCCTTCATGTGCCAGCATTTCTACCAGCGCGATCAGCGGTAGCCCTATCAGGGCATTCGGGTCGTCACCTGTGATGCGTTCAATCAACGCGATGCCCAGCCCCTCAGATTTGGCGCTGCCCGCACAATGATACGGCTGCTCTCTGGCGAGATAATTTTCGATCTGCTGGTCGCTTAATTCGCGGAATTTGACGTGAGAGGGGATGAGTCGCGTTTGCATGCTGGCGCTGCGACTGTTGAAAAGACTCAGCGCAGTATGAAATGTCACTTCCTTGCCGCGCAGCAAGCGCAACTGCCTCACTGCGTTTTCATGGGTTAACGGCTTGCCGAGCAGAGTATTCTCCAGCACCGCCACCTGGTCGGCACCTATGATAAGCGCGTCGGGGTAGGTCGTAGCAACGGCCCGGGCTTTGCTTTCGGCCAAACGAAGGGCGGTGGCTCCGGGCATTTCACCGGCCAGGAGAGTCTCATCAATATCCGGGCTGCAGACCTTAAATGGAATCTGCAGACGCTGGAGCAGTTCGCGGCGATAAATGGAACCGGATCCCAATACAAGCTGTTGAGCAGGGTGCGGTATTTGCAAAATTCATCCAGGATAGTTTTTGACACTCGGAGGCAAAAAATATATCATGCGCGCCTTATGTCTGCACGGTTTGTCATAGATGCCCTTGATTTTGTGCGTAATGCCGGGGCACATCATGGTAAAATTACGCCCGCTGAACTTGAGCGATTGCAAGATTATCTGACCGATAGCCATGGCGGGCTCGAATATACAGTCAGCGGCATTTTGGATGGTGACGGCAATCCGGTTCTGCGCATTGTCGTTAAGGGGACAATCAATCTCCAGTGCCAGCGCTGTCTCACAGGCTTGGCGCATGTGCTGGATCTGAAGGCAGATATTTTGCTGGCGAGAGATGAGAGCGAGCTCTCCCGTTTTGATGAAGATGAATCAGTAGATGGAGTTCTGGCAGTGCCTGAGATGGATGTGCTGGCGCTGATTGAAGATGAGATAATCCTGAGCTTGCCAATTTCAGCCCGTCACTCGGAAGGTGAATGTTCAATAGGTAAGCTAGCTGGTGAGGATGCAGTGGGCAGAGAACATCCCTTTGCCGCACTGGCGACACTGAAAAAACTGCACTGAAATTATTTAAGGAGCAAAACACTATGGCAGTCCAACAAAACAAAAAATCCCCATCAAAACGCGGCATGCACCGCTCGCATGATTTTCTGACCAGTTCGCCGTTGGCGGTGGAACCCAGTACCGGCGAAGTGCATCTGCGCCATCATATTAGTCCCAACGGCTATTATCGGGGCAAGAAAATCATCAAGACCAAGGACGATTAGATCTCGTACTGGCATTCTGCGAATCCCGAAGCCTTCAGCTTGCCTCAGCCTTAATGGCACTTAAATCGGACATTACCGTAGCAATAGATTGCATGGGTGGTGATCGTGGCCCCCATGTAACGGTTCCCTCGGCTGTCAATTACCTTCGAAGCAATCCAGGAACCAATATCGTTCTGGTGGGATTGCCCGACGCTATTGAGGCAGAATTGCGCGCTATCAAGTTTGCGCCTGATTCCCGTCTGAGGATTCATGCCGCGAGCGAAGTGATCGGCATGGACGAATCGCCGGCTGTAGCGATGCGTGATAAGAAAGATTCTTCGATGCGGATTGCCATCGACCTGGTTAAGCGTGGCGAGGCCCAGGCCTGTGTCAGCGCTGGCAATACCGGGGCATTGATAGCGACTTCCCGGTTTGTGCTGAAAACGCTGCCTGGGATCGACCGGCCTGCGCTTGCCGTGGTGCTGCCTACCATGAAGGGGCACACTTACGTGCTGGATCTGGGTGCCAACGTGGATTGTAGTGCGGAGCAACTGCTTCAATTCGGTGTCATGGGCGCTACTCTGGTTTCTTCTGTAGAAGGTAAGGAGCGGCCAAGTGTCGGCTTGCTGAACATAGGCGAAGAAGAAATAAAAGGTAATGAAGTGGTGAAACATGCGGCAGAACTGCTGCGCAACAGCGGACTTAATTTCTACGGCAATGTTGAAGGCAATGATATTTACAAGGGCACGACCGATGTGGTGGTGTGCGATGGTTTCGTCGGCAATGTCACCCTGAAAGCTTCAGAGGGCGTGGCACAGATGCTGGCCACTTATTTGCGTGAGGAATTTAAGCGTAATCTTCTTACCAGGTTTGCGGGGTTCATTGCCTTGCCGGTCATCAAGGCATTCAAGCGCCGGGTAGATCATCGCCGCTACAATGGTGCGAGCTTACTGGGGCTGCGTGGTATCGTCATCAAGAGCCACGGTGCAGCTGACAGTCATGCATTCAATTTTGCCATTGAGCGTGCGGTGAGTGAAGTGCGGGGCGGAATGTTGCAACATATCAGTGAGCGTGTGGCGGGGTTGCAGCATCATTCTCAAAATCCATCTTCGCATCCTCAATTATTGTCAAAAGAAGACGCAGCATGAGGTATTCCAGAATCGTTGGAACAGGCGGCTACTTGCCCGAAAAAGTTCTCACCAACCATGACCTCGAGCGCATGGTGGATACCAGCGACGAATGGATACGCAGTCGTACTGGCATTACTCAGCGGCACATTGCGGCGGACCATGAAATGGCAAGTGATCTGGCGCTGCACGCCAGTCGCAAGGCAATGGAAGCGGCCGGCATAAAGGCTGAGGAGATCGACCTCATCATCGTCGCCACTACCACACCAGACATGATTTTTCCCAGCACCGCCTGTATCTTGCAGGATAAGCTTGGTGCCAGGGATTGCCCCGCATTTGACGTGCAGGCGGTATGCAGTGGCTTTGTCTATGCGCTTGCCACCGCAGACATGTTCATCCGCGCAGGCAGATGCCGCAATGCGCTGGTGGTAGGAACCGAAGTTTATTCGCGCATACTCGACTGGAGCGACCGCAGCACTTGTGTGCTATTCGGTGACGGCGCGGGTGCGGTGGTGTTGAGCCAAAGCGATCGGCCAGGAATACTCTCAAGCCATCTGCATGCCGACGGCAAACACAGTAAAATCCTTGCGGTGCCTGGGAGTATCTGTGACGGTAAGGTACAGGGCAAGCCGTTCCTCATCATGGAAGGGAACACGGTTTTCAAGTTCGCGGTAAAAGTTCTGGAAGAAGTGGTGCATGAAGCCCTGGCCGAGAATAATTTACAAGCATCTGATATCGATTGGCTGATTCCCCATCAAGCCAATATCCGCATCATTCAATCCACCGCGAAGAAATTGGGCATACCGATGGAAAAAGTGGTGGTCACGGTAGACAGGCATGGTAACACTTCTGCCGCTTCCATTCCCCTTGCGCTGGATACTGCCATACGCGACGGGCGCATCAAATCTGGTCAGTATGTGCTGCTGGAGGGAGTGGGTGGCGGGTTTACCTGGGGTGCGGTGTTGCTCCGCTGGTAAGACATGAAATTCGCTTTTGTTTTCCCTGGTCAGGGTTCGCAATCAGTTGGCATGATGAAAGAGTATGCCGATTTTCCGGTAGTACGCGAAACTTTTGCCGAGGCATCCGACATCCTAGGCCAGGATTTCTGGGTGATGGTCAACGACGGCCCGGCTGATGATCTCAATCTCACGCTCAATACCCAGCCATTGATGCTGATGGCAGGGATTGCGGTATATCGTGCATGGGAAAGTCTGGCTGAGGCAAAACCGGCTTTCCTGGCTGGGCACAGTCTGGGGGAATACAGTGCATTGGTTGCTGCGGGGACGTTAGCTTTTGCTGATGCGCTGCCACTGGTGCGTTTCCGGGCGGAGGCAATGCAGCAGGCGGTGCCGGAAGGCACAGGTGGTATGGCGGCAATTTTGGGATTGGATGATGACACGGTGCGAGCAGTATGCATTGAAGTCGTGAGTACCTCCAACGGAGAATCGCTGGAACCGGCAAATTTCAATGCACCCGGGCAGGTAGTGATCGCGGGGCACAGGAATGCGGTGTTGCGCGGCATGGAACTGGCCAAGGCAAAAGGTGCGAAACGGGCGATAATGCTGCCCATGAGCATACCTTCACATTGCTCGTTGATGCATCAGGCAGCGGAAAAAATGCAGCAGCGACTGGAACTGGTGGCGCTGCAATCACCCACTATTCCGGTGTTGCATAATGCGGACGTACAGCCGCATGCAAGTGCTGCCGGCATCAGAAATATTCTAGTGCAGCAATTATGCAAGCCGGTACGATGGACCGAGACCATCCATACTTTTGCCACCGCAGGCGTCACTCATGTAGTGGAATGTGGGCCAGGTAAGGTGCTGTCTGGACTAAACAAACGCATAGACGGGAAGTTGCAGAGTCTGGCGCTGGCAGATGGCGAGACGCTACGGCAGGCTGCAGGCGTACTGAGGTAGATTGGAAGAATATTGCATCCTTTGCCATGCATGATTATGGATATTGATCCGTGACAGGACATACTGGAGAGATAATGCTGCAAAATCAAGTGGCGCTGGTAACCGGTGCCAGTCGTGGCATTGGCCAGGCCATCGCGTTGAAATTAGGCAAGCAAGGCGCTACTGTGGTCGGCACCGCCACCACTGAGGCTGGTGCCGAAATCATCAGCCGCTATCTGAGCGAAGCCGGCATCAAAGGTGCGGGCATGGTACTGAACGTCACTAATACTGCGCAGATTGCAGGCATTCTTGCAGCAATACCCGGAAAGTTCGGTGAAATCACGATACTGGTAAATAACGCCGGCATCACCCGCGATAATCTGCTAATTCGGATGAAAGATGAAGAGTGGGATGAAATCATGGAGACCGATCTCAAATCGGTATTTCGTTTGAGCCGTGGAGTGCTGCGGGCCATGATGAAAACCCGTTCTGGTCGCATCATCAATATTTCTTCGGTGGTGGGTGCTATAGGTAACCCCGGGCAGACCAATTATGCCGCCGCCAAAGCCGGGCTATTTGGTTTCAGTAAATCACTGGCGCGCGAAGTGGGTAGCCGGAACATCACAGTGAACTGTATTGCCCCCGGTTTTATAGAAACCGACATGACCCGCTCACTTACCGACAAGCAGCAGCAGGACTTGATTCAGCATGTACCGCTGGGCAGATTGGGACGGCCTGAGGAAGTGGCCTCAGCAGTAGCGTTCCTTGCTTCGCCAGCCGCTGCATACATTACTGGTGCGACACTGCATGTGAATGGTGGCATGCATATGGATTAACCGGGAATATTTCAACATAGAGATGCGCATTAGCGTACGACAGTTATTTGTTACATTTAGATTTGGTAAAATTATAAAATAACGTCGATTTGTACCGTTTAGCTCCAATTAGCTCAAATTAACACGTATCCGCGATTGTTTTCTAAACCCGGATAGAGAGTGTTCTGGTATTGCAAATACCGAAAATTTGCTAGAATAGAGACGGTTTTTCTTATCTGAGAAGAGGGGTATCTGATGGAAAATGTGGAACAACGTATAAAAAAAATCGTGGCCGAGCAACTGGGCGTGAATGAAGCTGAAGTCAACAACGAATCATCTTTCGTAGATGACTTGGGGGCGGACTCGCTTGATACCGTTGAACTGGTCATGGCGCTGGAAGAGGAATTCGAATGTGAGATCCCCGACGAGCAGGCGGAGAAAATAAATACCGTCCAGCAGGCGATTGATTACATAAATTCCCACACGAATTAATTGCATGTTTTAACCCCTCCATCAGAGTCATCTTGTCCAAGCGTAGAGTAGTCATTACCGGATTAGGTATTGTTTCGCCCGTCGGCAATACCATTTCCGATGCATGGGCGAACATCCTCGCAGGAAAATCCGGCATCACCCGGATTACCCGTTTCGATGCCACGGCTTTCGCCTCGCAGATAGCGGGAGAGGTCAAGGATTTCGATATCACACAATACATCTCCGCCAAGGATGCGCGGCGCATGGATACTTTTATCCATTACGGCATGGCGGCGGCAATCCAGGCGGTGAAAGATGCGGGTATTGAAAACGTCGCCGGCGGTAGCCTTGATGCAGAACGTATCGGTGTCAACATTGGTTCCGGCATCGGCGGTCTGCCGATGATCGAGGGGACCCACGACACCTATCATGCCGGCGGTCCGCGTAAAATCTCGCCGTTCTTCATTCCCAGCGTCATCATTAACATGGTCGCGGGCGACTTGTCCATCATGTTCGGCTTCAAAGGACCCAATCTGGCCATTGTCACTGCCTGTACCACCGCGACTCACTGTATTGGCGATTCTGCCCGCATGATCGAATATGGCGACGCGGACGTGATGGTTGCAGGCGGCGCGGAATCGTGCGTAACGCCACTCACCATCGGTGGTTTCGCCTCGGCGCGAGCGCTGTCGACCCGCAATGACGATCCTGCTAGCGCCAGCCGCCCGTGGGACAAGGACAGGGATGGTTTTGTGCTGGGTGAGGGTGCAGGCATTGTGGTACTGGAAGAAATGGAACACGCCAAACGCCGTGGTGCAAAGATTTACGCTGAACTGGCGGGCTTCGGCATGAGCGCCGATGCCTACCATATGACCGCACCCTGCGAAGACGGCGAGGGCGCTGCACGCTGCATGACCATCGCACTCAAGAACGCAGGTATGAATAAAGATGAGGTGGATTACATCAATGCCCACGGCACTTCCACGCCACTGGGCGACCTGGCCGAAACCATGGCGGTGAAACGCTGTTTTGGCGATCATGCAAAAAAACTTGTGGTCAATTCCACCAAATCCATGACTGGGCACTTGCTTGGTGCGGCGGGTGGGGTGGAAGCAATATTTTCCGCGCTGGCGATATATCATCAGGTTGCGCCACCTACCATCAATATTTTCGACCAGGATCCGCAGTGCGATCTGGATTACGTTCCCAATGTCGCAAGGAATATGAAAATCGATGCGGCAATGTCAAATTCGTTTGGATTTGGGGGCACCAACGGCACGCTGATTTTCCGCAAAGCCTGACCCCACTGCCGTAGTGCAGGGAGTATTTGCTACGCATGCACATACTGAAACGCATGATTTTATTGGTTTTGGCTGCTGTCTTCCTGTTTTCCGGGTGGTTCGCCTATCATGTCAACGCCCCCGTTCAACTTCCCACTGTTCCATACGAATTTTCCATCAAATCGGGCAGCAGCCTGAGAAGTGCTGCCAGGCAATTGGCCGATGCCGGGGTTTTGCACGATACCTGGTCATTCGTCCTGCTGTCACGGCTAATGGGTTATGCATCACTGCTCAAGGCAGGAGACTACGAGCTTACCGAGAACACTTCGCCATGGCAGCTGCTGGAGCGCGTCACTACGGGTGATGTCAATCAGAGCGAGGTCAGGTTCATAGAGGGCTGGACCTTCTCTCAGCTCAGAAAAACCCTGAATGAACACCCTGCTGTTCGGCATGACACTGCTGGTTTGAGTGATCTGGAAATCCTGCGGTTGATCGGGGCGGGCGAAACAGCGGCGGAGGGATTATTTTTCCCCGATACCTATTATTTCGTACGCGGCAATAGCGACATTACGATATTGAAACGTGCCTACCGTGCGATGCAGAATAGTCTCGCTATTGCCTGGGCCGGACGTGCCATGAATTTGCCGCTGACAGATGCCTACCAAGCCTTGATTCTGGCTTCCATCATCGAGAAAGAAACCGGCAGGGAAGGCGATCGTACCAACATCGCCGGCGTATTCGTCAACCGGTTGCGTTTGGGTATGCGGCTGCAAACCGACCCTACTGTTATTTATGGCCTGGGGGAGAAATTTGATGGCAACTTACGCAAGAAAGATCTGCTAACCGATCAGGAATACAATACCTACACGCGCCGCGGTCTCCCGCCCACACCTATCGCCCTACCGGGACTGGCTTCAATTCAAGCGGCGCTGAATCCTGCTAAAACCAGTGCCCTATACTTTGTCGCAAAAGGCAATGGAGAATCGCATTTCTCCAGTAACCTGACGGATCACAATCGTGCAGTCGCGAAGTATCAGAAATGATGAATATGCTAAGGTATTATTGATCAACGGCCATCAATGCGATCAATTACCGGATTCAGGCTAAATCAGGATTCATCGACCGAACACGAACAATATGGGAACAAAAATTTCAGTCATTACCCCGATTCTGATAATTACCGGAATGATTATGGCTGCTACTGCTTCTGCTGAAATCTACAAACATGCAGACAAGGAAGGGCGCATAACCTATTCCAATACTCCCACGAAGGGTGCGAAAAAGCTCTATCTCGATCCGTCACCAGCGCAGCCCAGGCCTACGGTGGCAACTCCTGATGGTTTCCCCAAGGTGGCTCGCAAAGTGCAGCAGCAACGGGATTTGAAGCGCCGTGAAATTCTCGCAGAGGAGCTGGCTGCAGAAGAGAAACTCCTGTCAGACGCCAGGCAGGCTCTAAAGCAAGGTGAAGCGAGCTATGAGGCTCTTAAAGTCAATCCTGCTCAATCCAGACACAACGTGGTTAACTCCGAAGAACAGATGAAGAAACTCCGGGAACAGGTGTTGTTGCATGAGAACAATATCGTGGCGCTGAAGAGAGAGCTGGCAAACTGAGTATTTTGGGAATGATGCTTTACGTGCATCCTATCCTGCAAAGTCGCTGTTGCGCCCACACGGGGTTTGCGGAGATTTTTCAGCTGGCGGATCTATGAAAATAAAGAGCAGCATACTTTTGGCAATATTTAGCATTGCATGCTATGCCCAGCCTCAGGTATATAAACATGTGGATAAGGATGGCAAAACCAGCTATTCAAATGCTCCCCTGAAGGATGCCAAGAAACTCGATCTGCCCCCGCTTACAGTCATACCGGCAATCAAACCGAAAGCGAAAACCAGGACTCCGGGCTTGCCGGATACTGCTGGTAACGAAGCGCGCCGCATGGTCATTGAGGAGAAAATCGCCGGGGAGATGAAGCTTCTGGAGGAGATAAAGAAGGAGTACAATAACGGTGAGCCGGATCGTCTAGGCAGTGAGAGGAATTACCAGAGATACCTTGAGCGGGTGCAGCAACTCAAGGATGGAATAACTTTCCATGAGGAGAGCATCAGGGCGCTCAGATTGGAGCTTCAGGGTTTGGATAATTCCAGCCGGAGATAAGAGTACCTGCGTAAATCCAGGGGAAGGCGCTGCAGTTGCGATAAATAGAACGGGTATTACGGCTGCGTCGCAAGTTCTACTACCACTGGAGCATGATCCGATGGCCGCTCAAATTTACGTGCTGCCTTGTCTATGACACATGTAGTACAGGCCTTGGCAAGGTCGTTACTCAGCAGAATATGGTCTATCCGCATACCCATGTTGCGGCGGAAGGCCATCATACGGTAGTCCCACCAGGTATATGATTTCTCCGGTTGCTCAAACAAGCGGAAGCTATCCACAAAGCCCAGTTTGAGCAGTTTGTGGAATGCCTCTCGCTCTGGCTGGCTGAACAACACCTGCCCTCGCCACAATTCCGGATCATGCACGTCGCATTCTTCCGGCGCGATGTTGAAATCACCTAGTAGCACTAGTTTTGGATATTTACGTAACTCATCCCGCAACCATACGTTGAGAGCAGTCAGCCATTTCAGCTTGTATTGGTATTTCTCTGATTCGACGTTTTCCCCGTTGGGGACATAGATGCAAATTACCCGTACATCGCCGTAGGTTGCCGCCAGTACACGTTTCTGCTGATCGTCCAGAGCAGGGATGGTGCTGATGATCTCACTGCCCGTCTGTTTGCTAAGCAAGGCGACGCCGTTATAGGTCTTTTGTCCGGCATAGGTTGCCTGATATCCTGCTGCGGTAATTTCGGCTAGCGGAAAGTTCTCGTCTTGCAGCTTGGTTTCCTGTAGGCACAATACATCAGGCTGATTGGCCATCAACCAGTCAATAACTTGTGGCAGACGGACTTTAAGGGAATTGACATTCCAGGTGACTAGCTTCATGGTTGCCTGTGATCAAGCAGTGGCGGAATGGCATGCATTACTTTGGCTCTGTCTTTGTCCACGTACCTGTCCGTCGCTGCGCTTCGGCGATCTGCTCGCGCGTCATTTTTTCTTCGACAATAGCACGATTCTTGATGGCCCTTTCTTCGCCCCCCGCAGCCGCGAGGCTGAACCACATGTGCGCCTCAATGTAATCCTGGGTAACGCCTTTGCCATCAGCGTATCTGATGCCTAGATTGTATTGCGCATCCGCATCCCCCTGTTCTGCTGCCTTGCGATACCATGTCACAGCCTGCTGTTCATCCTGTGCAACCCCGCGGCCTCTGGCATACATGACGCCCAGATTGTACTGTGCATCCGCATAGCCCTGCTCGGCCGCCTTGTGGTACCACATCACAGCCTGCTGCTCATCCTGCGCAATCCCGCGACCTTTGGCATACATGACACCCAGATTGTACTGCGCATCCGCGTAACCCTGCTCGGCCGCCTTGCGGTACCACATCACAGCCTGCTGCTCGTCCTGAGCAACCTCCCGCCCTTTGGCGTACATGACACCCAGATTATATTGCGCCCATGGGTGTCCTCTCTCAGCGGCTTTGAGATACCAGGACACAGCCTGTTGATCGTCTTGGGTAACACCCTGGCCCTTGAGATACATGAAGCCCAGAATCGCTTGCGCCGGGACATCCCCCTGCTCGGCGGCCTTGCGATACCACATCGCGGCCCGCTGCTCGTCCTGCGCAACCCCGCGGCCTTTGGCGTACATGACGCCCAGGTTGAACTGTGCCCCTGGGTGCTCTTTCTCGGCGGCTTTGAGGTACCAGGACACGGCTTGCCGGTCATCCTGTGCAACTCCCTGGCCTTTGGCGTACATGACCCCCAGACTATATTGCGCCTCCGCATGATCTTTCTCAGCGGCTTTGAGATACCAGGACGCGGCCTGCTGCTCGTCTTGTGGAACGCCACGGCCCTTGAGGTACATAAAACCCAGAATAGATTGCGCCGGGAGGTCTCCCTGCTCTGCTGCCATGCGATACCACATCACGGCCTGTTGTTCGTCCTGCGCAACTCCCTGACCTCTGGCATACATGACGCCCAGATTGAATTGGGCATCTACATTCCCCTGCTCCGCAGCTTTCTTAAAAGATGCCACGGCTCTGGTGTAGTCCCTGCTGGCAGCAAACTGCCTTCCGTCCTCAAAGTCTCCAGCAACAACCGGAAGTGCCAGCAATGCCAATACCAGCCCTGTAACCGTTAATAGCCACATAATTTACTCACCATTATTTTGGCAGACTGCAACCCTCAGGAATGTGACTGTATCAGTTCCTTGTGATTCTCCCGACGATAGCCTTGCGCTAGACTTCATATTCACTTGTCCTTAATAATCGGGATTGAAGCTTTTGATAATTACGCCGCCGGATTTGTCATCGTGCTCCAGACTCAAGAGCTTGTGCTCTTCAGCTTCATCCAGCAGCTTGCCAAATGAGCGGAAGCCGTAATAGGCTTCGTTAAAGCCTGGCTTGCGGCGTTTCAGTGCTTGTTTTACCATCGAGCCCCAGATTTTTTCTTCCTCGCCCCGCTCCGAGAATAGCGCCTCCACCGTTTCCATCATTAGATCGAGGGCTTCCTGCTTCTTGTCACCTTTATTCTTGGGCGCTTCCTTGGCCGCATCTACGACCGGCATGCTCTTAGAGGCAGGTTTTTTCACCGTCTGTTTCTTCAGCTTCTCCCGGACCAGATCGTCATAATAAATGAACTCATCACAGTTCGCGATGAGCAGATCAGAAGTGGAATTCTTCACACCGATGCCGATCACGGTCTTGTTGTTTTCCCGCAACTTGGACACCAATGGCGAGAAATCAGAATCGCCGCTGATAATGACAAAGGTATCAACATGAGATTTCGTATAGCAAAGATCAAGTGCATCTACCACCATGCGGATATCGGCAGAATTCTTGCCGGATTGGCGTACATGAGGAATCTCAATCAGTTCGAATGAAGCTTCGTGCATCGCCGTTTTGAAGGTTTTGTAACGATCCCAGTCGCAATAGGCTTTCTTGACCACGATATTGCCTTTCAGCAGCAGGCGTTCCAGTACCTTGCTGATATCGAACATCTCGTACTTGGCGTCACGTACACCAAGGGCGATATTCTCAAAATCGCAGAACAGTGCCAAACTTCTGGTGTCTGTCGAGATGGGCATGGCTGTCTCCAATAGCTTGTGTGGGATCATTTTACCGCTGCTACGGATCTTGTGGATAACGGTTTTATGAGTGTTTCTGGTGGCGGCCGACTCTCAACTTTAGAGTTTCGGCAGTCTCAGTCCCGCCCAGCCTCGCTGACATGCGGGATCAGGTCAGGAACAGTGTAACTATATGATGACGTGGCCGGAATGTTTGATGCGAGCGGCATGCACGGGCAAATGGCATTGACAGTGATTGCAGCGACGGAATATCGGCGCAGTATTTTCCGCATCATGCCGATGATGGAGGCCAAGGTTAAATCTGCACCTGTCCATGGCAGGTTGCCAATAAACCTGATACGGTTTTGTTGATCTGCCGCACTGATTTATTGCTTGGCCGTGCAGGTCGCCTCTGATTTATTCGGTCTTTGCCGCACCCTCAGTTTCCGCCACAGCCGGAGGCTGGTCTGGATTGTCATCGGATGGTGTCTTACCCTTGTCCAGCTTGCGCTGCCTTTTCTCTTCCTGTTTCTTTTTCTTGGCCAGGTCTTTCTGGCGCTTTTCATATTGGAAATTTGGCTGTGCCAATTTGTCACTCCTTTAATGGCTATTTCTGATGCAGAGAGAATCAGAGAAGATTTATTTTTGCTTTGATTATTCTACGTGGAAACAGGCAACTTATCCGAATATATTCGGATCCGGAGAAGATTCGGTGGAAAAATAACGGCAGGGTTTATCTGAAAGTTTATTGATGCTTCACAGTGTTTCCGGTCTTATCGATTGCTGAGTGCGGCCATGCAGTTTTAAGCCATAGCGGTATTCATGCTTCTTAATCCTTCCACTGTACCGCCTAGCGTTTTAAGGAAATCTTCCACTTGTACTGGCGTGTTGGTGCTGCCTAGACTGACTCGCACCGCGCATCGCGCCAGCATGGGTTCGACTCCCATCGCTTCCAGCACATGGCTTTGGCCAGGAGTCACGCTGGAACAGGCGGCGCCACTGGCCACCGCGAAACCTGCCTTGTCAAGCCGGACGACCAAGGTATCACCCTCGATACCGGGTAAGGCAAAATAGCAGGTATTGGGCAAACGCGCCGCCCCCAGCCCAAAAATGACAGCACCCATCGCAATCAGTCCTTGTTCCAGACGTGTGCGCATTGCCGCAACGCGCGTGGTCATCTCAGTCATACGGATCTTGGCCAACTCACAGGCAGCACCGAAACCAACGATGGCAGGGACATTTTCGGTACCTGAGCGCAACCCGTTTTCATGGCCACCACCAAAAATAAGCGGTTTGAGCAACAGTCGTTTGTCCACAATCAGCGCAGCAGCACCCTTGGGACCATAAATCTTGTGGGCAGACAGCGTCATGGCATGTACTTTGAGCGCGGCAAAATCCACCGGAATTTTCCCAAAGGCCTGCACCGCATCGGTATGTGTCCAGGCGCCATGCTCCCGAGCTTTTTCTGCAATCGCCGCTACGTCCTGAATTACGCCGGTTTCGTTATTTGCTAGCATTACCGATACTAGGCCGGGTTGTTGTTCCCTCATGGCGTTAGCGGCGTCATCCAGACTCGCTTGTCCCAAACGGTCCACCGCCAGCCGCCGCAAATCCCATTTTTCATGCCCTCTCCGTGCCAATTCCTGGGCTGGACGCAGCACGCAAGGATGTTCAATCGCACTGACGATAATCCGCGTAGGTTTCAGGTAGCCTGCGGCCCCCAGAATAAACAGGTTATTGGCCTCCGATCCGCCACTGCTGAAAACCACTTGTTCCGGCTGTACGCCGACCGAATCCGCCACCTGCTCGCGCGCCTGGTCTATTGCCCGACGTGCTGCCATCCCGCGGAGATGGCGGCTGGAAGGATTGCCGAACTCTCCCTGAAAATACGGCAGCATCACATCCAGTACTGCGTCATCCAACGCAGTGGTGGCGTTATGGTCGAAATATGCTTGTATTCTTCTATTCATTTTCATCAACCATAGTCGATTTCATAGCAGTTGATTCAATCCGGAAGGTTCTCATGCGCTGCTTACAGGTAAGCAGCAATTAAGCTGGAGATGTCCCACCCGGTTACTTGAGTGCTCGTAGATCCTGCAGCACTGCAACATTCTTCACTTTTGGGTTCGTCACCAGTTGTTCTAGCGTGACCAGGGCCAGATAGTCCCGTATCTTGGTATTGAGATTGGTCCACAGATCATGGGTCATACAACGCTGATCATTGTGACAGTTCTCCTTGCCCTTGCACTGAGTTGCGTCAATCGGTTCATCCACGGCGAGAATGATGTCAGCCACCGATACTTCACTCATTGGCTTCGCCAAATGGTAGCCGCCACCGGGACCACGGACACTGCCCACCAATTTATTGCGCCGTAGTTTTCCGAACAACTGCTCCAGATAAGACAGCGAAATTCTCTGGCGCTCGCTGATACCCGCCAACGTCACCGGCCCATGGCCACCATGCAGAGCCAGATCGATCATTGCGGTCACCGCAAAACGCCCCTTAGTCGTCAATCGCATTTTTGCTCCCAATCAGAATCAACATTCAGATTAACAATTATTTCCAGGTTATCCGCAGCAATACCCGACAATTTCGCTCAAGTATATAAAACCCAACTTATTCAGTCAACTATTTTGTTCGAATAATTCGGGGCAGTCTGGTCGGGGGCTCATTGGCCTTGTTGCGTTTACCTGCGTTTACCTGCGTTTCTCCAGAGCGCTCAGGATTCCACGCAATATATTTACTTCTTCTTTTTCCAATCGGGCGCGCGCAAATAAGCGGCGCATGCGCTGCAGCAGCCGTTTCGGCTCCTGGGGGTCCAGGAAACCACTGTTTATCATGCTTTGTTCCAGATGACGGACAAATAATTCAATCTCATCGAAACTAGCGGGTGTGCTCATTGGCTGTGGGAGACTCCCGCTTCCCGCCAGCGCCATGCGTAATTCATATGCCATCACTTGCACCGCGCTGGCAAGATTGAGGGAGGAGTAATCTGGATTGGCCGGAATATGCACAATAATTTGACACTTGCTCACTTCAAGTGTGGTGAGACCGGACATTTCTGTGCCAAAAACCAGCGCCACCGGATGTTGTCGCGCATGGTTGCACAATTCCTGTGCACCCTGACGTGAATCGAACACTTCATGCGAAAGATCGCGTGGACGGGCAGTGACTGCCGCCACCAGCACCGTGCCACTGAGGGCTTCCTCAAGGCTGCCACAAACCTTGGCGGCGTTGAGCACATCCCATGCGCCGGCGGCGCGTGCTTCTGCTTCCTTGTCGGGAAACGATTTTGGATTTATCAGATAGAGTGCACCCAGCCCCATCGTTTTCATCGCTCGCGCAGCCGCGCCGATATTCCCGGGATGGCTGGTATGGCTCAACACTATGCGGACATTAGCAAGCGGGCAGAGGGGATTCATATTAAAATCCTAGTTTTATTTAATCTCGAATCCAGAAAATGCATCCCATGCTTACCATTGCAGTAAAAGCCGCGCGTCGCGCTGGTGGTATTATCAACCGTGCCGCACAGAATCTGGATTTGCTGCACGTCTCGCGTAAGGCGCACAATGATTTTGTCAGTGAAGTGGATGGTGCGGCGGAAGATGCCATCATTCAGGTGCTGCTGGATGCCTATCCGGCTCACGCGATTCTAGCAGAAGAGAGCGGTGCTCGCGGTGACCAGAATAAATCCGAATACCAGTGGATCATCGATCCGCTCGACGGCACCACCAATTTTCTGCACGGCTTGCCCCAGTACTCGGTCTCGATCGCGCTGCTGCATAAAGGCATACTGACCCAGGCAGTGGTGTACGATCCTTGCAGCAATGAATTATTCACCGCCAGCCGCGGGCGTGGCGCCTATCTCAACGACCATCGCCTGCGCGTAAGCAAGCGTACCCAGCTGGCCGATTGCCTGATCGGCACCGGCTTCCCGTTTCGCGAGTTCTCCCACATAGATGCTTATCTCGCCATGTTTAAGGACATCATGCCCAGAACTTCGGGTATCCGCCGTCCCGGCTCCGCTGCGCTGGATCTGGCCTATGTGGCCGCTGGCCGCTACGATGGTTTCTGGGAGCTGGGATTGTCACCATGGGATATGGCCGCCGGCTGTCTACTGATCACCGAAGCGGGCGGGCTGGTGGGTGACCTGGAAGGCAACGCCACTTATCTGCAAAGCGGACATATCGTCGCCGGTAATCCGAAAACATTCGGACAATTGCTGCAGGTGATTGCGCCGCACCTGACGAAAGAATTGAAGGCCTGAAGCGTTGGCGTCACCGTTAAAAGCGCTATCGCTTTGCTTGCCACCAAATAACCAAACGGAATAAATGCCATGAAGATTGAACAACTAAATGCCGATTATGCCATTGCTGGCCAACTCAGATTCATTGAGGGCAAGGGTGGCTTTCCTTTCATTGAAATCAGCAACGCCAAGGCCAGCGCTTTGATCTCCGTCTATGCAGGCCAGGCATTGTCTTTCCGCCCGGCTGGCACAGCGGACGATCTGATGTTCCTCAGCGAAAAGGCTTATTATCAGCCGGGCAAAGCCATCAAGGGCGGGGCGCCGATCTGCTGGCCGTGGTTTGGCGCCGATCCGCAAGGGCTGGGCCGTCCAGCGCATGGTTTTGTACGCAATCGCTTGTGGAACGTAGTGGCAACCGGGACAACCGCAGACGGCGACACCCGGGTCACGCTAGGGTTAATCGATACCCCCGAAACCCGCGCTATCTGGCCACAGTCGTTTACCCTGGCGCTGGAAATCACGGTGGGAAATTCGCTGAACCTGGAGTTGGTCACGGGCAACACCGGCACGCAGACCTTTTCTATAACACAGGCATTCCATACCTACTTCAAGGTTGGGGATATCAGTCAGACCAGCGTATTGGGACTGGAAGGTATCGACTACATCGATAAGACCGACAACAGTGCGCAAAAACACCAGACCGGTGCAGTAACGATCAATACAGAAGTCGACCGCATCTATCTTGGCGTCCAAGGCGAGTTGGTGATTGCCGATGCTGCCCTGAAGCGCCGTATCCGGATTGCGTCCAGAGGCAGTAAAACCGCCGTGGTGTGGAACCCGTGGGCGAAGATCTCGGCGGAGATGGGCGACTTGCAGGACGATGATTATCGGCGCCTGCTCTGTGTCGAGACTACCAACGCTGCTACAGATGTGGTGGAGGTTGCGCCCGATAGCGAGTTTCGGCTGGTAGCGAACTATCGCGCGGAGCAAGCTTGAGCGCAAGTTAGTGGAGTAATCGTCTCCATACTTGGTGTGGTTTTATCCATCGCGAATTTTCATTTACTCCATTCATGTCCAGCCAGCATACCCCGATGATGCAGCAATACCTGCGCATCAAGGCACAGCATCCAGACATGCTGATGTTTTATCGCATGGGGGATTTCTACGAACTGTTCTTCGATGACGCGGAAAAGGCTGCCAAGCTGCTAGACATTACCCTGACCCGGCGCGGTGCCTCGGCAGGGGAGCCGATCAAAATGGCGGGGGTGCCTTATCACGCTGCCGAACAATACCTGGCGAAACTTGTCAGGCTGGGCGAGTCAGTGGCGATCTGCGAACAGACCGGCGATCCCGCCACTGCCAAGGGGCCAGTGGAGCGCCAGGTCACGCGCATCATCACGCCGGGAACGCTGACGGACACCGCATTGCTGGAAGAAAAACGCGATTGCGTGCTGCTGGCTTTGGTTCTGCATGAAGCCACGCTGGGCCTGGCATGGCTTAATCTGGCAGCAGGGCAGCTCTACCTAATGGAGACTGCGGCAGATAATTTAGCGAGCGAGCTGGAACGCCTGCAACCTGCCGAAATCCTGCTGCCTGAGTCACCGGATACTGTCACCATGCTTAACGGCGTGGGCGCACAAAAGAGTTCAAGTCTGAAGCATTTGCCGGTATGGCAGTTTGATGTTGATGCCGCCGTGCGTAATCTCGCCCGCCAATTCGGCACCCGCGATCTTTCCGGTTTCGGCTGCGACGGCTTGCAGCCATCGCTGGGTGCAGCGGGTGCGCTGCTGGAATACGCCCGGCTCACGCAAGGCGCAAGCATCGTTCACGTCAAGGCGCTGCAAGTCGAGCGGGATAGCGCATACGTGCGGATGGATGCTGCCACTCGCCGCAATCTGGAAATTTCCGAAACTATACGCGGCGAAGCGTCGCCCACGCTGCTATCACTGCTCGACACCTGTTCAACCAGCATGGGCAGCCGTTTGCTGCGGCACTGGCTGCATCATCCGCTACGCGACCATGCCGTGATCCAGCAGCGCCTTGAGAGCGTGTCAGCCTTGATCGGAGCAGCCGGACTGGGACCGTATCATGCGGTGCGCGAATGTTTCAGACAGGTGACGGACATTGAGCGCATCACTGCCCGTATTGCACTGAAATCCGCACGTCCACGGGATCTGTCGGGTTTGCGTGACAGTCTGAAACGCTTGCCGGAAGTCATCGTCGCAATTACCGGTTGTGCCAGCGAACATATCGTCACACTGGCGCAAGCCATGGCGCCGGATGCCGCACTGGTCAGTCTGCTGGAGCAATCCCTGCGTGAAGAACCCGGTGTTGTGCTGCGCGAGGGCGGGGTGATCGCCGATGGTTATGACGCCGAGTTGGATGAATTGCGTGCAATCCAGAATGACGGGGGTGAGTTTCTGTTGCAACTGGAAGCACGGGAAAAGGCGCGCACCGGTATCGCCACTCTCAAGGTGGAGTATAACCGGGTGCATGGGTTTTATATCGAAGTCACCCACGCCCATAGCGAGAAAATCCCTGATGATTACCGCCGGCGGCAGACGCTGAAGAATGCCGAGCGTTACATCACGCCGGAACTGAAAACCTTCGAGGACAAGGCGCTGTCCGCGCAGGAGCGCGCACTGGCACGAGAGAAGTTTTTGTATGATGCATTGCTGGACGCACTTGTGTCGTTCATTGGTCATTTACAGCGCACCGCTCGAGGTGTTGCTGAACTGGATGTGCTGGCCGCCTTCGCTGAGCGTGCGCTGGCGCTCGATTACATCATGCCGGTTTTCACCGATGCGGCCACGATCGAAATCGTGGCGGGCCGCCACCCAGTGGTGGAGCGGCAAGTGGAGAATTTCATTGCCAACGATGTGCGCCTCGGCGCCGGTGACAACAGCGAGCGGCAAATGCTCATCATCACCGGCCCCAATATGGGTGGAAAATCCACCTATATGCGGCAGGTTGCGCTGATCGCATTACTCGCGCATTGCGGCAGCTTTGTTCCCGCCAACAGCGCACGTCTCGGCCCACTGGATCAGATTTTTACCCGTATCGGTGCATCCGATGATC
The DNA here is from genome assembly GCA_919902515.1 of Nitrosomonadaceae bacterium. Taxonomy (GTDB): domain Bacteria; phylum Pseudomonadota; class Gammaproteobacteria; order Burkholderiales; family Nitrosomonadaceae; genus VFJL01. The sequence continues at coordinate 47,983 of CAKKRD010000040.1, read as the reverse complement.
TTGCTGGCGGACGCTCGACTTTCATGGTGGAAATGACCGAGGCTGCCAACATTTTGCACAATGCCAGCGCGCAAAGCCTAGTATTGATGGATGAAGTGGGGCGGGGTACTTCCACCTTCGATGGTCTGGCGCTGGCGTTTGCCATCGCCCGCTATCTGCTGGAAAAGAACCGGTGCTATACATTATTTGCCACCCATTATTTCGAACTGACCAGACTTGCGGAAGAATTCAGGCAGGCGGCTAACGTACATCTGGATGCGGTGGAACACAAACACCATATCGTGTTCCTGCACGCGGTCAACGAAGGTCCTGCCAGCCAGAGTTACGGCTTGCAAGTTGCGGCGCTGGCCGGTGTACCGGAACAGGCCATCAAGGCAGCAAAGAGACATCTGCTGAAACTGGAGCAGGAGAGTGTGGACAAGAATCTGCAGCGGGATTTGTTTTCCACAGGCTCCGCTGCCGTGGCAGATTCGCCGCAGGAGCACCCCGCGCTCGCATTACTGCGCACCATCATGCCAGATGAGTTAAGTCCGAAAGAAGCGTTGGAACAACTCTATCTGCTGAAAAAGGCGGTGGTGGACGAGTAGCGCGGGTGATGAGCCTGCAGTCGAATCAGGAAAAATCAGTGCTCATGACCGTGCGGACCGTGGACGTGACCGTGGGAGAGCTCCTCGGCAGTGGCAGGGCGCACATCGGTAACCGTACAATCGAAACGCAGCGTCATCCCGGCCAGCGGATGATTGCCATCCACCACTACTTTGTCTTCGGCAATATCGGTGACGGTGAAGATCAATACGTCATCCGAGTCTTCCGTACCACCTTCAAACTGCATTCCAACCGCTATGTTCTCGGGAAACGCGTCACGCGGTTCCACCCGCACCAGTTCACTGTCATATTCGCCGAAAGTATTCTCCGGCTCCATGAAAACCGAGCAGGTATGGCCTACTTCCATGTTATGCAGTGCTTCTTCCACCAGCGGGAAAATCCCATCATAACCCCCGTGCAAATAACTGATCGGGGAGTCAGCCTTTTCCAGGATTTTGCCAGTTGAGTCCGATAATTCATAATTGAGAGATACGATGGTGTCCTTGACGATGCGCATGTTATTTCCGTTTGTGAGTTGTCGAATATGAAATCAAATCGTGATCATTTTATCAGCAGTATATTTTGGCGTCATCACAAATAGCGCATCCAAGGTTGTCACCGGCAAGCAGATCTGAAGCGGTGTGGCAAACACTGCTCTTTCACAGCTCGCATTTCATTATCAGTTTTCTTACCGGGGCAAAACTGCGGCGATGCACGCTGGATGCGCCATGTTGTTGCAATGCCAGGATGTGCGCAACTGTCGGATATCCCTTGTGCCGGTCAAAGCCATAGTGCGGGAAATGCTGATGAAGTCGCAGCATTTCAGCATCGCGTGCAGTCTTGGCCAGGATTGAGGCAGCGGAAATTTCCGGCACCAGGCTGTCGCCCCGAATGACAGCGCGCACCGGGAGACTCAGGCGGGGGCTGTGATTGCCATCTACCAGTACTTGATCGGGAGTAAATGCCAGGCTCTCGACCGCTCGTTTCATCGCCAGCAGGCTTGCTTGCAGAATATTCAAGCAGTCGATTTCATCGACGGATGCGGAAGCAATAGCCCACGCCATGGCATGTGTTTTGATGGCAAGTGCCAGTTTGATGCGGTTTTTTTCACTGAGTTTTTTGGAGTCTGCCAGACCCTCGATTTTGTAAGCAGGGTTGAGCACTACGCAGGCCGCGAATACCGGTCCTGCCAGCGGTCCCCGGCCGGCTTCGTCCACGCCGCAGATCCAGTGGAATTTCCCGGTTGGCATTGCTCTTGATCTCCGGCTTCTGATGCAGGCGCGCGGATTGCGGCGCAGATCCTCAAATGCTCCGCATCGTGCACATCAATTCAGCCTCGGTAGCAAGCTGGCCTGCCACTTCCGCGCGGGCGGAATACTTCCAGATTCCTCTTACCTGCCGCGTGATGGCTACCTTGAGCAGCAACTGATCGCCTGCCTGCACCGGTTTCTTGAAGCGGGCGCCGTCTATCCCGACAAAATAATAAATCGAGTCATTGTCAGCTTTCACCCCTGCAGTTTTGAGGGTCAAGATCGCTGCAGCCTGGGCCAGCGCTTCGATGATCAATACGCCCGGCATGACGGGATGATGGGGAAAGTGCCCAACAAAGAAGGGTTCGTTGATGGTCACATTCTTGAGCGCGACTATGTCCTTGCCCGGTTCGCAGGAAAGTACCCGGTCTACCAGCAAGAAAGGATAGCGGTGAGGCAGATATTCCAGGATTTCATGAATATCCATGGCATTCATGCTTTCCTCTTTCAGATTTTCGTTTTCCATGGCTATTTATCAGCCAATGCTTTGATAACTTTGTCGGTAATATCGATGCGCTGACTGCGGTAAACCGAATCCTGCAACTGCAGGATCAGGTCGTATTTCTCCGCTTCGGCGATGGCTTGTATGACTTTGCTGGCGTTCAACTGGATCGCAGCAAATTCATCGTTCTGCCGCAGACTCAGATCTTCCCGCATCTGTCGTTGGCTACGCTGATATTCACGATTGAGGTTGGCAAGCTCACGTTCCTTGCCGCGCCGATCCGTTTCCGGCATGGCCATGCCGTCCTTTTCCAGTTGCTCCTGCAGCGCCTTCACTTGCGCTGCCATTTTCTTGAGTTCCTGGTCGCGCGGCAGGAATTCCTTTTCTATTTTTTTCTGCGCGCGCACAGCCGGTGCCGATTCGATCAGGATTCTCTCGGTATTGACTATGCCAATCTTGATTTCGCTCGCATAGACATTGAAGGGAATGCCTACGGATGCAATGATCATGCACGTGGCGGTTAAAATTTGCCGACATTGAGCTTTCTGCTTCAATTTTCTCTCCTGGTTGATCATTGCCAAATTTAGAACGTCTGTCCAAATTGAAACTGGAATCGTTGTATTCTATCGCCTGGCTGGTCATTCAGCGGCTCTGCGAGACTGACTTTTAGCGGCCCCATCGGGGAAATCCACATAACGGCGAGCCCGGTGGAATAACGCATTCCCTCATTCGCCCTGAACGCCGGGTCACCACCAGGACCGAATACGGTACCAGCATCCAGAAACGCGCTCAGGCGTACCGATCTGTCGTTCTTCATGCCGGGAAGCGGGAACATCAGCTCCGCACTGCCGACGACACGCTGGTTACCGCCCAGCGACCTGCCCTTGTCGTCACGCGGACCCAGCGAGCTAATATAGTAACCGCGCACCGAAGTGTTGCCGCCGGCAAAGAAATTCTTGAAGAAAGCCAGCGGTTGTCCATTATAACCATTACCGGTTCCGGCCTCACCATGCAGCATCAGGGTGAAATCCTTTGAAATGGGATAAAACCACTTGAGAGCGTAGCTTGCCTTGTAGTACTGGAGATCGCCACCCGGCACCCCCGCTTCGAGAAATACTCGATGGGTGGTGCCGCTGGTAGTCCAGATGGCGCTGTCACGCCCGTCACGCGCCCAGCTTAGCGTTACCGGAAGATTAAGGGTGACTCTCCCGAAAGTGTCCACAAAATCTTGATTACGCTTAACGTTACCGATCGATTTTATATCCGTCTGTTCCGCACCCACGCCAAACGAGACGGTGTCATTTTCGTTAACCGGAATACCGAAGCGCACACCGGCACCGGTGGTGGCGGTATTAAAGGCACCCACCCCCAACAGCATATTGGTATTAAGGTGGCGGTTATAAATATCAAAGCCGGCGCTTACCCCGTTCTTGGTGAAGTAAGGATCGGTGAATGACAATGAGTACACTTTATTGATCTGGCCGGTACTGACGTTGAGCGCGACGTTTTTCCCGCTGCCGAAGATATTGTCCTGGGCAACGGAGGCGGTCAATATCAGGCCCTGTTGCTGGGCATAGCCCGCGCCAAACATCACGGCGCCGGTAGGCTTCTCCTTGACATCGACATTGATGTCAACCTGATCGGTGACGCCTGGAACTGCAGGCGTTTCCAAATTGACGGCATTGAAAAAATTCAGCCTGTCCACACGCAACTTGGACTGCGCGATTTTGGCGGTTGAATACCAGCCACCTTCGAATTGACGCATTTCCCGGCGTATCACCTCATCGCGCGTGCGTTCATTGCCGGTTATGTTGATGCGCCTCACGTAAACCCGGCGGCCCGGATCGATAAAAAAAGTGAACCCTACCTGTCTTTTTTCCTTATCTATTTCCGGCGCTGCGTTGACATTGGCGAACGCATAGCCATCATTGCCCAGCCGGTCGGTGATGAGTTTGACTGATTCAGTCAGCTTCTCGCGCGCGAACACTTCGCCCGGCGCAAGTTTGATGAGCTTGCGCAACTCCGTTTCCGGCAGCAGCATTTCACCCGCCAGCTTGATCTCGGAAACCGTATAGTTGGCACCCTCAGTAATATTTATCGTGATATAAATATCCTGCATGTCTGGCGTGATCGACACCTGAGTAGAATCAATGCTGAGTTCCAGATAGCCGCGATTGAGATAGTAAGAGCGCAGTGTTTCCAGGTCGCCACCCAGCTTCTGTTTCGAATACTGATCGTCCTTGGTGAACCAGGTCAACAGACCGGGGGTTCTGAGTACAAACTGGCTGAGTAATTCCTTTTCCTTGAAAGCCTGGTTGCCGACGATATTTATTTTGCGTATCTTGGCGACCTCTCCTTCATCTATGTCGAAGTTGATGGCCACGCGATTACGCTCGAGCGGTGTGGTAGTAGTGGTAATCTTTACTGCGTATCTGCCGCGGCTGATGTACTGCTGCTTCAACTCTTGCTCTGCTCTTTCCAGCAGCGAACGATCAAAGATGCGCGATTCCGTCAGACCTGCCTGCTTCAGGCCGTCCTTCAATTTACCCTTCTCGAATTCTTTGGCGCCGACTATATTGATCTGCGCAATGGCCGGACGTTCTTCCACCACCACCAGCAGGACGCCGTTGTCCGACTCCAGTCGCACATCCTTGAAAAAACCGGTGGCATAGAGAGCCTTGATTGCCGCCGCGGCTTTTTCGTCGTCCAGTATGTCGCCCACCTTCACCGGCAGATAACTGAACACCGTGCCCGCTTCGGTGCGTTGTATGCCATCCACCCGGATATCCTTGACCACGAACGGTTCGATTGCCCATGAAAGCGAAGAACAGAAAGTGACGGCAAGCGCGGCCAGATACCTGATTTTCATTTTTTAACCGGAGATAAGCCGACTGATGTCGTTATATATGGCAAAAGCCATCAGGGCAAACAACAGCGCCATCCCCACCCGCTGACCAACTTCCATGGCCGTGTCAGAAAGCGGACTGCCTTTGACGATCTCGATCAGATAATACATCAAATGCCCCCCATCCAGTATCGGGATGGGCAGGAGATTCAGCACCCCCAGGCTGATGCTGATGAGCGCGAGAAAGCCCAGATAAGGCGCAAGCCCCATTTGCGCTGACTGCCCGGCGTAATCGGCAATTGTAATGGGTCCGCTGACATTTTTCCACGACACATCTCCCATTACCATTTTCCCCAGCATGCGCAGCGTAAATACCGATGTCTCCCAGGTTCTATCCACCGCCTTGACTATGGATACACCCAGCGGATAACTGGTTTTTACCAGCAGTCCTTCCAGTTCGGCAGGGTCAATTTTGGGGCCAACGCCGATCTTGCCGATTCTCTCGCCTTTTTCAGTTGCCGTATCAGGAGTGACGCTGATGTCGAGGACAGAATTACCGCGATGAATTTGCAGCAGCAGTGACTGTCCCGGGTTGGCGCGTATCTGCCGCACCAGTTCTTCCCAGTTTGCAATGTTCTGCCCGTTTACGGCCAGAATTTCATCATCTGCCAGCAAGCCGGCACGATTACCCGCGCCATCCGCTGTTACCTGGGCAATGACGGGTTTTATTGCGGGCTGATAACTGCTCAGGCCGATTTTCTTCAGAAAATCCCCGTCCAGGTCATCGGCGTGAAAGTTGCTCAAATCCAGTTTGCGCCAACTGATTTCCCCACGCTGATTGAGAGTTTCCACGGTTACAGCCGGAGATTTATCCACGACCTGCGCCAGCAGCAGCCAGCGTGCATCCTGCCAGGTCGCCACAGGCTCGGTACCGATTTTTACGATGGTCTCTCCAGCCTCGAAAGCCGCAAATGCAGCGGGTGTTGCCGGGACCACTGGTCCCAAGATCGGCTTCATTCCGCTGGTGCCGAGCATGAACAGAAAACAGTAAAGCAGGATGGCCAGCAGAAAATTAGCGATGGGTCCTGCCGCGACTATGGCGCTGCGACGTGCGACCGATTTGCGGTTGAACGAGCGTGGCAACTCCTGCGGAGCGACTTCGCCTTCACGCTCATCCAGCATCTTGACGTAACCGCCGAGAGGAAAAGCGGCTATCACCCATTCGGTCTGATCTTTCCCCCAGCGTTTCCTCAGCAGAGGTCGACCAAAACCGATCGAAAAGCGCAGTACTTTTACTCCGCACCAGCGCGCTACCAGGTAATGGCCAAATTCGTGGAATACGATCAGTACGCCCAGGGCGACGACAAAAGCAATGATCGTAACAAGGAGCGTCATACCCATGTGCCAGGATGGATGTGACGCAAAAATAGTTCCAGCAAAGAACTTGAGGCGCTACGTCTTGCTGTCTCCTGGCAAACAGGGGCAAGAGAGCGGGACGGAAAAAAAATAACCAGGCTGGCGGCAGCCGGGGCATTTTCGGGGGATGATGTTCCTGACACTTTACACCAGAGACGCCAGCCACTCATGCGCGGTTTCGCGTGCTACATGGTCTGCTGCCAAGACATCTTCCAGAGTGGCGATATCCTTGCGGCTGACCGTCTGCATGACTTGTTCGATCATGGCTGGAATTGCGGTAAACGGCATGCGACGTTTGAGAAAGGATTCTACTGCCACTTCGTTGGCAGCGTTGAGTATGGCCGGGGCGCTGCCACCGGCGGCAAGCGCCTGGTAGGCGAGGCCCAGACAGGGAAAGCGTTTGAAATCCGGCGCTTCAAAATCCAGCTGGCCGATCTTGAACATGTCCAGAGGTGCCACCCCCGTTTCAATGCGCTCCGGAAAGCCCAGGGCATGCGCAATCGGGGTACGCATGTCTGGATTACCCAATTGCGCCAGCACCGAACCGTCCACATATTCGACCATGGAATGAATCACGCTTTGCGGATGGATCACTACCTGGATTTGCTCAGGGGCGGCATCAAACAGCCAGTGCGCCTCAATTACTTCCAGCCCCTTGTTCATCATGGTGGCGGAGTCCACTGAAATCTTCTGTCCCATCACCCAGTTAGGATGAGCACAAGCCTGCTCCGGTGTTACTTGTTCCAGTGACGCCAGCGATGCTTGCCGGAACGGTCCGCCGGATGCAGTCAGCAGAATGCGGCGCACCCCGACTGCGGCCAGATCTCCGGTGAAATGCTGCGGTAGTGACTGGAAGATGGCGTTATGTTCGCTGTCTATCGGTAGCAGCGTGGCATGATGCTGCTTGACCACGTCCATGAAAATACGCCCCGCCATCACCAGGGTTTCCTTGTTGGCGAGCAGTACCTGCTTGCCTGCGCGGGCGGCGGCGAAGGTGGGGCGTATACCGGCGGCACCGACGATAGCAGCCATTACGGCATCCACCTCGGGCAGCGATGCCACTTTCTCCAGAGATTCCACTCCCCACAGAACTTCGGTGGCAAGTCCTGCCGCGCGAATTTCCGTCTGTAATTTTTCCCCACTGGCTGCATCCAGCATGACCGCATAACGCGGCTGGAAGCGGCGGCACTGTTCCAGCATTTTTTCGGTACTGCTATTGGCGGTGAGCGCAACGACCTGAAATCGATCAGGGTGACGTGCGACCACATCCAGTGTACTTACGCCGATGCTGCCGGTAGAGCCGAGTATGGTGAGATGACGGACGGTAGTCATAATTTAGACAGTAAAAATCAGCAGCGCCAGAACAGCGGCAGGCAGAGTTGAAGTGAGTGCATCGATGCGGTCAAGTATACCACCGTGGCCGGGCAAAATATTGCCGCTATCCTTGACGCCGGCATGACGTTTCATCAGGGATTCGAACAGATCACCGACGATGCCCAGCGCGGCCAGTACCAGCAACAACGGCAGCAGTAACACGACTTGAGTTTGTTCTGTCGCCATCTGGCTCCATATCAGCGCATAGATGGAAACCGCTGCCAGCGCTCCGGCCACACCCTCCCAGGTCTTGCCGGGACTGATGCGGGGTGCGAGCTTATGCTTGCCAAACGTGCGTCCGGTGAAATACGCCGCGGTGTCGGAAATCCAGATGGCTGCCATGAAACCCAGCAGAAGCAGTGGACTGATGGCGCGTAACTGATACAAGGCAAGACCAGTCGGCAACAGCAGCAACCAGCCTATCAGCGCCAGCAGAACCGGACTTTTGATCGGATAGTTAGATTTCAGAAGAGCTGGCGCAGCCAGCATCCAGAATGCCAGTGATGCGGCGTAGAGCCACAGGAATGCGGTAGTGTAAGGGTCGATCAGAACCGCCCGGCTCAATACATACAGCAGTTCTCCGCCCAGTAAGGCGGTGGATGTCAGATAAACAGTCGAGTGGGCAACGGAGAACTTTGCCAGCTTGCTCCATTCCACTGCACCCATCACCACCAGGGCAAGCAGCAATGTCATCCAGAAAATCGCCGACAAATAAAACAGCGCTGCCAGAAACAGGAGCAGCGCGATGACGGCGGTTAGGATGCGGGTTTTAAGCATGAATGAGGGTCCCAACAAAAAACTTCATCGGTTGGGAATGTGCGAGGGCTATGCCGATTGGTCGGCCGCAACTCTTCTCGTTCCTTCGGCGGATGGTGATATTTTGAGCTGCTCGCTGGTACGGCCAAAACGGCGCTCGCGTTGCTGATATGATTGGATTGCAAGGTCCAGCGCCTGAGCGTCGAAATCCGGCCACAGGGTGTCGGTGAAATAAAGCTCGGTATAGGCGAGTTGCCACAACAGAAAATTGCTGATGCGCTGCTCGCCGCCGGTGCGGATAAACAGATCCGGCTCCGGCGCGTAGCTCATGGCGAAATGCGGCATCAAATCCTCTTCCTCGAAACCGCCGGCTAATTCAGGGTGTTGCGCCAGCATGCTGCGGGTCGCCTGCATGATGTCCCAACGTCCGCCATAATTAGCTGCAATCGTAAGCGTAAGCTTGGTGTTGGCGGCGGTCAGCCTCTCGCCGTTGCGGATGAATTCAACTATTTTCGGCTCGAACTTCGATAAATCGCCGACCACCTTGAAGCGGATACCATTCTCATGCAGCTTGACCACTTCCTGCTCCAGCGCGACGATGAAAAGCTGCATCAGGACAGAAACTTCATCCTTCGGCCTGCGCCAATTTTCGCTGCTGAAAGCGAATAACGTGAGGTAGCCGATACCGCGCTCGCCGCAGGCCTTGACCACGCCGCGCACCGTTTCCATCGCCCGCTTGTGTCCGGCCACTCGTGGCATGAAGCGGTTCTTCGCCCAGCGGCCGTTGCCGTCCATGATGATGGCGACATGCCGGGGGATTATTCCGGTTTCAGGTATTGCGCGGGTTGAACTGATAACAGTGGACATGGGGGAGTGCAGTTCTGAATTGGATCAGACCGCCATTAATTCGGCTTCCTTAATTTGCAGCATCTTGTCGATTTCGGCGATATGGCGGTCGGTGAGTTTCTGAATCTCATCCTGTCCGCGGCGCTCGTCATCCTCGGCGACTTTTTTTTCCTTGAGCAGTTCCTTCAAATGCGCATTGGCATCGCGCCGGATATTGCGCATTGCTACGCGCGCGGTCTCCGCTTCATGCTTTACTACCTTGGTAAGGTCGCGGCGGCGCTCCTCGGTCAGCGCTGGCATGGGTACCCGTATCACCTCGCCGACAGTCATGGGGTTCAGTCCCAGGTCGGAGTCACGGATTGCTTTTTCAACCACGCCCAGCATTTTCTTTTCCCAGGGCGCAACACCAATGGTGCGGGCATCTATCAGGTTGATATTCGCCACCTGGTTGATCGGCATGGGGGTGCCGTAATAATCCACGCTGATGTGATCGAGCAGGCCGGTGTGAGCCCGCCCGGTTCGAACTTTGCCCAAGTCGGTTTTCAATGCCTCCAGGCTTTTCTGCATTTTTTGCTCAGCGGCTTTCTTGATGTCGGCAATCATGATATTTATCTCGTGCGGAAAGATTGGAAATAAAAACCTGCACTGTCCTGCGGCGCGCAGTTACTCAGACTCGTACCAGCGTTCCTTCATCCTCACCCATGACCACCCGTTTCAACGCCCCGGCTTTGAAGAGGCTGAATACATTGAGCGGCAACTTCTGGTCGCGGCACAGGGTCAACGCCGTGGCATCCATCACCTTCAGGTTCTTGGCGATGGCCTCATCAAACGTCAGTTTCTGGTAGCGTACGGCATCGCGGTTGGTTTTTGGGTCGCTGGTATAGACGCCATCCACCTTGGTGGCCTTGAGCACGATATCCACGTTCATTTCCATGCCGCGCAACGCGGCAGCCGTATCAGTAGTGAAGAAGGGGTTCCCGGTGCCGGCGGCAAAAATGACTATCTTGCCTTCCTCCAGATAGCGCATCGCCTTGCCGCGAATATAGGGTTCCACCACCTGATCGATACGCAGTGCCGACTGTACCCGGCTCACCAGTCCGCCGCAGCGCATCGCATCCTGCAGCGCCAGCGCATTCATGACCGTAGCCAGCATCCCCATGTAGTCGGCGGTGGCGCGATCCATGCCACCCTCGGCTGAAGTCATGCCGCGGAAAATGTTACCGCCGCCGATTACCACTGCCACCTCGACGCCGAGCCGGGTTACTTCGGCAATTTCGGCAACAATACGTTCTATCACGGTGCGATTGATACCGTAGCTGTCGTCGCCCATCAGAGCTTCACCCGAGAGTTTCAGCAAGATGCGTTTATAGGCGGTAGTCGTCATGGGTACGGTTAGTCCGGTTGCAGTGAATGGTCTTATTTTGCCTGGTTAACCTGAGCCATTACCTCGGCAGCGAAATCGCAGGATTTCTTTTCAATTCCTTCACCCACGACAAACATGGTAAAGCCATTGACTTTGGCGGATTTGGCTGCGAGCAGTTTTTCCACCGTCTGCTCCGGGTCTTTGACGAAAGGTTGGCCGAGCAGCGTTACTTCGGCGAGGTATTTGGCGACACGTCCGTCCACCATTTTTGCCACAATGTCGGCGGGCTTGCCGCTTTCCGCTGCCTGTGCGGTGTAAATCAGGCGCTCACGTGCCAGCAGATCGGGCGCTACCTGCTCTCTGGAAACACAGAGCGGTTTGCTGGCGGCAATATGCATCGCCAAGTCTTTTCCCAGCGTCTCGTCGCCACCGGTGTAATCGATCATCACGCCGATTCGGCTGCCATGCAGATAAGAAGCAAGCTGCCCCTGCGTCGCATAGCGTACGCAACGGCGCACGCTGATGTTTTCACCCAGTTTCATTACCAGCGCCTTGCGGAACTCTTCTACATTTTCGCCATTCGCCAAGGTAGCCGCCGCCAACGCATCGGTATCGGCCAGATTCTGCGTCGTCACCAGTTGTGCCAGGTTGCAGGCGAAATTAATGAAGTCTTCGTTCCTGGCAACAAAGTCGGTTTCGCAGTTGACTTCCACCAGCGCCCCGCTCCTGCCATCGGTCGCGATATATGCTCCTACCATACCTTCCGCCGCAATGCGCCCGGCAGCTTTGCTTGCCTTGGCGCCGCTTTTGATGCGCAGCAGGTCTTCCGCCGCTTTCATGTCGCCAGCGGTTTCAGTCAATGCTTTTTTGCATTCCATCATGCCGAGCCCGGTCAGGTCGCGTAACTCCTTCACCATGCTCGCGGTAATATCCACCATATGCTACTCCAACAAAATTATTCAAAAGATTCGCAGTTGCTGCTCAGATCGCCGGTCAGTTAAAAAAGGGGGCCGTCGGCCCCCTTTTCTGTTTGCGGCCTATCCGGCAAACCGTTCTGCTGTCATTGCTTCGTCCACTTCGACGAATTCATTCTTGATGATTTCGTGCACAATCTGACTGCGTCCTTCCAGAATTGCATCAGCCATGCCGCGTGCGTACAGGCGTATCGCCTGACTGGAGTCGTCATTGCCGGGAATTACATAATCCACTCCGTTGGGATCGTGATTGGTATCCACCACACCCACTACCGGGATGCCGAGTTTCTTGGCTTCGGTGATCGCACCTTTGTGATAACCCACGTCAATCACGAACATGGCATCGGGTATGCCTTTCATATCCTTGATGCCGCCCAGGCTGCGATTCAGTTTTTCCAGTTCGCGCTGAATATCCAGCGCTTCTTTCTTGGTAAGCTTGTCGAGGGTGCCGTCCTGTGTCATTGCCTCCATGTCGTGCAGGCGTTTGACGGACAGTTTCATCGTCTTGAAATTGGTCAGCATCCCGCCCAGCCAGCGCTGGTCTACGTAGGGAGAGCCGCAGCGCAGCGCTTCCTCGCGCACGATATCGCGCGCCTGGCGCTTGGTGCCGACAAACAGGATATTGCCCTTGTTGGCCGATAATTGGCGCGCGTACTTTATTGCGTCCTGGTACATTGCCAGGGTTTTTTCCAGATTGATGATGTGTATCTTGTTGCGATGGCCGAAAATATAAGGCGCCATCTTGGGGTTCCAGAAACGGGTCATGTGTCCGAAATGAACACCCGCTTCCAGCATTTGCCGCATGGTTACTGACATGAACTTCTCCTATAGGGTTGAGCCTCTGCCCGCCATAGTCACTCTCATTTCCTTTATGGAGAGAGCACCCTGGGATTGACGGGCATGCGAATTTGACCTGACCGCAGACTTGTAATTGAGCCTGCTGAGCCAGATCAGCGCGGGATTATAGCATTTTTGCCGGGACTCGCTCAAGGCAAAATAGGACGCCACTGCATGACACTGCCGCGACAATTTGTCCTGCCGGAGGGATGCGGGTAAGCTCTTCGCTCCAGCCTTTATCAGAGATACCAAAACAGATGGCGGAACTCTACGACCTGGTCATCATCGGTAGCGGCATCCATGGCGCGGGTATTGCGCAAGCGGCGGCAGCACGAGGCCTGTCGGTGATGGTGCTCGAGCAGACCGGGATTGCGAGTGGCACCTCCAGCCGCTCCAGCAAACTCATACACGGCGGGCTGCGCTATCTGGAAAGCGGGCAGTTCTCGCTGGTGCGTGAATGCCTGCACGAACGCGCACTGCTGCTCGAACTGGCGCCGCAACTGGTCAAGCTCAAGCCTTTCTACATCCCGGTATATCGTGATACCACCCGCCGCCCGTGGTTGTTGCACGCGGGACTGAGCCTTTATGCACTGCTGGGCGGCCTGCAGCCGGCAGTACGTTTTCGCCGGGTGCCGCCAGGCCTGTGGCAAAACCTGGACGGGCTGGATACCACCGATCTGCAAGCAGTGTTTCAATACAGCGATGCGCAGACCGATGACGCGGCGCTGACCCGTGCGGTGATGTGCTCGGCGCAGCAGATGGGCGCACAGCTGAAAATGCCCGCCACCTTCACTGGCGCCCGCCTGGGTCAGAATAGCGAGCGCGACAACATCATCGAATACCGGCATAACGGACAAATCGAGACGTGTGCGGCGACAGTGCTGGTGAACGCGGCCGGGCCATGGGTGCAGCAAGTGTTAAGCCGGATCACCCCGGTTCCTACGCAACTCAAGATTGATCTGGTACAGGGCACGCATATCGTTGTGCTGGGTACGCTCACGCAGGGAATTTATTATGTGGAAGCGGAAGACAAGCGCGCGGTATTTGTGATGCCGTGGCAGGGCAACACGCTGGTAGGCACCACCGAGTCGGCCTATCACGGCGACCCGGCCGATGTCAGGCCATTGCCGCAGGAGCAGGCATATTTACTGCGGACGCTCGCACGTTATTTTCCGCAGTACCGTAGCGGACAGCCAGTACTCGCAACGATGGCGGGTTTACGGGTGCTGCCCTCAAGCGAGAGCGGGACTGAGGGCGGCGCGCTGTCCGTCAACGCGCGTTCGCGTGAAACGGTGCTGCATCCAGATCGGCAGGATCATCCGCGCCTGCTGACAGTCTATGGCGGCAAACTGACAACGTATCGCCTGACCGCCGAGCGGGTAATGACGCGTCTGGCGGGAGTATTGCCGGTGCGCAAGGTGGTTGCGGACACCCGCCATCTAAAGTTAAGCTAAATTACTGTAGGGTTCTTGGTCAGCGCGACCAGCACGATATAAAAAAACACTGCATGGGCCGCAACCCATGCAGTGATTTTGACTTTACGGGTCTTGCCGCGTTTCAATGCTACCATACCGAGACCGATATAGAGCAGCACCCCGGCAACTTTGGCGCCGAGCCACGAATTGTTTAACGGATCCTGCTGTATTGTCATGGCCAGTGCAATGGCGCTGGTCAGCAGCACGGTATCGATCACGTGCGGTACAATCTTTACCCAGCGCCGTTGCAGCGCGCTGGAGTCCTGCATCATCCATACCCCGCGCAGCGTAAACAGCAGGTAGCTGAGGATCACGCTGGCGACATGAATCATTTTTAATGCGGCATAACTCATCTTCAGCTCCCGGACGGCATCCAGCCGTGACTGCCTGCCACCGCACCGGCCACAGCGATCAGGCTCAAGCTCAACAGCACCCAATGCATGCGCTGGATCAGTGCAAAAGTTTTTTCCGGATGACGCTGTGCGCGCTGTTTAAGCTGCCGCTGTAGCACCAGCGGCTCCAGCACGAATAGCATCAAGGTGAAGATTAGCCACACCAGCACCATCGCGTGCATCCACCAGAAGCGCAGTTCAGCGAAGCGGCTCCAGGCATCGAGCAGGTGCACCAGGTAGAAACCGCTCAAGCCGACGAGCAGGGTGGTGTAGCGTGCTTGCGTAGCAAAGCGGCGCTCGATGCACTCGAAAAACTCTACGCGTTCCGCGGCGGATTTCATTTGCGCTACAGCAGGCAACAGGATGGTGGTGACCATCGCCACGCCACCGATCCACAGCACCACGCCCAGCACATGCAGCACTCTGGCAAACGCGAATTCGTTCATGCAGGCAACCTTGCTGATTTTATTGCAATGATACAGGAGTGGGGCCGCGAAGCTTGGGTTGGCAGACGGCTATTCCGTCAATTGGTGCTCGGCCGCATAGCGGATCAACTGGGCATTATTCTGCATGTTCATCTTTTTCAGGATACGGGAACGGTAAGTGCCCACGGTTTTTATGCTGAGCGACAGTTTCCCCGCTATTACAGTCAAGGGCTGTCCGGCGACGATACGCCTGAGAACATGCAATTCCCGATCGGTAAGCGTGGAATGCAACGGTGCTCCCAAAGCAAAATCGGGATTGAACAGCAGCTTCTCGGCCAGTTCCGGGTTCACGTATTTTCCTCCGTTTGCGAGGCGCCGGATTACGAACATGAGCAGATCTATTGGACTGTTTTTAGTGAGATAGGCGGATGCGCCTGCGCGCACTGCCCTGATAGCATATTCGTCCTCAGGATACATACTCAATACCAGCACCC
Organism: Nitrosomonadaceae bacterium; assembly: GCA_919902515.1. GTDB lineage: Bacteria > Pseudomonadota > Gammaproteobacteria > Burkholderiales > Nitrosomonadaceae > VFJL01. The sequence goes on along the minus strand of CAKKRD010000040.1, from coordinate 32,449 downwards.
GCTGCCCCGCATTATCGGCCATAACACGTTTTAGCACTTCCAGTCCATCCATATCCGGCATGCTGACGTCCAGCAATGCCACATCCCATTCGCTCTGGCGCATTTTTTCCAAGGTATCAAGTCCGCTCATCGCTTCGGCGACGACTACGATGTCGGGTGTTTCACCAAGAATCCGTTTCAGCCCGTCCCGGAAAAGCACATGATCATCAGCTAGCAGGACTCTGATTATCATAGCCTGTTACTCCACCTGTCCCGGCGGCGCAATGAGAGGTACCCGCAGTTGCACAGTGCTGCCTTGGGAGGGGGCTCCACTGATTCTCAACTTGCCATTCAGTTGTTTGGTGCGTTCATACATGCCGAGAATCCCGAAAGACTTCGGATTCAATAACTGCTGTTGGGTGATGCCAATGCCGTTATCCCTGATTTCGATTACGATATCTTCATCCGTTTCATCAATATCAATTTCCACGGCTGTCGCCTGGGCGTGCCGCGCTATATTGGTGAACGCTTCCTGAATAATCCTGAAAATCTCCGTTTCATGTTTCTGGTCGAGGCGGGTAAGATTTGCCGCATTCATGGTCAGTTGACAGCTTATACTCAGACGCTGTTCGAATTCATGCGCCAGCCACTCGATAGCGCCGCTGAGGCTGAGGTTGTCGAGTACACTGGGTCGCAAATTCCGCGAGATTCTGCGCGCGGTATCCAAAGCTTCACCGGATAACTGGTGCAAGAACCGGATTCTCTCGTACATGGGGTTGGCGACATTTTTTTTTGCAAGCCAGTCCAGGTCCATTTTCAGCACCGTCAACGTGCCCCCCAGCTCGTCATGAATTTCCCGGGAAATACTCGCTCTTTCTTCTTTTCTTATGTTCGGCGCCGTCAGTGCCTGCAATTTTGCCATTATCTGGTTGCGCTTCGTCACGTCACGGTAAATGCCGCGCACAGCCACTGGCTGGCCATCCTCGAAGCGCACCGTCATGCGGCCCTCCACTGCAACAATTCGCCCGTCCTTCATCTGGAAGGTGCATTCCACTGCCCCCACGTCCTCACCCGCCATGAGCCGCTGAAACAGCGCGCCGCAGTGCTCGTGGTGGTCTGCGTGGATGACATCGAAGATGTTCAGCGCGGTCATTTCTTCCTCGGAGTAACCGAGCATCTCGCGCCAGGCGCGATTCGCAAAAAGGATACGCCCGTCCGGTGCGATGCTCTGGATGAAGTCGCTCGTGTTGTCAAACAGGTCGCGGAGTTGCTCCTCGCTCGCGTGCGACGCTTGCTGCGAACGCCTACGTTCAATGGCATAGCGGATGGCGCGTGGCAAGACGCCACCCTCACTCATCACCCTCTCTTTTATCAGATAGTCCTGTGCTCCGGCTTGGAGCGCCTGCAGAGCGAGTGATTCATCGGTTCGATTTGTCAACAGCACAACAGGAATGTTCTCGGCTGCGTTGTAAAGCCGGGTGAATGTCTCGAAACCGTCTGAATCTGGCAGGTTGAGGTCCAGCAGTACTACGTCGAAGTGCTGTAGCTGCAGCTGTTCCAGCGCATGGTTCAATCGCTCGACATGGGTCACGGCGAATTGCTCACTCACTGCGTGCACCAGCGCGTCCTGCACGAACAGTGCGTCCGTCAGGCTGTCTTCGACCAGCAGAACTTGAGTCCTATTATCGGCCATAAGTTTTAATGCTCTGAGCGCATTGGTAGAGTAACGATCAGGAACCAGAAATCCTGCACCGACTGTACTACCTGGGTGAAACCATCAAAGTCCACCGGTTTTCTGATGTAGTAATTGGCATGGTTTTCATAGGCTTTGGCGACGTCCTCATCAGAATTCGAGGTGGTGAGGACGATCACCGGGATATTTTTCAGATTCGCGTCGGCTTTGAGTCCGGCCAGCACTTCCAGGCCATTCCTCCGGGGCATGTTTAAATCCAGCAGAATGATGTCCGGCCGAGGTGCCTCGGCGTATTTGCCTTGCTGGCGCAGGAACTCCATAACTTCTATGCCGTCTTCAACCACGTGCAGCGTGTAGAGCAGCTTGGCGCTGGCCAGCGCTTCCCTGGTCAGCATCACGTCGGTCGGGTTGTCCTCGGCCATCAGGATGACGACAGGGCGGGGTTGCATTTTAAGGTACATGGCGGGTTATTTCTTTTCCGGAATGGTGAAGTAGAAGGTGGAGCCTTGGTCCGGCTGCGACTCGACCCAGATGCGTCCGCCATGATACTCGGCTACTTTCTTGCAAATCGCCAGACCGATGCCGGTACCCGGATATTCCGTGCGGGTGTGCAGGCGCTGAGAGACGCGAAAGACACGCTCAAAATACTGCGGTTCCATGCCGATGCCGTTGTCGGCGACAGAGAAAACCCACTCGCCGGCTTTGAGCACCGCACCGATGTGAATTTCAGGCGGACGTTTCCCACGGAACTTGAGAGCGTTGCTGATGAGGTTCTGAAACATCTGCGTCAGTTGGGACGGGTTTCCGCTTACCGTGGGCAGCGGTTCATGAGTTACCACCGCGCCGTTCTCTGCAATAGCTGTCGCGAGATTGGCCAGCACGTTATCCAGCAATACCGCGCAATCTACGGGCACGGGGGTTTGGTCAGCGTTGATCTGCGAATAGGTCAGCAGGTCATTAATCAGCATCTGCATCCGCCTGGTGCCGTCCACCGCGTGGGTGATGAATTCGTCGGCATGCGCATCAAGTTGGCCTTCATAACGTTGTTTGAGGAGCTGGACACAACTGGTTACTGCCCGCAGCGGCTCTTGCAGATCGTGCGTTGCCACATATGCGAACTGCTCCAACTCGGCATTGGAGCGCGCCAGCTCCACGATTTGTTTTTCCATCAATTGCTCCAGGCGCTTGCGTTCGGTGACCTCGGTACGGATGGCGGCGTATTGATACGGCTTACCCGCCGCATCGAGAAATGGCGCGATGGTAGTGTCCACCCAATAGAAGGAGCCATCCTTGGCGCGGTTCCTGAGCTCGCCTTTCCAGATGTGTCCCTGCGCAATCGTCTTCCATAGCTCCCGCATGAATTCCTTGGGGTGAAAGCCGGAGTTGATGATGCGATGGTCCTGGCCGAGCAGTTCCTCGCGCGAATACTTGGAGACGGCGCAGAATTTGTCGTTTGCATAGATTATTTTCCCGTACCGGTCGGTAATCGCGACGATGGCATGCGCGTCGAGCGCGCTCTGAATCATCTTGATTTTCTCCAGTGAAGATTCGAGCGCGTTCGCTGTCTGCTTGCGCTCCAGCCACCATTGCAGATCGAGCGCAATGGCATTGATGAGATTCTGCTCTTCCGGCAGCAAGAACGGTTTATTCTCGCAATAGAATACCTGCAACTGGCCGCAGGCCTTGCCGTTGACCGTAATTTGCACCTGCAGCCCATGCGCTAGCTCGTTACTGTATTTGCCAGAAACAAACTGCTCGCCATCGAGTTCGATCATGGCGGCAGTAATCTCCGGGAACTGCATCGCCGCGATCAGATGTTCAAGAATGTGCTGGCACAGCTCATCCAGCGGCGACTCCAGCACCATGTCGTGACGAATCGAGTAAAGGCAGGTGATCTCCTTCAATCGCTCGCGCAGCAATCTCTCGCTCTGCATCTCCAGCTCGATGTGGTGGATTAGCAGCTCGTGGAGGAGTTGCGCCGTTTCAGCCGGTGATCTCGGCTCGGCTTGCATTATATGGTTTCTCAGCCGTTTCTCTATGTCACGGCGTGATTCGGCAGTCTCTATTCTTGCGTGCCGGTTCGTATTTTTGTTTGCATCCTGGGTCACGGCATCTCCTTTGTAGTCCCGTCACTGGCGGACTTCCGCTCACTTGGCACAGTCACCACCTGTGTCGCTTTGCTTCTCTGGCGCAGGATTATACAACTGCGTACCAACTCAATCTGTGACTCAATTCTGCACTTCCTGAGCAGGTCAATATTACCCTTAATTCGGCCAAGGGATTGTAAGAAAAGTCTGACAAATAACTACCATTTATCCTACCTAATTTTCAGAATTTTCCGACAAATGTTTCTGATATCTGTGTCGTAATATCTCTTAGATTCGAAAACCGAATATCGAGTTCCAAGAAGGAAGTGTCTATCTATGTCACCTGAAACCAGCCGTAACTACCTGCTAATGAGCCTCGTGCTGCAGATTCACAATAGCTTGTTGAACAGGCATGCGGACGAGAAAGACATCCTGCAGGGAGTTTGTAGAAAGCTGGTCTCACACTGGCCTTACCGGATGGCATGGGCAGGTTATGCCGAAACGGATGGAACCATCAGGGTAATGGCAGCGGAAGGGGAAGCCGCTTCTTTTCTGCCTGAGATGGCTCTGCGCTGGGATGGCACGGAAGATGCGGACAATCCGGTGGCCGCCTGTATCCGCGGGCGGAGACCTGTTCATGCCGGAGGGGTATCGTCTGCTGGAGAATACGGTGATGTCTGGAAGGATTTCGCCGTCAAGGCGCGAATCTCTTCTACGTTCATACAGCCCTTATTTGTTGGCAACCGGTGTATCGGCGCGCTGTGTATGTGTTCCGGGTCGGTGGACAGCTTCACTGGCGAGGTGGAGCGCGCTCTGCTCATATTGGCCGCACAACATGTCGGCTTTGCCTTGAGTGCGCAGCGTGAACTGGTTTCCATCAAACAGATGCGAAGCCAGATGAAATTGGCCGCGACGGTATTCGATAATGCCCTGGAGGGCATTATCGTCACTGACGCGCAAGGTACCATCGTTGCCACCAATTCTGCGCTGACCCGTATCACAGGCTACACCCAGGAAGAACTGATCGGCAACACGCCGCGGATTCTCCAGTCCGGGCTTCAGGATAAGGCTTTTTACACCGCCATGTGGCAGTCAATCGCAGAAACGGGAAAGTGGGAAGGGAATATCTGGAACAAGCGCAAGGATGGCGACATTTATCCGGAGATATTGAATATTTCGACGGTGAAAGATGAACAGGAAAAAGTGCAGAATTATATCGCGATTTTTACTGACATCAGCAAACAGAAAAAGCTCGAAGATCGACTTCATCGAATGGCGTTCCATGATGATCTGACAGGATTGCCGAACCGGGCACTGTTCAAGGAACGTCTCGGTTCGGCCATTACCAATGCGCACCGCAACCGGCAGATGCTGGCAGTATTGTTCGTTGATCTTGACCGCTTCAAGCTTATCAATGACACATTGGGCCATTTGACCGGCGATGTGCTGCTCCAGGAGGTTGCGCGACGATTAGCGCGGAGCGTGCGGGAAAACGATACGGTGGCGCGGCAGGGCGGGGATGAATTCACCATCGTCTTGCAATCCTTAAGCCTGCCAGAAGATGCGATTGCCGTAGTAAACAAGATTATGCAGACGTTCGAAGCACCGGTGGCGGTTGGAGAACGGGAACTGTTCACCTCAGCTTCCATCGGCATCAGCTTCTACCCTGGCGACGGGGACGAACTTGAAATGCTGATGAAGAACGCCGATACCGCGATGTACCACGCAAAGGAGCAGGGAAGAAACGGCTACCAGTTATATACCGCATGCATGAACAACCATTTCCACGCGCGCATGGCGCTGGAGAACGATCTGCGGCGCGCGCTGGAGCGGAACGAATTGATGCTGTTCTATCAGCCCCAGACTGAACTGAACGGCGGCAGGATCGCCGGCGCAGAGGTATTGCTGCGCTGGCAGCACCCCGAACGCGGGCTGGTCTCGCCGGACGAGTTCATCCCGATTGCGGAACAGTCCGGTTTAATCATTCCAATTGGCGAATGGGTCCTGCGCGAAGCCTGTGCCAGCATGAAGCGCTGGCATGATGCAGGCGCTCCTCCTATCCGCATAGCTGTCAATGTTTCCGTTCGACAGTTCATGCAACCCAACCTGATTCAGATGGTGGCCGCGGCGCTGGCTGGAAGCGGACTGCCGCCGCAATTTCTGGAACTCGAGATCACGGAAAGCTGCTTTATGCCGGCCTTTGATAAAAAAGCGATGGGAGGTTGTGCCGATGCCTGCTGTTCTACGCCGTCCCCGCTGCTCCCTAATGGAGCAATGGAAACCCTGCGAACACTCAAGGGCATGGGAGTGCAGATCACAGTTGACGATTTTGGCACGGGTTATTCGAATCTGGGTTATTTGAAGAAGTTTCCCCTGGACAGCCTCAAGATTGACCAATCGTTTGTGGGCAACATCGCCACCGACCACAACGATGCAGCAATTGTAAGAGCCATCATTGCCATGTCGGCAAGTCTCGGCTTGAACGTGATCGCCGAGGGAGTGGAAACGGAGGAGCAGCGACAGCTTCTGAATCAGTACCAATGCAGCATGGCTCAGGGATACCTTTTGGGGCGGCCCATGCCAGCGGAATCATTCGAACGACTCCTGAAGAAGGTGGCCAGTGACAATCTGGCAGCACAGGCCGGGCCACAATGGTGCACAGCAACATAAGCCATGCAGCATGGATTTTCTGGCAAAACTCAACTACACAGTCACCAACGGAGAGAACGATGCAGGCAACTCAGGAAAACATTGGCAGCAACACAGCCACCGCCGGCAACAAATTTCTTACCTTCAGACTGGGCAATGAGGAATATGGCATCAGTGTTATCGCAGTTGAGGAGATTTACGGCTTTGACACCATAACCATGACCGGCGACGCACCGGAATTCATCAAGGGTAGAAGCGTCATCAAACTAGGCGGCATGATGGTGCCTGTCGTAGACGTGCGGCCCAAGCTCCGCCTGGTCGGTCCCGAATACCAGCGATTTACTACTGTAATTGTTCTCAACCTGTCTGGACGGATTATCGGGATGGCGGTGGACGGCGTGACCGAGATCATGACAATAAGTCCGGAACAAATCAAGCCGGTATCAGACTTTGCGGCCAATTTAGATACCCGGTATATCCTCGGCCTTGGGGCAGTGAACGGCCGCACACTTGTCCTGGTGGATGCCGCAAAGCTGATGGTCGACTATGACGTGGCTCCGGACAGCGATGCCGTAACGCCCGAAGTTGTCCAGTTTTTAACCTGCTTGTGGCTCCGGCTGTAATGGCAGCTTTGACCGCCTGCTACCAGCAGTAAGCCGTGCAACCGATGGTCGTAGCGCGACTCATCGGAACGAGCAATTTCTTGTTGGATGGCAATTCGCATCACTTCGGGATCAGCAATTTCCAGTTTTCTCATGACAGCATTTCCTGGCCAGAGAACTGTCAGCAGCATAACTCAGTAGAGCGGCATTATATATGTCGCCATGTTTAATAAAAGGAGTATAAAAAATGGCCACAGGAGTAACCGAATCGACCAATGGCTCTATGGGTAACATGGATAACGAATTTCTCACTTTCCGGTTGGGAAGCGAGGAATACGGCATCAATATCCTTGAGGTTCAGGAGATTCGCGGATACGGCACTGTCACCCACATTGCCAATGCACCCGAATTCATCAAGGGCGTGGTTAATCTGCGTGGCAATATCGTTCCTATCATTGACATGCGTATCAAATTCAAGCTCGACAAGGCCGATTATGATCAATTTACAGTGGTAATCATCCTGACCATTTTAGGGCGCGTGATAGGCATCGTAGTGGATGCGGTCTCGGACGTGATCAATCTGAATGCAGAGCAAATGCAGCCAGCACCACAGTTCGGCACCATGATCAACGCGGAATATATCATGGGCCTGGGTACGGTAGAGGAGCGCATGCTGATTCTGATGGACATCGAGAAACTCATGGGCAGCAGCGAAATGGGGTTGGTCGCCGACACAACAACTCACTAGCCAGAGTTGGTTATTTTCAAATCCAGTTACTTCAACCATTTTAACCAAGAGAGATATTATTATGGTAATCACTAAAGTGAATGCGAAACGAGCCAATGTCAACGCGACCAAGACTGCCAGTGCGTCCAAAGTCAAGCCCAAAGTCAAGCCCAAAGTCAAAGCCAAGCCCAAGTCCAAAGCTTCTAGCGTACAACCCCCCAAAGTTCCTGGCGTGTCCAGGGAAGTTCTGGCCGACCTGAAAGGCCAGATTGCCGCCATCAACAAAGCGCAGGCAGTGATCGAATTTACGCTTGCTGGCAAGATCGTCACAGCGAACGAAAACTTCCTGAAGATGCTGGGCTACACCCTCGACGAAATCAAGGATCAGCATCACAGCATGCTGGTTGATCCCGTGTTCCGCAGTTCTCCCGAGTACTACAGCCTATGGGACAAGCTTGGGCGGGGTGAATCCAGTACGGGCCGGTACAAATACATCGGCAAGGGCGGCAAGGCAGTGTGGATTGAGAGCTCCTACAGTCCCATCCTGGGCGTGGACGGCAAGCCCGTCAAGGTAATGGAATTTGCCATAGACATCACTGCCACCAAAAACAAGCTGGACGATACCGAGATAGAATTAAAGATACGCTCCGAGATCATGAATATGACCAGCATTGTTTCCGAATCTGATCTTAAAGGAGACATTGTCTGGTGCAACGATAAATATAGCGAGATTTCCCATTACCGCAGAGACGAGCTCGTGGGAAGTCCGCATAGCATCACTCGCCATCCGGATATGCCCAAGGAGGTCTTCAAACAGGTTTGGGCCACGATCGGGCGGGGTAATTTCTTCAGGGGCGTGATCAAGAACCGCACCAAAGAGGGCGCCCCTTATTATGTTGATGCGGTCATTGCGCCATTTCTCAATGAAAAGGGGAAGCCGAGAAAATATCTGGGGGTGCGTTACGACATTACCAAGCAAGAAACAGAACGCCACAACATGCTGGGGCTGATCAACGCCATTAATAATTCCTATGGTTTTGTCGAGTTTGATACCAAGGGGGTGGTTCTGACTGCCAACAGCATTTTTCTGCAACTGATGGGATATCAGGCCGATGAAGTCGTTGGTAAGCATCACCGCCTGTTTGTTGAGCCGGCCTATGCCAATTCTGCCGCTTACACCCAGTTCTGGGCCGATCTGAATACAGGCAAAGCCCAGACCGATGTATTTAAAAGAATCGGCAGAGGGGGTCAGGAGGTATGGCTGCAAGCTACCTATGCGCCTATCATGGATGAGATGGGGCGGGTGTTTAAAGTGGCGAAAATCTCCACTGATGTGACTGCGGCAATTCAAGCATCGCAGATGCTCAAGGATGCAGTGGAGCAGACATTGATGGTGGTTTCGGTAGCCAGGGATGGGGATCTCACGAAGCGTATTGAGATTGATGGCAAGACGGGTTCTGTCAAGGAATTGTGCGAGGGGGTCAATTCGTTACTGGATACTTGTGCCGTAAGTCTGGGAGACGTGGGGCGTATGCTGGGTGCGCTAGCACAGGGTGATCTGACGGAGAGGATCACGGATGAATATCATGGAACCTTCGGGGAGTTGTCGGATAATGCGAACCAGACGGTAGAGCAGCTACTCGACATTATCATGCAAATCAAAGAGGCAAGCGATTTAATCAACACGGGGGCGATGGAGATTGCCCAGGGCAACAACGATTTGTCGCAGCGTACCGAAGAGCAGGCTTCCAGTCTGGAGGAAACCGCTGCCAGTATGGAAGAACTGACGTCGACGGTGAAGCAGAACGCAGACAATGCGAAACAGGCCAATCAAATGGCAGAGGCGGCCTCAGGAGTGGCGATAAAGGGTGGTCGAGTGGTCGGTCAGGTGGTGACCACCATGGCCTCAATCAACGAAAGCTCGAAGAAGATCGTCGATATCATTTCAGTGATTGACAGTATCGCGTTCCAGACCAACATTCTGGCGTTGAATGCGGCAGTGGAAGCAGCCCGGGCTGGTGAGCAGGGCCGCGGTTTCGCGGTGGTTGCAACGGAAGTGCGCAATCTGGCGCAAAGGAGCGCGGCGGCCGCCAAGGAGATCAAGACGCTGATCAGCGACTCGGTGGAAAAAGTCGGCAACGGCACCAGGCTGGTGGACGAGGCTGGCAAGACCATGGAAGAGATCGTGAGCTCGATCAAGCGCGTGACGGACATTATGTCGGAGATCACCGCTGCGTCGCAGGAACAGAGCGCGGGTATCGAACAGGTCAACCAGGCGGTTGTCCAGATGGATGAGGTAACGCAACAGAACGCGGCGCTGGTGGAAGAAGCGGCCGCAGCGGCGGAATCGATGGAAGAGCAGGCGCAGAACTTGATGAAAGCAGTATCTATATTCAAGACGCAAGAAGAGGAACCTCGCGGCCGTTCTGCAGGGGCTGCACGGCCATCCGCCGTCAAACCCGCCGTCAAATCCGCAGTCAGATCCGTCGGGAGAGTGGAAGCCAGGAAAATAGCCGCAGCCCCTGCAGCCAAAGCCAAACCGGCGCTGCGGAACAAGGCGGCTGCCGCTGGCGGTGACGATGACTGGGCGGAGTTTTAAGCCGAGTTGCGCAAATTTACTGGAACGTAATAATTAATCACCTGGTAGGAGCGGCTTCAGTCGCGAATGCTGGGACGTGATAATGATCTTGTAGGAGCGGCTTTAGCCGCGAATGCAGCAGGCCCGCAACGGTATCGACCATTCTCACGGCTGAAGCCGCTCCTACCGGGATCTTCCCGCACGGTTTATGAAATACCCGGAACAGGGTACTACGACTGGGCAGATTGAAACCCGGCGTTCCAGCCAGAATTGAGCACCGGCTTCACATGTGAAGAGCAATTGAGGGAAATAACCATGATCGAAGAAAAACTGCGATCAGGTAGTCATGAGTCGCGTGAATTCGAGTTTTCAGCACGGACTTTGAGTGCATCGGCATTTCCCTGAATCCGCCAGATCAATCTATTGGATGGATCTTGGCTGATACGTGGGCCGTTTGACGCGATATTCTGCCGCAATGTGATGACTATTTTGACAAACCTACCCAATACCGGATCCTGCAGAAATTCGTACCGTTGCTGGCGCGTGACGGCCTGATGTCTGCCGGTTATTCCGAGAGCTTTCATCACGCTGCGGACTTGTTCAAGCTGCGCGGCAAGACGGTTTACGAACTGGCGCGCAAATCACAGGCGAGTCATAGCTGACGGTTACGAAGAACAGCTTGCGCCGAATCTTTATTTTGACCGCAGTTTCAACCTGGAAGCGGCGAAAATACTGCCGGGGGGATATTATGTCACCGGGCGTGACATGGTGCCGGTCACCGTGCTCGGTTTCTGTATTGCCGCGTGCATCTGCGATTATTACGGAGAAAATCCGAGTGGCGACACAGAATCTGGCCGACAGCTATCCGCGCAAGGTTTATTACTTTCTGGACAGCGGCAGGGTAATGGTGAAAAAATTGCGTAATCTCCATAACAACACCATTTTTGCGCGCGAGAAGGATTACAGTTCGCGCCTGCAGAAATCCAAAGTAGAAGGCGATGTGGAATTGTTTGGTTAAATTCAGCCTATTCAGAGATTCCTTGAATTCCGGCGCCGTCTGCGCACACCTCACTGTGCCTGCGAGATGTTGCTGCCAGGCGGGACGCTGTGTGTAAGCCAGACATTGCCGCCAATGGTCGAGCCGCGGCCAATGGTGATGCGGCCGAGTATGGTGGCGCCCGCGTAGATGACAACATCATCCTCGACGATGGGATGGCGCGCATTGCCCTTCACCAGCGCACCGTGCTCATCCACCGGGAAGCGCTTGGCGCCGAGGGTTACCGCCTGGTATAGCCGCACGTTTTTGCCGATGATGGCGGTTTCGCCGATGACGACACCCGTGCCGTGATCGATGAAAAAACTGCTGTCTATCTGCGCGCCTGGATGGATTTCGATTCCGGTGGCCGAATGGGCAATTTCGGAAATCATGCGCGCGATCAGTGGGACCCCCAGTCGATACAGCTCATGGGCGAGCCGGTAGTACATGATGGCGCTAATGCCCGGATAGCAGACCAATACCTCATCGACGCTGCGTGCAGCCGGGTCGCCTTCGTAGGCTGCGTAGATATCGTTATCCAGCAGGCTGCGTATCTGCGGCAGGCACCCGGCAAACGCGCGCGTAATCGCGGTCGCTTGTTCGTGGGTCGTGTTGCTGTCAGTTTCCGAGCTGGCGGCATAATGCAATTCGCGCCGCACCTGCTGCTGTAATTTCCTCAGCGCTGTATCCAGCGTTTGTCTGACATAGTGATCGACGCCCCCATCAGTGAGTTCCGGCGAGCCCAGGCGGTTCGGGAACAGCGCGGCGCTCAGCCCGTCTGCGATGTCGGCCAATGTCTTGCGCGAGGGAAGCCGGGGAGGGCGGTCGTGCCGCTGCCGGTGTTCCAGCGAGGCCACACGCAAAGCGCGCAACTCGGCCATAATCGCATCGGTCTCCAGATGTGCTTCCGTCAGTGCTGGCTCACTGGTTTTTTTTGGGGTTGTCACGATGTCACCAACCCTTGAGCGTCAAACACGTTTTCGAAAAGAATGGTACTCAGATAACGTTCGCCGGAATCGGGCAGGATGACAACGATGGTTTTGCCTGTATTTTCCGCACGCTTGGCCTGGCGTACCGCCGCCGCTACCGCGGCACCGCATGAAATGCCGGAGATGATGCCTTCCTCACGCGCAAGGCGGCGTGCGTACAGAATCGCCTCTTCGTTGCTGACCTGCTCGATCTCATCCACCAGCGAGAGATCCACGTTCTCCGGGACGAAGCCCGCGCCGATGCCTTGAATCTTGTGTGGCGCCGGTTTTAGCGGCTCACCGGCACGCTGTTGGGTGAGTACCGGACTGGCCGCGGGTTCGACCGCAACCGAAATAATCGCTTTACCCCTGATTTTTTTGAGGTAGCGTGAAACGCCGGTGATGGTGCCGCCGGTACCCACGCCGGAGACAAAGATGTCAACGGCGCCATCGGTATCATTCCAGATTTCCGGTCCTGTGGTTTGTTCGTGGATGGCCGGGTTGGCAGGATTCTTGAACTGCTGCAGTAGAACATATCGGCCAGGATCAGAAGCGACGATCTCCTCGGCTTTCTCGATCGAGCCTTTCATGCCGCGCGCACCTTCCGTCAGAACCAGTCTGGCGCCGTAGGCAATCAGCAGCTTACGGCGTTCCAGACTCATGGTTTCCGGCATGGTCAGGGTCAGTGGCATGCCGCGGGCAGCAGCGACGAACGCCAGCGCAATGCCGGTGTTGCCGCTGGTTGGTTCCACCAGTTCTTTGCCGGGGCCGAGCAGTCCGCGGCGCTCTGCATCCTCGACCATCGCCGCACCAATGCGGCATTTGACGGAGTAACCGGGATTGCGCCCCTCAATTTTCGCCAGCACCGTCGCGGGCGCGCCATCGGTGACACGGTTGAGCCGGACCAGCGGGGTATGCCCGATGGATTGCGAGTTATCCTTGAACCAGTGTGACATTGAGATACCTTTTTCTTGACGGGTGGCAGGCCAGCGATTTCACGTCGCCGATGTTAACCAGTCAGATAAACAATTGCAACGCTTCCTAAAGTCACCGTTTCCTAAAGTCTCGCCATCGCAGATTGCAGATTGGTTATAATCCACCTGTTGAATTTAATGTAAAATGACAGCCATGCAGAAAACCATGTTGCAAGCCAAATTGCATCGGGTACGCGTGACCCGCTCGGAACTGGATTATGAAGGTTCGTGCGCGATTGACGATGTGCTGCTTGACGCCGCCGCTATCCGTGAATACCAGCAGATCGAAATCTACAACATCACCAATGGTGAGCGTTTCACCACCTATGCCATTCGCGCCCAGCGCAATTCGGGGATAATTTCGGTAAACGGTGCTGCCGCCCACAAAGCCAGCCCAGGGGATATTCTGATCATTGCGGCCTATGCAATCTATTCCGAGCCGGAATTGCGGCTTTACCAGCCGCGACTCGTTTACGTGAATGAGATGAATCGCATCATCGATCAGCGTGGCAGCGTCCCGGTACAAGCAGCCTGATCTGGTTCCATACTACTCGGGATTCAGAACTCCTACTTGGCACCCGCTCCCTTGAGGAGCTTTACCACCTCCTGGTGCTGGTATTTCGATGCCAGTATCAACGCGGTGGCGCCATTGACAGCCTTGGCGTTCACATCGGCCTTGGCAGCGAGCAACGCATGCACTACTCTTAGGTGGCCCATCTGCGACGTCAGCATCAATGCGGTGGCGCCGTTGCTGAGCTGGGCGTTCACATCGGCCTTGGCGGCAAGCAATACTTGCACTATCTGCCAGCGCCCCTCCTGTGATGCCTGCATCAACGCCGTGAGGCCGTCATTCCTGCGGGCGGCCACATCGGCCCCGGCGGCGAGCAGCGCCTGCACTACCTGCCGGTGCCCTTTCTGCGACGCAACGATCAATGCGGTATTGCCATCGACCGCCTTGGCATTCACATTGGCTTTGGCCTCAAGCAGTATTTGCACCACCTCATGAAAACCGCTTTTCGATGCCGCCATCAGCGCAGTGACCCCATCGTTTGCTGCGGCGTTCACATCGGCTTTGGCAGCGAGCAGCGCTTCCACTATCTCTTCATGGCCATTCTCCGATGCCGCTACCAACGCCGTGATGCCATTGTTTGCTTTGGCATTTACATTGGCCCTAGCGGCGAGCGCTGCCTTGACCCCTGGAAGATTACCTTTTCCGGCTGCGGTGATGAGACCGTTGTCTTTCACGTTGGCCCATGTGCTTGTTGAAGCACAAAACAAAGCCACCAGCATGCCCAGCACATGTATATGTTTGCGCCTAATCATCCCGATCCTCCTTTTCATGACACATTTCTGATTTTAAATTAATCGGAGCTGTTGTATATATAAAATCGGGTTCCCCAACTGTTGCAACACATCGACGGCTAATCGCATGCTCAATTCTGGAATTGGCGGCTCTTTGACCAATCATGGGGAGGAAATGAGGACAGCGTAAGATATTAGCGTTGATGAGGAGTTATTGCCAAGCTGTTATTGGCTGGTTAAGACGGGCTACCGCAGGTTAAGGAACCGCTGAACAAGTCCCGTCGCGTAGAGTTGCGGTAAAATCGGGCGCCTGCTGTGTTGCGTTTCTCAGCTTCGTAGGCCGAGCTACGACCTGCATCGCGCGCCTTGCGCAGCGCCGGAGCGTAGGCTCTCGGAACGTGGCTAGCGCAGGCGAACACAGGCTCGCGATCGGAAACAAGGGCGCTGCTCGATATGCTAGACTGCCGCTATTGCAGGTTTGTTGTTCAGCTTATAATTCGCCGAATTCCTGAGAATGGCAGGAGAAGGCCAAGCTATCGTGAGTGATCTAGTCTCTTTCAAATCCCTATCGCTGCTGACTGATTTCACCGTGCGCATTGATGCGGACAGTATCATCCGGCAGGCATCAGCACCATCTCAGGAATTTCTTGAGCTGGCCACAAGCCCGGTGGGGGAGGCACTCAGGTTCTTCATCCAGCCCGAGGACATGTCAATATTCACGGCGGCGAAAGATAAGGCGGCACTCGCCGGGGAAAAGCAGTCGTTTGTTTGCCGCCTGCTGCGGCAGCGCGTGTTGCCGGTATGGGTGGATTGCCATATCCTGCGCCTGGAAGGGCGCGACGAATATGTCTTCGTTGCCTATGATGCTTCGCATTGGAAGGAAAACGAAGCCCGGCTTGCGCATCTTTCCACCCACGATGCACTTACCGGACTGCCAGGCAGAGGGCTGCTCAGTGACCGGATCAGTGTCGGCATCAATACCGCCAGTCGCGGAAACAATAATCTTGTCATCCTTTTCCTTAACCTGAACGGAATCAAAAAAATAAATGATTCGCTTGGATACGAGATAGGCGATCATTTGATCAAGGCGGTGGCAGAGCGGCTGCAGGTGATTATCCGCCGCAGCGATACCATGGCCAGGATCGGCGGGGATGAATTTGTGCTGGTCATGATGATTGCGGACTGGCGTAAGGATATTGATCTGGTGATCAAGAAAGTTCTGGCTACAGTACAGCGGCCTTTCCAGATTGAAGGGCACAACATATACGTCAGCATTGGCCTGGGAATAGCAGCTTATCCCGATCATGGCAGTGACCCCGGGATCTTGCTCGGACATGCTGAGACTGCCATGTATAGCGCAAAGACGTATGGTAAGAACCACTGGGAAATTTATGACCAGCAGTTGGACGGTGGAGACAAAGGCAATCTGTCGCTGGAATCGGCCATGCATGAAGGGATAAAGAACGGCGAATTTCTGCTTCATTACCAGCCGGTTTTTTGCATGCAGACGGGAACATTGAAAGGAGCGGAAGCCTTGATGCGCTGGGATCGGCCCGGGCAGGGACTGGTGTCCCCCGCAAGATTCATTCCGCTTGCCGAAAGCAGCGGTCTGGTAGAGATGCTGGGTGCATGGGCGCTGCGGACCGCCTGTCATCAGGCGAAACTGTGGCAGACGGCGGGAATTTCGGATTTTTACATGTCCGTTAATGTATCTCCTCGGCAGTTCCGGCAGGAAGGTTTCAATAATCTGGTCAATAAAGCGCTGGAGGAATCGCAACTTGCGCCGTCATCCCTGATGCTGGAGATCACAGAGGGGGTATTGATGCACGATCCGGAGGAATCTGGTGCCATCCTTCATGGGTTGCGCGCTGCCGGCGTGAAGATTGCAATCGACGATTTCGGTACCGGGTATTCGTCGCTGGCCTATCTTAAAAAACTGCCGCTTTCCGTTCTGAAAATCGACAAATCCTTTGTTGACGATGTGCCGCAAGGCACCGAGGACGTCGCCATCGTTCTGGCGATATTGGGCTTGGCTGCGGGATTGGAGTTGCTGGTGGTGGCAGAAGGGGTGGAGACTGCAGAACAGCTTGAATTTCTCAAATCCAAGGGCTGTGATCTGGTCCAGGGATATCTCACTGGCAGGCCGATGGATGCCGCTGCTTTTCAGGAAAAACTCATACCATGACAACACTGATATCGACTCTTAAAAATGGGAAACCCGGATTCTTTGCACTCTTGCGCAAGCGCATGGAAGAAAAGGGAGATTTTCCCGCCCTGTCAAAATCAGTGCAGAATTTTTCCGAAACGGCACGGGACGAGAATACCAGTGTCGCGGATATCACCGGAACCATATTGAGCGATTTCGCCTTGACGCAAAAGGTAATCCGGCTGGCCAACTCCGCCATGTATGCATCCATCGGCGGGGAAATAACGACCATCAGCAAGGCGGCAATGATTATCGGGCTTGATGCCATCTCGTATCTTGTACTCAGCGTGCGGCTGGTGGATACGCTTTCTACCAGCGCTCCGGACTCTGCAGCGGCTCGCGCGGAGATGACACAGGCGCTGCTGGCTGGCGACATTGCCAGAGAGATTGCGACGAAGGCCCACATAGCCAACACCGAAGAGGCTGTGGTTTGCGCGCTTATGCATCATCTGGGCCGTTTGCTTGTGGTGTTTTACTTCCCCGAAGAATGGTCCAGGATAGAGGAAATTTCTGCAAACAAGTCCCTGTCAAAGAATGAGGCTGCACTGGAAATCATCGGCGTGACGCTGGACGAAATTTCACAAGAGTTCGCCAAAAACTGGCGGTTGCCCAAAAAGATTGCCAACAGCATGATGAGCCCGCCTTCATTTGTTGAGACCAGTATTCCCGGATCTCCGGGATGGCTCAGAATGATGGCCAGCTTTGCCGGGGAGGCGGCGGCGACGGTGACCAAGAAGGATACTGGCAAGGGTTTGACGGAACTCGCCTCGCGTTACGGCAATGCTTTGCTGGTTCCGGTCGAAACCATACTGGAGTCAGTTAATCTTGCCGTCAGCGATGCCAAGGAACCCTCCATTCTGGAGGCTGTCAGCGCACCGCATGGCAAGCCGACCGATTCGACCAAGCAACTGGCCGCGGGTGTGCGTGAGACCACTAATGCGCTGGCCAGAGGCGCAAATTTTGGCAATACCTTAAACCTGGTGCTCGAAACCTTGTATGGCGGCATGGGTTTCAACCGCGTGGCCGCTTTCCTGCGTGATGGCGATGCCTTCAAGGGCAGGGTGGGTTTTGGGACTGCGATGCCCGAAGTGCTGCAAAATCTGTCTTTTCCCGAAGCCTATGTGACCGATGTATTCCATTTGTCGCTGGCCAACAATGCAGACGTGTTCATCGAAGATGTCGCCGGGCCAAAGTCGGCGGCAAGCATACCGGCATGGCTTACCGAAACCCTGCCTGATGTGGGTGCTTTCATCCTGTTGCCGATGAATCTGAACGGTTGCCCGATCGGTTTGTTATATGGCGACTGGATAAAAGGCACAGCGGTACAGGTCGAGCGAGAGGAGATGCTGCTGATGCGCTCGCTCAGGGATAATCTGATGAAGTCGCTTGGCTCGAAATAAAAATTGATACACTCCTCGCACATTCCGGCGCGATCATTGTGCGAACTCATGATACTTCTGGGCCAAGCGTAATGGAATTTCTTGATCTTCCCGCAGTCACCACCGCCCAGGGCGTGGTGCGTCTGCCTGGCTCCAAGAGTATTTCCAATCGCATCCTGTTGCTGGCCGCGCTGGCGGAAGGTGTCACCCAGGTACGCGACCTGCTTGCTTCCGACGATACGGCACGGATGCTGGACGCGCTTAAGGCTCTGGGGGTGTCTATCGTTCAGTCCGGCAACAATGATTATCGGGTGCAGGGTGTAGGCGGGCAATTTCCGTTGCGTTTTCCGATTACTCAGGCAGATCTGTTTCTGGGCAATGCCGGCACGGCTTTTCGTCCGCTCACCGCCGTTCTGGCGCTGGCGCAGGGGCACTACCGGCTTTCTGGCGTGCCGCGCATGCATCAGCGCCCCATCGGCGATCTGGTGGATGCGCTACGGCAACTGGGCGCAGAGATAACCTATCTCGGCAATGAAGGTTTTCCACCGCTGGAAATAAAGCCTGCCCGCATACATGCGGGTATGGTGACAGTGAAGAGTAACGTTTCCAGCCAGTTTCTGACCGGTTTGCTGCTGGCATCACCCCTATCCGCGCCGGTTGCTGATGAAACGCTGACGGTAGCGGTGACGGGAGAGCTGATTTCACGGCCTTATGTCGAGCTGACCATCGCCCTGATGGCGCGTTTCGGCGTGCAGGTCGAGCACGAGGAATGGCGACGCTTCATCCTGCGCGGCGGGCAGCGTTACCGCAGTCCTGGCGAAATATTTGTCGAAGGAGATGCCTCTTCTGCTTCCTATTTTCTTGCTGCCGGTACCATCGGCGGCGGCCCGGTGCGGGTGGAAGGAGTGGGCCGGGGCAGTCTGCAGGGCGATGTGCATTTTGCTGAAGCGCTGGAAAAAATGGGGGCAGGCATCACCCTGGGAGATAACTGGATCGAGGCGCGTGCACCGCAATCAGGGCGGCTCCGGGCAATAGATATTGACTGCAATCATATCCCCGATGCTGCCATGACGCTGGCGGTGGTGGCCTTGTTTGCCGACGGCATTACCGTGCTGCGCAATATCGCCAGTTGGCGGGTGAAGGAAACCGACCGGCTTGCGGCGATGGCCAAGGAACTGCGCAAACTGGGCGCGACGGTGGAAGAAGGGGCGGATTTTCTGCGCATCACGCCGCCGGCGGCACAGCTTGTCGCGCATGCGGCGATTGATACTTACGACGATCACCGCATGGCCATGTGTTTCTCACTGGCATCTTTGGGTACGCCGGTGCGCATCAACGATCCGGATTGTGTGGCCAAGACTTTTCCTGATTATTTCGAGAAATTTGCGGCAATAGCCCGGAGCTGAGCTCTTAACCATAGGTATTTATTGAGATTTTCTATGAGCATGAATGATATTCCGGTTATCGCGATTGACGGCCCTTCCGCTTCCGGCAAGGGTACGGTGGCACAGCGGGTGGCGGAAAAGCTGGGGTTTCATTATCTCGACAGCGGCGCGCTTTATCGTCTGGTAGCGCTCGCGGCCATGCGCGCAGAGGTCGATCTGACCGACGAGACCGCACTGGCTGACATCGCCAGAGATCTTGCTGTCGTTTTTGCCGGTGCGAAGATCCAGCTGCAAGGTGAGGATGTCGCCGATGCCATCCGTGCTGAGGCGTGCAGCAACGGGGCTTCCAGGATTGCCGCCTATCCCCAGGTCAGAACAGCGCTATTGCAGCGTCAGCGGGCATTCCGCCAGTTTCCCGGCCTGGTGGCGGATGGCCGTGACATGGGCTCGGTGGTGTTTCCTGACGCAGCCCTCAAGATTTTTCTTACTGCCAGCGCCGAGACACGCGCGCAGCGGCGCTATAAACAGTTGATGGAGAAAGGGATCGATGCTAATATCTCCACCCTTTTGCAGGATATCCGGGAGCGCGACGCGCGCGATAGCAATCGCAGCGTGGCACCCTTGCAACAGGGCGCAGATGCAAGCTTGCTGGACACGACCTCGCTCAACATCACCCAGGCGGTGGATGAGGTATTGAGACAGTACGCCGAAATCTGCGCAAAGGCTGTTTGATTACCATGGTGCTGCACAGCGCCCCTGTTCGACAGGCAGGGAGCGAAGCCAGCCGCGTATTCAGGCAATTTTATTAACCAACCAACCCCGCCAGATGATTGTTTGGGCGGGATTTCAAACCAGGTATTTTTTACAATGACGACCGCTTCCCCCGCAACCAGTTCCCCAGAAAGTTTTGCCGCACTGTTTGAAGAAAGTCTCACGCGCCAGGAAATGCGCATTGGCGAAGTAATTACCGCCGAAGTTGTGCGTGTTGACTACAACATCGTAGTCGTGAACGCGGGACTCAAATCCGAAAGTTTTATCCCCGTTGAAGAATTCAAGAATGACAAAGGCGAAATCGAGGTCAAGCCCGGTGATTTCGTCACCGTCGCGATCGAAGCCCTGGAAGATGGTTACGGCGAAACCCGTTTGTCGCGCGACAAGGCCAAGCGCCTGACTGCATGGCACGATCTGGAGAAAGCCATGGAAACCGGTGCTATCGTAAGCGGCATGGTGAATGGCAAGGTCAAGGGCGGACTGACCGCAATGATTAACGGTATTCGCGCCTTCCTGCCCGGTTCGCTGGTGGATATCCGTCCGGTCAAGGACACCACGCCGTACGAAAACAAGGAAATGGAATTCAAGGTTATCAAGCTTGACCGCAAGCGCAACAATGTAGTGGTGTCACGCCGCGCAGTGCTGGAAGCAAGCCAGGGCGCAGATCGCCAGTCGTTACTGGCAAACTTGCAGGAAGGGGCAGTGGTCAAGGGCATCGTCAAGAACATCACCGATTACGGTGCGTTCGTTGACCTGGGCGGGATAGACGGCCTGCTGCATATTACCGATCTCGCCTGGCGGCGGGTAAAGCACCCTTCCGAAGTGATCAACGTCGGCGATGAAGTCACCGCCAAAGTGCTCAAATTCGATCAGGAAAAAAACCGCGTCTCGCTGGGGATGAAACAACTGAGCGAAGATCCATGGGTGGGTCTCTCCCGGCGCTATCCACAAGGTACCCGTTTGTTTGGCAAGGTCAGCAATCTGACCGATTACGGCGCATTCGTTGAAATCGAGCAGGGCATAGAAGGATTGGTGCATGTATCCGAAATGGATTGGACCAACAAGAATATGTATCCTTCCAAGATGGTGCAACTGGGCGACGAAGTGGAAGTGATGATTCTGGAGATTGATGAAGAGCGCCGCCGTATTTCGCTGGGCATGAAGCAGTGCAAACCGAATCCATGGGAAGATTTCGCCATCAACCACAAAAAGGGCGACAAGGTGCAGGGGCAGATCAAATCCATTACCGATTTTGGCGTATTTATCGGGCTGCTGGGCGGCATAGACGGGCTGGTACACCTATCTGATCTTTCCTGGAATCAGCCGGGCGAGGAAGCGGTGCGTAATTACAAGAAAGGCGACGAAATGGAAGCGATGGTTCTGTCCATTGATGTTGAGCGCGAACGAATTTCGCTGGGTATCAAGCAACTGGAAGGGGACCCATTCAACAGCTTTGTTGCGGTCAACGACAAGAACAGCATCGTCAAGGGCACAGTAAAATCGCTGGATGCCAAGGGTGCGGTGATTGCGCTGGACAACGATGTGGAAGGTTATCTGCGCGCATCCGAAGTATCGCGCGACCGGGTCGAGGATATTCGCACTCACTTGAAGGAAGGCGATACGGTTGAGGCGATGATCATCAACGTTGATCGCAAGAACCGCAGCATCAATCTTTCCATCAAGGCCAAAGACATGTCGGAGGAAACCGACGCAATGCAGAAGGTCACGACCGAAAGCCCACCCAGCTCTGGAACCACCAGCCTGGGCGCGCTGCTCAAAGCCAAGATGGACGTTAAAAATACTGAACAATAGAGGATGCTCATGACGAAGTCTGAATTGATCTCCAGGCTTGCAGCGCGTTATCCGCAGCTGGTAGCGAAGGATGCCGAACTGGCGGTGAAAATGATACTCGATGCCATGGCCAGAAGCCTGCTGCAGGGAGAGCGTATTGAAATCCGCGGGTTTGGCAGTTTCGACCTGAACTACCGTCCGCCGCGTGTGGGACGCAATCCGAAGTCAGGAGAAAAAGTGCGGGTGCCAGAAAAATATGTACCCCATTTCAAGGCTGGCAAAGAATTGCGCGAGCGAGTAGATCATAAGAACTGAAACGAATCGCAGACAAAAAGACGAATATAATGGCAGCAGGTCGCAAGATCTCGCTGCCTTTTTTTTGACCTTGGATTAGGGTGAATCATGCATTATCTGACATGGTTCGTGCGCATCGTATTGTTTATGTTGCTGCTCGGTTTCGCCGTGAAGAACGCCGATACGGTGAGACTGCAATATTTTTTCGGTTATGAGTGGCAAGCGCCGTTGATGCTGATATTGCTGGTCTTCTTCACTCTGGGGGTGGCGATAGGCGTGCTGGCATGTCTGGGTAAAATATTCAGGCAAAGACGCGAAATTGCCGCATTGAAAAAAAAGTATCCAGCCACGAACGAGCATGAGCCTCCCGTCGCTGTGGACGACAGGTTGAAGTAAGGCCGCCGACCGCATGAACCTAAATCCGGCAGTTGATCACTCATTTTTCAGTTTAACAGCATGATTCATAGTACCTTTTTGCAGCGCCTGATCTTCATCTTTTGGGTGAGTTCGCTACCGGGCAGATTGCACGATTTTTGCAGCACATGGCTGCGTTGCAACTCCTTGGAATGGAATGGCCATTCCGCGTCGTTGCGCCTTGCCCTGCACACCAAAAACCGCACACTCTACCCTGTCCAACTGCCGGATTTAGGATGAACGATCCACGCATTATCGTCGCACTCGATTTTCCCGGCGCAGAACCGGCGCTGGCGCTCGCAGCGCAGCTTGACCCGCAGCTCTGCCGGGTGAAAGTAGGCAAGGAGCTGTTCACCGCTGCCGGGCCGCAGTTGGTGGAACAGTTGATGCGCAAGGGTTTTGAAGTTTTTCTCGATTTGAAATTTCACGATATTCCCAACACCGTGGCAGGTGCATGCAAGGCAGCGGCAGGTTTGGGCGTATGGATGGTGAACGTGCATGCGCTCGGCGGAAGAAAAATGCTCTCTGCCGCGCGCAAGGCGTTGCCGCCGGGGAAAACCCGGCTGATCGCCGTGACCCTGCTCACCAGCATGGGACGGGATGATCTGGCCGATATCGGCCTGAGCGGCGAGCCGGAAGCCGTGGTGCAGCGGCTGGCCGGGTTGGCCGGTGCGTGCGGACTGGACGGCGTCGTGTGCTCTGCGCTGGAGACCGCACGGCTCAGACAGATGATGGGAAAAGATTTCTGTCTGGTCACGCCTGGAATCCGTCCGCTGGATGTTTCCGTGGACGACCAGCAGCGGGTGACAACGCCGCGCCAGGCAATGGCAAACGGCGCGGATTACCTGGTGATAGGCAGACCCATCATGCAGGCGATCGACCCGCTGGGGATGTTGCAGCGGTTGCATGCTGAAATCGCAACAGGGTTAGCCGCAGGCTGATCTTTTTCCCTTGGGGCGAAGCCCCCACAGAATTCTCCTTCTTGTCTATCTTGTTGCTGCTGTAGTGGAGCGGGAACTTCTGTGCCTCTCGATTAATGGTCGGTGTGCGAATAAGACCGAGCAAGTTTCACGACCTCAACTACACTGAAAACGACAGACCAGGTGGGACATTCCCAGTAAATGCTGCATGCGGCGAATGACGCCTTGCAACTGTCGGGTAACAGCAAACTTTGTTTTTCCATCGCTTACATTCAACCTGGAGGAGAGATCATGAAAAAACTGTTATTGCTCATCGTCACACTGTTCGCGTTGGCCACTGCCGTCCACGCAGGCGTCAACATCAATACCGCCACCCAGGCCGAGCTTGAAACTCTGCAAGGCATCGGTCCCGGCAAGGCCAAGGCGATCATCGAGTATCGCAACAAAAATGGTGCGTTCAAATCAGTCGATGATCTGGAGAAAGTCGAAGGCATTGGTCCCGGCATCATCAAGCAGTTGCGTCAGGATGCTATGGTCAGCGGTGCCAGCACGGTCAGCAAGCAGGATAAGCCCGCTGCCAAGCCAGAGGACAAACCAGGCAAGAAAGAAGACAAGCCAGCAGCCAAGCAGGAGAAAAAACCCGCTGCCAAGTAATTTCGTGCAGTCATGTTTGAGATTCACTACCCCGGCTGATCCGGGGTTTTTTGTGGCTGATCGCGGTATCGGCGGCATTTCAATCCAGAGCGCATGTGCGATAATTCGCCACCACCTTTAATGAATTGCATCACTATGTTCAAGACTATCGAAGACTTTGTCGGCAATACCCCGCTGGTAAGGCTCAAGCGCTTGCCGGGGAAAACCGGCAACGTTATTCTCGCCAAGCTGGAAGGCAACAACCCGGCCGGATCGGTGAAGGATCGTCCGGCGCTGTCGATGATTTCACGCGCGCAGGCGCGCGGCGAGATCAAGCCGGGGGACACGCTGATCGAAGCCACCAGCGGCAACACCGGCATCGCCCTGGCGATGGCAGCGGCGGTGATGGGTTATCGCATGGTGCTGGTGATGCCGGAGCATCTCAGCATCGAACGGCGGCAATCGATGAGCGCATTCGGTGCAGAAATCGTGCTGACCCCAAAACAAGGCAGCATGGAGCAGGCGCGCGATGTGGCGGAGCGCATGCGCGACGAGGGGCGCGGCATCATCCTGGATCAGTTTGCCAATCCGGATAATCCGCTGGCGCATTACGCAGGAACTGCACCCGAGATCTGGCGCGATACTGATGGGCAGATCAGCCATTTTGTCAGCAGCATGGGTACCACCGGTACCATCATGGGTTGCGGCAGATATTTCAAGGAAAAAAATCCCGCGATCCAGATCATCGGCGTGCAACCGGAGGAGGGCGCCCAGATTCCCGGTATCCGCAAGTGGCCGCAAGCCTACCTGCCAAAAATATACGATGAGCGGCGGGTGGATCGCATCATGCTGGTGTCGCAGACCGAAGCCGAGGATTTGACCCGGCGGCTGGCGCGCGAGGAGGGGATATTTGCTGGTATTTCATCCGGCGGCGCACTGGCGATGGCGCTCAAGATTTCCGCCGAAGTCGAAAATGCGGTAATCGTTTTTATCGTCTGCGACCGTGGCGACCGTTATTTATCTACCGGAGTTTTTTCCGCGTGAACACGGCAGAACGCATGCGCCGGCAAACAGCACTGCAGATTCATCTGCAGACGCAATTGGAGAAAAGTGCATGACACCAGTGCTGGTGTTCGACATCGAGACCGTGCCCGATATCGAGGGGCTGCGCAAGCTTAATGATCTGGGAGCGGAGTTGGCCGCGGCCGACGTAGCCGAGATGGCGTTTCAGTCGCGCCGCCAGGCCACTGGCAGCGATTTTTTACCGCTGCACCTGCACAGGGTGGTGGCAATTTCGTGCGCACTGCGCGACAAAAACGATTTCCGCGTCTGGTCGCTGGGAGCTGCGGAAGATACCGAAGCGGAACTGATCCGGCGCTTTTTTGAAGGCATCGACAAATACACCCCGCAACTGGTTTCATGGAATGGCGGCGGCTTCGATCTGCCGGTGCTGCATTACCGCAGCCTGGTGCACGGCATCCAGGCGCGCCGTTACTGGGAAATGGGCGAGGATGACCGGGAATTCAAGTGGAATAATTATCTCAGCCGCTACCATACGCGCCATCTGGATTTGATGGACTTGCTGGCGCTGTATCAGCCGCGCGCCAATGCGCCGCTGAATGATCTGGCCCGGCTGATGGGTTTGCCCGGCAAGTTGGGCATGGATGGTTCACAGGTGTGGGGCGCGTACCAGAACGGCGAGATCGCCGCCATCCGCAACTATTGCGAAACCGATGTGGTGAACACCTACCTGGTGTATTTGCGCTTCCAGTTGATGCGCGGCGTATTGAGCAATGAACAATATCAACACGAATGCGAGCTGGTACGCGCCACCCTGGGCAAATCTGCTGAACCCCACTGGCAGGAATTTCTCGGTCAGTGGCAGTAAACGGGCGAGTTCGCCCGCCCCTCTCGATTGCCGCTATCCCCGCCTGGCACAAGATGATCGCTCCCGTCACCATCGAATCTCTGGATCAGGAAGGCCGCGGCGTTGCTCACGCCGAAGGCAAGGTCATCTTCATTGAAGGCGCGCTGCCGGGCGAAGTAGTCACCTATAGCCCGTACCGCAAGAAGTCAAATTTCGAACTGGCGCAGGTGGGGAAGATACTCAAGCCGGGATCGGCACGCGTGACTCCGCAGTGCAGATACTTCGGCGTGTGCGGCGGCTGCGGCCTGCAACACATGGATGCGCGCGCGCAGGTCGCGGCGAAACAGCGCATCCTGGAAGGCGACCTCAAGCACATCGGCAAGGTCGAGCCAGAACTGATCCTGCCCGCCGTGTACGGGGCAGCCTGGGGTTATCGCTACCGGGCGCGCATGTCGGTGCGCTACGTCGCCAAAAAAGGCGGCGTGCTGGTGGGCTTTCACGAAAAACGCAGCAGTTTTGTCGCCGACATGCAGTCGTGTGAAATCATGCCGCCGCGCATATCCGCGCTGATCATGCCGCTGCGGGAACTGATCGGCAGCCTGTCGATCCGCGAGCGGCTGCCGCAAGTGGAAGTGTCGCTGGGAGAGGAGGTGGATGTGCTGGTATTGCGCATCATGGATCCCCTCAGCGCGCAGGATGAAGCCTTGCTCAGAGATTTTGCCGCGCAACACTCCGTCCAGTTTTTCCTGCAGACCAAAGGGCCGGAGACGGCTTATCCGTTTTATCCGCTGGATGCGCCGGAACTGAATTATGTCTTGCCGGAATTTGATATCGTCATGCCGTTTCATCCCACCGAATTCACCCAGGTCAATCCCGCGATGAACCGTATCCTGATGCGGCGCGCACTGAGCCTGCTTGACCCGCAGCCGGGGGAGCGCATCGCCGATTTTTTCTGCGGACTGGGCAATTTCACCTTGCCGATAGCGCGGCGCGGGGCGCAAGCGGTAGGTTACGAAGGCGGTGAAACCATGGTGCGGCGTGCGGGAGAGAATGCCGAGCGCAACCGGCTGTCAGCCAATACCCGATTCATTGAGACCAATCTGTTTGAGGCCAGCGCAGCGTGGCTGCAAGGGCAGGGGGCATTCGACAAAATGCTGCTCGATCCGCCGCGTGACGGCGCGTTTGCCGTAGTTAATTCACTGGCTGAGGGACAGGCAGCGCCCGCGCGCATCGTTTATGTATCCTGTAACCCCGCCACCTTGGCGCGGGATGCCGCAGTGCTGGTGCATGCCAAGGGTTATCGCCTGAAAGCGGCGGGGGTGGTGAACATGTTTCCGCACACCACCCATGTCGAATCGATCGCGTTGTTTGAGAAAGCATGAGCGCAAATGAAACAGGGCGGCTGTCACCAGCCGCCCTGTTGTAGTAGTAACGTTCGAAGCGTCAGTCTTTCTCGCCCGAGAACGCCAGCAGCAGATGCAGCAAGCTCATGAACAGGTTGTAGATGCTGAGATAAATGCCCATCGTTGCCATGACATAGTTGGTTTCACCGCCGTTGACGATACGGCTGACGTCAAACAGGATGAAGCCGGAGAACAGCAGCACCGCAACTGCCGAGATAGCGAGCGAAGCGGCCGGCATGGCGAAGAACAGGTTGGCGACCGAAGCGAGTATCAGCAGCACCAGTCCCACGAACAGGAAATTACCCATGAAGCCGAAATCCTTGCGGGTTACGGTAGCAACTGTGGCCAGGGTGAGGAAGATGGCCCCGGTTCCGCCCGCAGCGATGCCGACCAGTTGCGCGCCATTATTGAAATGCAGCGCGTATTGCAGCATCGGCCCCAGCCACCAGCCGGCGACGAAGGTAAACAAGAACAACAGGACGATCCCCATCACGCTGTTGCGCGTGGCGCTGACGCCAAACATCAGGCCTATCATCACCGCCAGCATCACCAGCGGTCCCATGATCGGGGACTGGGCGAGGAAAGAGAAATTGGTGCTCATGCCGATCATCGCGCCGATCACTGTCGGAATCATGGTCAAGCCCAGCATTCCATAGGTATTGCGCAGAACCTTGTTGCGCTCGACCGCAAGCCCGGCGGCGGCGTTCTGGTTCGAATATCTTAGTTCAGGTTGCATCATGCCTCCTTGGTTGATGAACTATACAACGCATAAGACTACGCATATTAGCAAAAAGTTGCAATCTAAATAAAGGATACGGGCGGCTTGCTGGCAAAGCCAGCCTCAAAAAGGTATTATTCCAGGTTGATTTCTGGGGAAGCTAAGGAAGGTTTGATTAAATCTGTCTGTGGCGAGCCCTTCGATAAACTCAGGAGAGCCTTGTCGGAATCCGTTCATGGTGGGTCTATCGGAATCCGTTCGTGGTGAGCTTGTCGAACCATGAGCTAACTTAATCACCCATATTTCAAGCAGTTATCCTGCACCCTTCGACAGGCTCAGGGCGAACGAGAGGCTTGATCAGGTATTGCCGTAATACGTACAGTGCGTTATGCCGGAGCTAAAACTGCCGTAGAGGAGTTTGCAGTCGAAGAGTAGCAAGAAGGGAAGCGTGGCCGAGCGGTTTAAGGCAGCAGTCTTGGCGCATGCGTCAGCCTGCGCTAGCGAGGCTCATGCGCGTAGCGCGTTATGCCGGAGCTAAAACTGCCGTAGGTGGAGTTGAAGTTGAAGAGCAGCAAGAAGGGAAGCGTGGCCGAGTGGTTTAAGGCAGCAGTCTTGGCGCATGCGGAAGCCTGCGCTAGCGAGGCTCATGCACGCAGTGCGTTATGCCGGAGCTAAAACTGCCGTAGGTGGAGTTGAAGTTGAAGAGTAGCAAGAAGGGAAGCGTGGCCGAGTGGTTTAAGGCAGCAGTCTTGAAAACTGCCGTAGGGGCAACTCTACCGTGAGTTCGAATCTCACCGCTTCCGCCAGGTACTTGGACATAGCAGTCAGCTCAAAAAAGTACCGAGCGTGCTCTTACAGCGTCACGTTTTCAGAATGATGCGGCAATTGCAGATAACGCTGGGTCTGCATCTCGGACAAGCGGCTGGTGGTGCGGGAAAATTCGCCGGACAACACGCCATCGGCATAGATCTCATCCGGCGCTGCCGCCGCTGAAGCTACCAATCTGACACTGTTATCGTAAAGCACATCGATCAACCAGGTGAAGCGCCGCGCCGCGTCGGCATGACCGGCGGTCATGCGCGGGATATGCGACAAAAACACCGTAGGGAATCGGTGGGCGATCTCCAGATAATCTTCCTGCGCGTGCGCACCGCCGCACAACTCCTTGAACTCGAACCACACTGTGTTGCGCGCGATCTTTTTTACCGGAATCAGACGGCCCCGCACTTCGATATGCTGTTCATCGCGCCGCGTCCCGGCGGATATCCGTTCGAACCACCCATCCAGGCGCTGCTCGTTCGCGGCATCGCCATCAGCATCGTCAGCCACGAGAAATAGTGGCTCACGGGTCGTTGTTCGCAGGCGGTAATCATTGCCGTTATCCATGTGCAGCACCTTCAGCTCGCGCTTGAGCAGTTCGATGGC
Organism: Nitrosomonadaceae bacterium; assembly: GCA_919902515.1. Lineage (GTDB taxonomy): Bacteria > Pseudomonadota > Gammaproteobacteria > Burkholderiales > Nitrosomonadaceae > VFJL01. Next base: position 2,648 of record CAKKRD010000040.1, on the reverse strand, counting down.
CGGCAAGAAATTCTGCCGCTGCAAGCCATGCGGATACAGACCATCGGGTGGATAGTTGGAGGTGGTGATCAGTACCACGCCACGTTCGAACATCGCTTCTACCAGCCGCCCCAGTATCATCGCATCAGCGATGTCATCGACGTGGAACTCGTCCAGGCACAGCAAGCGAGTGGACTGGGCGATCCTGCTGGACAGGGCGATCAGCGGATCATTTTCCCCAGCCAGCAGCTTCATCCCGTGATGAACCTCAGCCATGAAATTGTGGAAGTGGATGCGGCGTTTGCGGCGATACGGCAGGCAGGCGTAAAACGCATCCATCAAAAAAGTCTTGCCGCGTCCGACCCCACCCCAGAGATACAAACCCTTGGGTACCTCCGGGCTGAGCAGACTGCGGCCCAGAAAACGATTGCGCCTGGATTTGAACTCGACCAACTGATGCCACAACACATCCAGCTCATCAATCGCAGCGGCCTGCGCGGCATCATGCACGAAGCCCGGCAATGCGCAGATGCCTTGATACCAGGCCTTGGGACTCATGCTGCCGTCAGGGGGTGTGGGAAGGGTGGGTTGAGACATGGCTTATTTCGGCTGATTTGCAGTGCAATTCCTGCAGGCAATCTTCACGATAATGCCGCAATTATGCCGCGTTTCCAGACAAATCACCTGGCTGGAAATGAAATGCCGCAAGCCGCGAAGAATCTGGCACCTGCGCACCAGGCCTTACACTCCATGCACCAACGGCAGGCAAAGGGGTTTATTGGTGAACAACGTCATGTGAAATCACAGTCTGGGTTAAAAGGCTTTGCCCGCAGTGCCTTGGCTATATATAATCAGCCCAACAATACTCGTCATGCATCCCAACGATGCACGCCAGGCGGGATGCTTATGCGGAGACAAACAAGATGCAGATTACTGCCAGCCTGAATAAAAAAATCAGCCAAGCTGTTCGGACCTCCATGCGGATTGAAGGCTACAAACCTTCCCAGTCACTCTCGATCAAGGCGCAGGTTAAAGCCCTGATGGAACAGCACCGTGTCCAAGTATCAGTTCAACGCAAGTGACATCTACCTTCCTGGCACAGACATTCCCAGGAATCGTCCGGGGATAACCGAGCCAGAGCTGTTGCACGAAGTCGAAGAAACACTGTTGCAACAGGCATATCAAACATTCATCGCCGAATGCGAACCTGACACCCGCTTCGACGAAACCTACTTCAAATCACTCCACCGGCGAACCTTTGAAACGCTCTACGAGTGGGCGGGCGTGTACCGCAGCGTGGATATAAGCAAGGGCAGTTCGCTGTTCTGTCGCGCCGCCTATCTCGATCAGGAATCCCGGCGCATCTTCCGCCAATTGGAAGAAGAAGGTTTCCTGCATCAAGCCCAAGACGGACAACCGGAAAAATTTGCCGGACGGCTGGCTTACTACCAATCCGAATTGATCGCCCTGCATCCTTTCTACGAACTCAACGGACGTATCACCCGTTTGTTCTTTGACTTGATCGCCGTTGCTAACGGCTATGCCCCGATTGATTACAGCCAGGCCCTGCTGGGACAACCGATGAACGCCTACATCCAGGCCTCCATCGCCTGTGTGCAGCAAGCCGATTATCGCAAGCTCAACCAGATCATCCTGCAGGGGCTCAGCAAACTGGATGCCGCGCTATGAGCCTGGTGGAACTACTAGCCATATCTGACTAGGCGGCCCAAAAACGACAGCCAAGTCATTGGTTATGTCGAAGTGGCCCGAGACACCAGATTCGGAACCCTAAAGCTATTTAGGGCTTCTTTACGCTATTAACGCAATGCGTTATCATCCTGACATGATTGCATCCTTCAATTGCAAAGTCACTGAAGCCCTGTTTAAACGTGAACGTGCGCCACGCTTCGCCAATATCGAACGAGTCGCGCGTCGCAAGTTAGAGCAACTGGATTGGGCAGGTTGTGTCGAGGATTTACGAATTCCGCCGGGTAACCGGCTTGAAGCATTGAAAGACGACCGCAAAGGTCAATGGAGCATCCGCATTAACGACCAGTGGCGCGTGTGTTTCCGGTTTGAAAATGGCAACGCGCTGGATGTTGAGATTGTAGATTATCACTGAGGAGGTTTAACCATGAAACCAACCCCGATCCACCCCGGCGAAATTTTGCTGGAAGAATTTTTGAAACCGATGGGTATCACCCAATACGCGCTAGCCAAGGCTATTGCCGTATCGCCGCGGCGCATCAACCAAATCGTGCATGGTGATCGTGCTATTACGGCAGATACCGACTTGCGGCTATGCAAGTTTTTTGGATTGACTGAAGGCTACTGGCTACGCGGCCAGGCGCGTTACGACACCGAGATAGCCAAAGATAAACTTGGCGATGTGTTGTCCCGCATTCAGCACTATCAACCGCTGGCGGCGCAGGTGTGAGTCAGCGAGATATTAAGCGGCAAGCGTGCGATCAACTTGCGGTAGACTAAGCGCTGGCGGCATGCTTCTGTGTTTTTGCGGCGGCGTTTATAAAAACGGGCGTTAGAAAATTTAATGATGCTGACCCCGTTGGCATAGCGCAGAAGTAGGCTGCAATCGCCAGCTCTTGTCACAGCGGAAGGCACCCGCCAGACTATATCTTGACTGGGAATAAAAAATGCCATACTGTCCG
>CAKKRD010000039.1:17938-29143 GCA_919902515.1 Nitrosomonadaceae bacterium | reverse complement strand
TGGTTAGAGCACCACCTTGACATGGTGGGGGTCGTTGGTTCGAGTCCAATCGCGCCTACCAAAACACCGGGCAGAGTAAACTGCTCATGATTTCAAACCGCCTCTCAGGCGGTTTTATTCGTTGTGGGCATCCTCTCTGAGTGGAAACATGGGTTCCGGGAAAGAAGGGTGATAACTGATGACGGAGAAGTGCCTACGAAAGACCGAAACAATATATGATAAGAATATTGGCGCGCCCAACACGATTCGAACGTGTGACCCCCGCCTTCGGAGGGCGGTACTCTATCCAGCTGAGCTATGGGCGCAAATGGGGCTGCATCAGATTTAGGGCACCCCTAATGCTGCAGCGAGCGCTAGGATAGCTTTTTTCGCAGCATCCGTCCAACGTAGTCGTATGCGTATTTTTGCATCAGAGAACCTGAAGATATACAATTAATCGCTTTTGCCATGGGGAGTTATTGTGAGCGACACTGAAGAGCATTCCTCGGCCATCAAGACGCCGAAACAATTAATTACAGTTCTGCTGCTCGCGATTGTGTTTCCAATCGCGATCGTCGTGTTGTTGGCACAGTATGCCGCTGGCGGTATTTCGGTGGATAAAAATGACCCTGCCTTGACGGATGAGTCCGTAGCCAAGCGCTTGAAGCCGGTGGGCGAACTGGTGCTGGCAAGCGACTTGCCACCGGTCGATGAGTACTTAGGGGCGGCTATTGCCCCGGTTGCAGCTGTCAGCGGCGCGGACAAGATCGCGGCGATCTATACCGCCAGTTGCGCCGCATGTCATATCAGTGGGGCAGCGGGCGCACCCAAACAAGGTGACAAAGCAGCATGGGCGCCGCGCATCAAGAACGGCAATGCGACGCTCTACGCCAGTGCGATCATGGGCAAGGGCGCGATGCCCGCCAAAGGCGGCAACGCCAGTCTCTCCGATGACGATGTCAAAGCGGTGGTGGATTACATGGTGAGTCAGGCGAAGTGATTTGCTACAGCATTTAGTCAGTGTAGGGGCGGTTCCAGACCGCCCCTTATTTTTTGTATGACGCGGCGACATTCCTGCTGCACTATCTCCACATGGCTACTTACGCAATCGGTGATCTACAAGGTTGTTATAAGGAGTTCAGGCAGCTTCTTGACCTGCTTGGTTTTGATGCTGCAGAAGACAAGCTGTGGCTGGTGGGGGACATCGTCAATCGCGGGCCGGATTCGCTGATCCTGTTGCGTTTCGTCAAGGCATTGGGCAATGCGGCACTCATGGTGCTGGGTAATCATGATCTGCATCTGCTCATGGTTGCGGAAGGTTGCGTCAGGTTGCACCGCAGCGACACGCTGCAGGAGATACTAGCCGCGCCTGACCGGGACGAGTTGCTCTACTGGTTGCGGCAGCAGCGACTGTTGCATGTGGAGAATGATTATGTCATGGTGCATGCCGGTTTGCTGCCGACATGGAATGTGGCACAAGCCGCGTCGCTCGCGCAGGAAGTCGAAGCCGCGCTGCGCGGCAATGATTTCCGTGAATTTTTCTCACATATGTATGGCAATCAGCCCGATCGCTGGGACGACAGTCTCGCCGAATATGATCGCTTGCGGGTGGTCACCAATGCCATGACACGCATGCGCGTATGCACCCCTGACGGGAAAATGAATTTTTCTTACAAAGGCCAAGTGCAGGACATCCCGGTCGGGTATGTACCCTGGTTTGAAACGCCGCATCGTGCCAGCCGGGAAGCTACGGTCATTTGTGGTCACTGGTCGGCATTGGATTTGCAGATAAGGAATAACCTGATCGCGCTGGATACTGGCTGTCTGTGGGGGGGGAGCCTCACGGCTGTGCGGCTGGAAGACCGGAAGGTTTTCCAGGTGCCTTGTGCGGCACCGGCAGGGACAACGCGCTGGCGATAGCGTGCTCGGCAAAACGTGCCAGTTCTCGCCGGTTTTTCCCGCTGCTGTTGACCGGGTCGGCAAAGATCAATTCCACCTCAACCCACGGCTGCCGTAATATTTGTTGCAGCGATTCCAGCAGCGAGACATCGACGTATGCCGCCGCCTTGCTGATCTGCCCTATCGCATCATGGTAGCGGATCGCTACCGGGTATAACAAGGTCTCGGCGGTCACTGCCGGTTGCAATAACGACGCATGAAAATGCCGCAATACGGTGCCGTCGCTGGTGGTGCCTTCCGGGAATACCGCAACTCGATCGCCGATAGTCAGTGCATTATTGATGTCCTGATTGATGCGGGCGGTGTCGCTGCGTTTTGTGCGTTCGATGAACAGCGTGCCTGCATTCTGGCTCAGCCATCCGAGCAGCGGCCAGCTGCGGATCTCGGATTTGGCGACGAAACGGGCGGGGCACACGGCGATGAGCGAATACACATCCAGCCACGAAACATGATTGGCTGCCAGCATCACCCGCTGCACCCCGACGGCTGGTGGAATACCGCTGCAGCGTAATCTGATGCAGAGAATCGCGAGCAGACCCGCCGACCAGTTCTGCGCCATACGTTTCTGCACCGGTTGACTGAGATGCGGATATATCGCGGATTGCACCAATCCGGAAATGACGTGCAACAGTAAGCGGGTGGAACGAAGGATTCGTGTCAGTAAACCGGGGGTGTTGTTCATGCCGCCATTATCGCATCAATAGTGGCAATCTCCTGTTTTCGCCACGCACTCTTAATGCGTCACCCGTGAAGCTCCGCCTCCCGACAGGATTCGCACTCGCTCGCCGGGCTTGAAAGTTTCGTTCGCTTCCACTTCCTGGGTAATCGCAACCAGCGAGCCGTTGTCGAGTTTGACAGTGATCTCCACTCCCTTCCTGCGCGTCACCCCTTCCTCGACCGCTTGCCCTATCAGTCCGCCGCCGACCGCGCCGAGCACCGCGCCAAGGGCGCCGAGTGTGCTATCCCCCATATAGCTGCCACCGATACCGCCCGCCACGCCGCCTGCCACCGCGCCCACACCGCTGCGGGTGCCCTCGAGCTGCACTTCACGCACACTTTCCACCACGCCGGTGCGTACGCTCTGTTCCTGCCGCGCCTGATCACGGGAATAGGTGCTGCCCCCCAAACCGGTTGCGCAGCCACTCAATATGACTGTGGATAGACCGATCAATGCTGCCGCCAGAATATGTTTCATTGTGTCCTCCTTATGGAATGCGATTGCCGAAAGCTTCAAAATAACGCTGCCCGATTTCATCCCGGCTGAAGCTGTGATTCTGTCCGCCACGCTGTGCGATTTTCAGCGCGCCCATGAGCGAACCCAGCCGTCCGTTCGTTTGCCAGTCCATGTTGTTGGCGATGCCGTACAGCAGTCCGGCACGATAAGCATCGCCGCAACCGGTCGGGTCGACCATCGCATCGGGCTTGACGCACGGGATTTCAATCTGCTGCCCGTTGGCATAAATCACCGACCCCTCTGCTCCTTTTGTGACCACCAGACCCTTGACCAGTTTTGCCAGCGCTTCCAGTGTGCGCCCAGTACGCTCCTGCAATAGCTGGCCCTCGTAATCGTTGACCGCGACGTAATCGGCTTTGTTGATGAAATCCAGCAGCTCTTCGCCGTTGTACATCGGCAGTCCCTGGCCGGGGTCGAACAGGAAAGGGATGCCTGCCTCATGAAACTCGCGCGCATGCTGCACCATGCCATCACGCCCGTCCGGGGCGATGATGCCGAGGCTCACATCTTTTGCATCGGTTACGTGGTTCTGATGGGAAAAATTCATCGCGCCGGGATGAAATGCGGTGATCTGGTTGTCGGCCAGATCAGTGGTTATGAATGCCTGTGCGGTAAACGTATCGCGCACAGGACGGATATGGGTTTGCGCCAGATTCAGTTTTTGCAGCCGGTAGTCGTAGGGCTGATAGTCATCACCCACCGTGGCCATGATCAGTGGCGCACCGCCGATCATCTGCAGATTGTAGGCAATGTTGCCGGCGCAGCCGCCGAATTCCCGGCGCATGTCCGGAACCAGGAAGGCGACATTCAGAATATGAATCTTTTCCGGCAGGATATGATTCTTGAAGTGGTCGTTAAACACCATGATGGTGTCGTAGGCGATGGAACCGCAAATGAGTGTGTGCATGGTCTGGGCGCGCGACGGAAAACAGCATTATAGCAGCAGTATCACTGCTGGATTCCCCGCCGGGGAAATGAACCGTTAGAACGGTCGTGCTAGTTCAAGACCAAGGTACATGGTAGTTCCATCCTGCGTCTTTCTTGCGCCGCCACGTAGGGTAACGTCCGCTCCGAACAAGACCCTGAGTCCCATCATGGCCCACCCATATTGCATGATTTGGAAACGAGGGTCGCCGAGGGTGATCGCTTCCGGACCGGTGAGCATGCGCTCGTTCAGGTTGTAGAGCAGGCGGCCGCGCGCCCAATAGCTGTTTTGCCCGGTGACATAACTGGCAATGACATTCGCACGCCAATCCTTGCTCAGGATACGTTCGCCTTCGAGCTGGATTCTGCCGTGAAATTTTCCACCGCGCGCGGGGTTACCCGGGTCGTCCGGCGACAACTGGGTATCGCGATACACCGCCCCGGCAAATGTCGCCCATGACCCCCACGGCCCGGATTTCTGGTAGCCGAGCGAGCCCTCTATACCCGATTGCACCGCCTGAGTTTGCTGGCCACTACTGTCATAGGAGTAGGTCAAACGATCCACCCAGAGGCGTTGCACTATCCCGTTTCCCAAGCCGCCCAGGCGGCTGTGTATCGGCATGACTACCCCGGCATAGGTGGCTGAGTAGGTGACTCCCGTATTCGTTTCGGACCCTGTCATTGCCAGCAACCTCGGCCCGGGCGCCATGGCAGCCGACACCGTGTTCAGCAGTTCCTGTCTGCCTTCAATGCCGGCGGGCAATGCGTCGACGAAACGCTTAGCCTCTCCAAAGCGTTTGTCCTGCAACGCGCTCAGTGCCAGCCCGCTGCGAGCATCATGCTGCTCGGGGTTCCACGCCAGCGCTTTGCTGAACCATAATACAGCGGTTGTCGTTTCCTGCGCATTGAAGTAATGCCAGCCACCGAGCAGGGCGGCATCAGCATCGCGATAGTGCTCGATGTCGCCACCAAGCTGTAGCAACAGGGCACGAAATGCGGCCTGGTTTTGCGCCTGATGCGCTGCCAGTAGTTTCTCCATGCCGTGGTCATAGCGCAGCCGGCGGAATTTGGCCTCGCCTTCGTTGCTGCGGATTGTCTGCGCCTCGCGTTCGAGCAATGCTTCCCACATGGCAGCATCCAGCCAGGATTTGGCTTTATAAAGCGTTGCCAGGCGATCCTGTTCGCTGCAATCGGGGATCAGCCGCTGCAGGATGAGGCGTAGGGTATCCGTCTGTTTCAGCGCGACCTGCGCCTCGGCCAGAGCCCAAGCCCAGTCGACGTGCGAGCAGGCAAAATCTTCAGGATGCAATTCCCCCAACTGCGCGAGTGCAGTCGCGTCCTTGTTGTGGATTGCCTGCTCGATCTTCTGCCGCAGCCTGCCTTGCTGGAGCAGGCTGAGCAACTCCTGCGGCGGTTGCCACTTGCCATGGCTGGCGCGCATGCGGTCGATTCCCGCCTGCAGCGCGTCATACTGCTCGTTCTGCAGCAACTGCCACAGTGGTGTTTCGTCCGGCATCTCTGCCTGCTGTTTCTTGGCGGGCTCGGTAACTGCCGCTTTGGCCAAGGAGGGTAATGGGGCGGGAGATTCCGCTGGCGTTGCACGGCTTTCTTCCGGAGCCGCGACGTCAGGCTGGATAGCAGGAGCGGCGGTGGCATTAAGCTGGGTGTTTTTCTGCAACGAAACAATGTTGGACGATGCAGGTGGAGAGCCGGTCAATCTACCTGCAGCAGCGGAAACGATATTGGACGATGCGGGTTGAGATCCGATCGACCCGCCCGCGGTAGCAGAAACGATATTGGAGGCTGCGGACAGAGGTTTGACCAGACCGCTCGTGCCCGCGATGGGTTGTTCACCTGTATTTGCCGGTTTTCCCGGTGGTTTGGCGGCATCCGCTGACCAGCCCAGCAGTATTTCACCCGGCTTATATTCGGTTGCAAACACGAAAGCGCTGGGGAAATGATTTTTCATTCCGGCTAGTTGATTTTCCGCTTCCTCTTTGCTGCTCCAGTAGCCGATGCGCAGCTTGTGCTGGCCGGCATGCTTTTCGATGCGCGCAAAAGGCAGATCCTGTGCTTTCTGCCAAGCACTCTTCACTGCTGCAGGAGTGCCGGATAGAACCTGGATGGAGTAGTAGTCACGGTGAGTGACCGGTTCAGCCGCAGCCAGGGAGGGAGCCATCAGCCCCAGCCAGGGAATAGCCAGAATCAGTTTGAATAGAACATGCAATTTCAACGCCCGCGTTCTCTGAGCATGACTTTTGCGAGCAGCAGCAACACCGAGGAATAATAATCCTGGGTGGGCCCCAGTGCTGGCAACCGCACTGAGCGCAGGTTAGGATGAGCCAGCGTCAGTTGGGCGATGGTGCGGATACCGGGCGAAGCGTCGTAGGAATCGATGCTGTCGTCATTGAGGTTGGTCCAGGCCGGCATGAACTTCGCGCCTTTGAAGTGTCCCCAATAACCCCGGAAGGGCAGCAACAGTTCGGCTGTTTCGCGTTTCGCCCATAACAGATACAGCGGAATGCGCACTGCATCGTAGCTGAAACGCGCCGGGAAACCCGCTGCCGGAGTTAGTTTGTCAGCCAGCAGGATCCAGTCCGCCGGCAGTCCCCAACGGCCGAAATGTGCTTCGAGCAACAGATTGATGCCGGTCTGCTGCAGCTCCGCCCATTCGGGCGCAGGGTCGGCTTGGGCAATTTCCTGCAGTGCGGGGAATAGCCAGTAGGATGGATTGATCACTACCCCTTCCGGCCGGTCAAACCCTTCCGTGCCTGCGAGCAAAACGATCCCCCGGCTGGTTCTGTGCAGCAACTTTTGCCGGATGTCCTGAATGACTTCCATGGCAGCCGCGAGATAGGCCGGTTCCTGCCACTTGCGCTGGGCGCGCAGCAGCGCCCAGGCGACGAACAGATCGCCGTCGGCAGCGTTGTTCTTGTCGCTCACGCCGTCGCTGGGCGACCAGCTCCAGGCCAGCAGCTTGTCATCCCGCACCTGCAGATTCTGCCGGGTCCACTGCCACATATTATCGAATGCGGCACGGTCGTCGTGATGAACGGCCAGCAGCATCGCCATGCCCTGACCCTCGGAATGGCTGATGGTATTGTCGCGGCCATTATCGATGATGCGCCCTTCAGGTTGCAGGAAACGCTGCTTGAACAGTGGCCAGTCTGCCGCCGCTGCGTTTGCGCCCATACTGGACAGCAGCAGGAAAGCGGCCACCCATGCTGACAGCATTCTCAAGCAATCGCTACCATATGCTCTACTAAACATGCGGGTACTCAAAAAATTCATGTAAGATTCGATCTGTTATGTTCCTGCGGAGCCCGAGCACTCATGACGACCGAGAATAACGGAAACCCGCCTCCAGAGCCAGAGGAGAGCGATGATATCGAGCTGTTTCTTGAGCAGCAGGCGAAGCTCGAAGCCGCGCTGAAAAAGAAATTCACCAAGTTCATCACCATCATGTTCACCGACCTCAAGGGCTCTACTTCCATCGCTGAAACCGAGGGCGACATGGTCAGCCGCATGCTGATCAAGGAGCACAACGACATCGTCATGCCGGCGATCCAGCAGAACAACGGCGTATTCATCAAATCCATCGGCGACGGCACCCTGTCTACCTTCGAAAACGCACTGGACGCGGTGCGCGCCGCAGTGCGGATTCAGCGCGGCATGGACGAGCTCAACATGGCGCAGAAGTTCAAAATTCCGGTGCTGATGCGTATCGGTCTGCATAGCGGCATGTGTATCGTGGAAAAGAATGATATTTTCGGCGATGCCGTCAATACTGCCTCGCGTTTCGAGTCGTCGGCCACCCCGGGCGATATTTTCATGTCTGAAGACACCTATAACGCCTTGAGCGATAAAAGCGAAATTTATTGCCGCTTCGTCAAGCAGGTTACGCTGAAAGGCAAGAAAGAGCCCTACAACGCATACAAGGCGTTCTGGAACCCGCAAGAAATCGAACGCGACAGAATAGAGGGTGCCGCACCCGCCGCACCGGCCCCCAAGCCCACCTCCAAACTGAAACTCATCCTGATCGTGCTGATCCCGCTACTGCTGGTGCTGGCTCTTACCATGCGCGACAAGGTGGGTGACCAGGTCGGCATGGGTAACGAGTCACGCACCATCAACTACTCCATCCCCATCCCGGACGAAAAATAATCATTCTTTCTTCGGTTCCTTCTTCTGTGCTTCCCCCAGCTTGCGCGTGGCGCGGTAGCGCTTGAGCAACACGTACACTGCGAAGGCCAGACCCAGTATCAGCAAGCCCAGCAAGGCATGGTAAGCATAAGGATAGGCATACAGGAAAGAGTCTATCCACGATACATCTCCTTGCTTGCCGGTCGCATAGGTTTTGCCCACCATCATGCTGGTCACCCTGAACTTGGGCTGCGTCATCTCCACCAGCACCAGATCGCCATAAATTTGCCCTTGCACTTCGGGATCGAGCAAAGCTTCGCCCAGGCGATACAAGTCCGCGGGCTCATCGGCAGAAAGCGTCATGATCGTTCGCCCCACTTGAAACGGTGACTCGAATTGCATCAACAACCCGCTGCCTTCACCCAGCGCGCTGATCTGGCGGCTGTGCGCCAAGGTGGCTGTTTCATTTTGCCAGCCTCGCACCACCGGGTAGGGGATCAAAGAGGTGTTGCTGGTGTGTAGCGGAGATTTCGCTTTCAACGCATCAGGCATGGTTTTCTGATCACCAATGACAATGACATCGCCCTTCCACTTTTCCAAAGAGTGAAATCCGACCCGGATATTCAGTAACGGGAAGCCGTTCTTTTGTGTCATCAGACCGACCAGATTCAGTGCGGCAGCAACCGCGTCATTGGAAGAGGGGTCCGTGAGGTAGATCAGCGAATCGTAACCGTCCGGCCAGCGGGTAAAGGGGAAGCCGTTAAGCATGAGCAGTTCGAGCTTGGGCAACTCGACGAAATGCGGCATGTCCGGGAATGCCAGGGTTGAGTTGTCAAATATGCTGACGAACAGATTATTCGTCAACGTCAACTCGCATTCCTTGAGTTCGGGGTGCAGTTCCAGCCCGAATGAAATGACATTGGCGCCGGGTTTGAACAAATAGGTGGGCAAATCTATTTGATAGTTCTGTATGAAATGCCCGTTTTTATCATTGAGTGGGATTGCACGTGCTGAGATGCCGTTAACCACTACATGTATGGCGGAGCTTTCGCGCATGCCGGAGCCATAAGCGAAATTAAGCATCAACTTGGCAGAGTGATTCTGCAGGACCAACATATCCGACGGCAGGCGGAAGCTCAATTCCTTGCCGGTAGGGTTCATGCCTTGGAAGGTGGAGGTAGGGAAGTTCAGTGTTTTAAAATCATAAACCTTATTGGCGGTCAGGACATCGCGCCCGCCATAAGACGCTACCTCGGGCATTTTGAATTCGAAAGCATTGAGTTCCTGTGTGCCGGGGTAAGCGAAAGAAATATTGGAAAAGGTCAGCGCCGCCATTTTCACGTGATCGAAATTTTCTCCGGACACTACCACCAGCGCGCGCGCATTATCCGCGCCACCGTCAGTTGGCAGCGGGAACACTTTAAGGTAACCGCCTTTCACCGTGCCCAGAGAGAGCTGATATGGCCCCAGAAACTGTTGTATGAAGGCGGTTCGCCCAATCACGATATTGTCCACACCGGGTCTGATTTGTGGTGAGACACCGAAAGTTACTTTGCGGTAATCGTAATGCCGTGCGACCCCGGAAGCGATAAGCGCAGCAAGGGTCAGATTTTCCGCGGAGCGGTCTTCAGTGATGAGATTAACGTGCGCTTCGGGGTAGGTTTTTGGATCGAACAAAAATTTCGCGATGGATGAGAGCTTCAACGGCACTGGGTTGAGCTCATACTCGACCTGCAATGAAGAATCCTGCATGCTGATGTCGGTCCAGAGGCCCGGTGCGCATGGATTCTCGCATCCTGTCGTCGAATAGCGCTGGGCAACCGCAAAGCTGAGCTTGTTGTAGCCTGGTTTCAGGTACTGTGGTGGCACGTTCACCGCGAGCAGCGCATCGGGCATCAGCGGGTTGAGTTTGACCTGGGCGATGGGGACATCGTTGATTCTGATGACGAGTTGGGAAAGATCGCCAATCATGCTGATGGACGAGATGTAATGCAGGTTGAGCGTAACTTTTTTGACGTGCCAGCGGTCGGAAATAGGGATTTCCAGCGATGCTGCGTCGCCAATGCACTTTAGTTTTATCAGCGAGTGCGGTGTAAGCTTTTGCAGCGGAATCAGGATTTCCTCAGCCATGGCGGGCAGACTGACCAGCAGACCCAACAGGCAGCCCAGCAGGAACCTCATCCGGTTTTTCCGTTCGCCGGCTTGCTGCCGCCACGTGGAGGTGGCGGTATTGCGGTTGTTATCGGTATGGAGGCTGGGTCCCATTATATTTTTGTCTTTTTATCGGACTTTGCAGCACTCTTGGCATCTGTCCCGGCATCGATCCCGGCATCTGTCTTGTTGGCAGGTCTGGGGCCAATTCTGGGGATTTTGCGCCGATTCACCATGTTGCTGAGTTTTACACCGATCCCGGTGATGGCTTTAACCGCGGTTTTGGCGGCATCCGTGGGAACGATTCTGGGGATTTTGCGCCGGTTCGTCATCTTGCCGAATTCTGCATCGATCCCGGCAATGGCCTTGGCGGCATCCCTGGGGAGGATCCTGGGGAGCTTGCGCCGGTTCAGTATTTTGCCGGACGGCTGAGCACTCCTGGTGCCCATCTCGGCATTGACCTCGAGGTGTGCTTTGGTGGGACTGCCGCCGATCCGGGGGATTTTGCGCCGGTTCGCCTGCGCATCGAGGATGGTGTTCTTGATGAGCAGCAAACCACGCCCGGTATCAACCTGCAACTCTTCCATATGCTGTCTGAATGGCAAGTATAGGCTGATTTTTTCCAGGGCAAGTGGCAAGTTGAAATTGACTTTCTTCAGGAACTTCAGGCGCATGACTGTCATCTGAGCGAGCAACATGGCCGCGCTCTGGACGCTACCCTTGAGACCGGTCACGAAGAAGTACCACAACATTTTCGGTACTCCCTTGGAAGTGGATTTTTTGTCCCACAGTTCAAGCCAGCGTTCGCTGTCACC